>NZ_BCUA01000030.1 GCF_001591045.1 Sphingopyxis granuli NBRC 100800 | reverse complement strand
CGCTCAAGCGGATATGTGACCCGAAATGTCAGGCGCCGGCACGTCAAAGCTCACGATGATCTTGGCATGTTTCTCGGGATCCGCGAGCGCATCGAAACCAGCTGCGACCCCTTCGGGCGGCACGATTCCGGTCAGGACGGGTGTCACGTCGATCCGACCCTCGGCGATATTGTCGAGCGTGGAGCGGAATTCGCCCGAGGTGTAATTCTGCGCAAAGCAGATATCGATTTCCTTGTTGAAGGCGATCACCTGATCGATCGAGCTCGGTTCCAGGACGTTGCCGACGACGACGACAAATCCGTTACGCGGCAACTCTTCGATGATATGCTGTACGACGCCCGGCCTGCCGACACATTCGAACGCAACCGCGCGCTGCTTCCTGTTGCCGATCCGCGCCCAGACGGACGCCTGCGTCTCGTCAGCAGCATCGACAACGATGTCCGCCCCCATCGCCTCCGCGAAGCGGCGCCGCGCCGGTGAAAAGTCGATGGCGATCACCGGGCCCAGCCCGCGAGCCTTGAGCGCCGCGATCACGGCAAGACCGATGGGACCGCAGCCGACGACCATGATACGGGCATCTTCGGGGACGCGCGCACGCGCCACGGCATGCTCGCCGATCGCGAAGGGTTCGGTCAGCGCGGCGTGATCGGCCGACAATCCGTTGCCGACGGGAAACAGCAGACGTTCCGTCAATACCATCCGCTCTGCAAACCCGCCGGGGAAGCGGTTGGAATAGCCGACATATTCCGCGCCGGCAGGTCCGGTTATATAGGGCAGGCCGACCACCAGCGTCCCCGGCGCGAGCCGCTGGTCCGTGTTCGGACCATGATCCAGTATCTCCCCGCAAAACTCATGCCCGAACACGACATCCGCCCTGGGATCGGTCGGCAGGTGAGAGCCCGAGCGCGTCATCCCATCCAGGAAATTGGCCAGATGATGGCGTGCGTGCAGATCGGTGCCGCAGATCCCGCAGGTGCGGGTCCGCACGAGCACCTGACCTTCACCCGGAGCCGGTTCGGGTTGCTCGGCGACGATGAGTTCGCCGTTTCGGAGGACAACCGCGCGCATCAGCCTTTCCCCGCCGCGGCATAGTGATAATTTGCGATCATAATATGCCTTCCAGTTTCTCGATCGTGACGGGCGTGGCAAGGCATGGGCCAATGAGCCGCGCTCGCGCGCGGATCGTCTCGCGCTTGCCATGCGCCACGGCGGCATCCGCGGACGCATAGATTTCGAGCATGCGGTAGCGGCCGCCCTCGGCGTCGCGCGTCAGGCAATAGAGCAAGGTGTCGGGCTCGTTCGCCCGGACGTCCGCAATCATCGCTTCGATAATCGATCGGAACTCCGCGTCCTTGTCGGGCAGGATATCGAGCGTGACGATCGTCGCGACCTGCGCCATCAGACCTCCCCCACCAGCGCACGCGCCTCCGCTTCCAGCCGCGGGATGTGATAGGCGGGAAACAGGTCCGTCGACGGCACGACGTCGCGCAGAATCTGCCGCGCGACCGTGACCTTGTGCACTTCCGTCGGTCCGTCGGCGAGCCCGAGGACATAGGACATGGCGATCTGGTCCATGAACGGCATTTCATGGCTCACGCCGAGCGAGCCATGCAAATGCAGCGCCCGGCTCGCAACGTCGTGCAGCACGCGCGGCATTGCCGCTTTCACGGCGGCGATATCCTTCCGCACCATCCGATAGTCCTGATATTTGTCGATCAGCCACGCGGTGCGCAGGACGAGCAGGCGGAACTGCTCGAGTTCGGTCCAGCTATCGGCGATCTTCTCCTGCACGGTCTGCTTTTCGGCGAGCAGACCGTCGCGCGTCTGCCGCGACACGACACGTTCGCACATCATTTCGAACGCCTTGCGCGCCTCGCCGAGCGTCCGCATCGCATGATGGATCCGACCTCCGCCCAGCCGCGTCTGCGCGACCGCAAACGCCTGTCCGCGCTTCCCGAGCATGTTCCCGGCCGGAACCCTGACGCCATTGAAACGCAGATAGGCATGCATCGGAACCTTCTCGCCGACGTGGCCGACGTCGCGGACGATCTCCAGGCCGGGCGTTCCCGCGGGGATGATGAACATCGACATCCGCTCGTGGCGCGGCGCGTCGGGATCGGTGACCGCCATGACGATGAAGAAGGCGGCGCAGCTTGCGTTCGAGGCGAACCATTTTTCGCCGTCGATTACCCATTCACCGTCCGTTTCGACCGCTTTCGTCGTGAACAGCGTCGGATCGGCGCCCCCTTGCGGCTCGGTGATCGAGAAGCAGGAGACGATCTCATTCTCGAGGAGCGGTTTCAGGAAGCGGTCCTTCTGCTCGGGTGTGCCGTAATGCGCGAGGATTTCCGCGTTGCCGGTGTCCGGAGCCTGGCATCCGAAGACTACCGATCCGAATTTCGACCGGCCCAATATCTCGTTCATCAGCGCGAGCTTGACCTGCCCGAAACCCTTGCCGCCGAGTTCGGGCCCCAGGTGGCAGGCCCACAGTCCACGATCCCTCACCTGCTGTTGCAGCGGACGGACCAACCTGATGTTTCGCGGGTTGGTCACATCATAGGGATTGTCGAGCACATGGTCGAGCGGCTCCACCTTTTCGCGCACGAACGCCGCCATCCAGTCGAGTTCCGCCTGAAAATCAGGATCGGTTTCAAAGTCCCAGCCCAAATCTGCCTCCATGTTACATATATAAGTAAGTAAATATATCACAAGTTGCGCCTTTTGGCGGCCTGTGCTCAATCGATAGTGGAAAGCGGAGGGTTACCCGCGATTAGTTTCGATGCGCGATCGAAAAGGAAAACCGCCTGCGCATGAAGGCGATCGCCGATCGCAGGATCGGCTTTGCCCGCAAACGACCGCGCATGCGTTCCCTCGACCAATATTCCGAGCCGGAAACATCCGAGCACCGCGTACCAGCGGATGTGCGACAGATCGCGTGAACTGTTGCGTCCATAATGCTCGACCAGTTCCTGGGCCGTTGGAAAACCGATCCACGGATGCGCGCCGACCGTGCCCGAAACCGGGCCTTCGGCACCGGGCCAGGTCGCCACCACCCAGCCGAGATCGACCAGCGGATCCCCGATGCTCGCGAGTTCCCAATCGACGATGGCCGCCAGTTCGGGGCCATCGGGGCGAAACATGACGTTGGAGAGATGATAGTCGCCATGCACGATGCCAGGCGTAAAACCCTGGGGCTTGTGGGCCGAGAGCCAGTCGGCGACCGTCTGGACGCCCGGCAGACCGCTCGCACCCGGCCATCCTTCATACTGCCGATAGTCGTCGAGTTGCTTCAGCCAGCGCGGCACCTGGCGATCGAGATAGCCGTCGATCCGACCGATATCGCCGAGGCCCACCGCAAAGGGATCGATACGGCCGAGCGCCACGATGCCGTCGACGAGCGCGAAGCCCATCGCGCGCTGGATGCGCGCGCTTTCGGCATGAAGGGGCGGCAGACGGTCATGCGCGTTGAAGCCGTCGATCCGCTTCATCACGAAAAAGGATGCGCCCAGCACGTCGTGATCGGGGCAATCGGCGACGATCGGCGGGTGCGGAACATCGCTGCCGCGCAACGCGGTCAGAAAGCGCGCCTCGCGCCGGATCGTGGCATTTCCGTCATATTGGGGAAACAACGGCGGTCGGCGAAGAACATAACGCTCGCCCTCGCGATCGAACGCCAGCAGGATATTCTGGGTTCCCCCCGCCAGAGGCACGACATTTTCCAGCGGCCCCGATCCGACGCCGGCATCGTCGAGCCATTGTTCCAGACGCGCAAGATCCACCAGACGGCTCGCGTCCCGATCGGCTCCGGCATGGCTGAGAAAAGAGTCCGACATCATCTGCTACGTCCCTGCCGTCGTCGCCTGGTCGGCGCGTTGCCGATATTCGTCGCGAAGCAGGCGCTTGTAGAGTTTTCCGGTAGGCTGGCGCGGCAGTTCGTCCCGAAAATCGATTTGCCGCGGCACCTTGAGTCCACTGAGGCTCGCGCGGCAAAACAGCTTCAGTTCCTCAGCGAGCGCTTCGCCGCTGTCGGCGGGGTCGAGCGGCTGCACTACCGCGACCACGCGCTCCCCCATATCCTCGTCGGGTGCGCCGATCACCGCTGCATCCGCCACCTTCGGGTGCGTGACGAGCAGATTCTCGATCTCCTGCGGATAGATGTTCACGCCCCCCGAAATGATGGTGAAGCTTTTTCGGTCGGTCAGGAAAAGATAGCCGTCTTCATCGAGCCGCCCGATGTCGCCGAGCGTCTTCCAGCCCAGCCTGTTGCGGCTTGCCGCCGTTTTCTCCGGATCGAGATGATATTCGAAATCATTGCCGCCCGCGAAGTAGACAAGTCCTTCTTTGCCCACTGGCAGTGGTTCGCCTTCATCGTTGCAGATATGGACCTCGCAGAGCCGCGCGCGGCCGACCGAGCCTTTCTTCACAAGCCATTCCTCGGTCGACAAATGGGTCGTTCCACAGGATTCGGTGCCGCCATAATATTCGTGGATGATCGGCCCCCACCACGCGATCATCGCTTCCTTGACCGGAACCGGGCAGGGCGCCGCGGCGTGAATGGCCGTGACCATCGACGACATGTCGTATCGCGCCCGAACAGCTTCCGGCAGCTTCAGCATCCGCGAGAAATGGGTCGGTACCCATTGCGAATGCGTCACGCGATAGCGGTCGATCAATTCGAGCGCCCGCTCCTCGTCGAAACGCTCCATCAGGATCACCGTGCCGCCCAGACGATGGACGATCGTCGACCAGGACAGCGGCGCGGCATGATAGAGCGGGGCCGGCGACAGATAGACCATGTCGCGCGAACCGCCGTAGAGCGTGAGCATCAATTCGACGAGGTAATTGGGCTCGTCGATCGGGCCGGTCGGCAAGGGATGCTTGACGCCCTTCGGCTGTCCCGTCGTTCCCGACGAATAGAGCATCAGCGCGCCCGGCGATTCGTCGGCCACCGGCTCCGAAGGCATCGCCGCGACGGCATCTTCCCACGACCGAAAGGGCGACTCGATCCCGCCGGCCATATAGAGCGCGATGTCCGCCAGCCGATCGGCCAGCGGAAGCGCGACCGTCTTCAGCGCCGCGGACGTGACCAGAAGCTTTGCCCCGGCATTGCGAACGATATATTCGGCCTCGCCCGCCGTCAGCCTGGTCGAAATCCCGGTAAGATAGAGACCCGCACGCTGCGCCGCCCAGAAGATGGGATAATAGTGCACGCCGTTTTCCATCAGCAGCGCGACATTGTCGCCGCGGCGAAGGCCGTGGCGGCGGAAAAGATGCGCTGCACGGTTGGCTGCCGCTTCCAGTTCGGCATAGCTCACCGCCTCGCCCGAACCGGCCATGATATAGGCGGGCTTGTCGGGCGTCGCGCGGGCATGAACGAACGGATGCATGTCAGCCCAACTCCCCGGTCATCGGCACAGGCAGAAAACGCGCGCCGCAAATCAAGACGGCCCCATCCTCGACCGGCAGCCCGCGACTTCGGGCACGCTCGATCGCGAGGCCCGGCTCGCGCATCGCAAGGGCGGTATAGGCGATACCCCGTCCATGCCGGTCGGTCGGGGTCACGAAACGAATCTCGGCACCGCGCAGCAACTCGATCCGCGGCGGCTCGTCACGGAGCGGCGCCGCGAGGACATGCGACCAGCGGCCCGCCGTGTCGACGGGATCGGCCGACTGGATCGCGACGGCAGCGATACCCTGAACGTCCGCGGTGCGCGCCGCAGGCCAGTTCGCGCCGCCCGCCGGATACCAGTGGCTATCGGCATCGCGCCAGTCCGGAGCGATCGGCGTGGAATCGATCGACGCCAATATGCCCCCGAACTCGCGCGGATGGATATGCGAACATTGGTGGTCCTCGACATCCATGACATCGACGATCTCGACCCCCGCCGCCTGAAGACGCGCGCGATGCGCCAGCGCGTCGGCCGCCTGCACGATGACCATATAGCCGCCATCTTCACCGCGTTTCGCCAGATAGCGGCCGGCCGAGGTGTTCGACTGAACGGGCTGGACCACCTCGATGAAATCGGAGCCCGCCGGCATCACGATATTCTTGAGGCCATAGTGAATGATCTCGGGGTCCCGGAAGGCGATTTTCAGTCCAAACACGGCTTCGAAATCGTCCGCCACCGGCTCGAGATCGGTCGACGCGAAGGCGACCTGTCGCAGCCGATAGTCCGCGCGGCCATTGTCGGCGACCGGCGTCATCGTCCCTGAAACCTGCCGGGGCGCTTCTCGGCAAAGGCGGCGAAAGCCTCCGCCCTGTCTTCGCTGTCGAACAGTTCCAGATGGCGCTCCGTCTCCAGCGCGACATAATCCGCGAAATCCATTCTCTCGGCGGCGAGATAATTGGCCTTCAATCCCCGGAGCGCCAGCGGCGCCATTCCGCAGAGCCGTGCAAGGAGAGCTTCGACTTCGGCCTCGAAAACTTCGTCGGGGAAGAGCCTGGCCAGCAGTCCGATCGCATGGGCCTCTGCGGCGTCGAACTTGCGCGGCAGAAAGGACAGATCGCGCGCGCGCGCCGCGCCGATCAGTCGGGGAAGCGACCAGGGAACGCCCATGTCGCCCGCAACCCCGACATCGAGGAACGCCGTGTTGAAACGAGCGCTGCGGTCGGCGACGCGAATATCGCACGCACACGCATATCCGAACCCCGCCCCGGCGCATCCGCCCCGGATCGCGGCGACCGTGACGGCGGGCATTTCATGGAGCAGAATGCTCGATCGGAAATCTTCGGGCCTGGCATCATCATGCCCCGCCTGAACATCGGGATCGCCATGATAAGCCTTCACATCGGCACCCGGACAGAAATCCTTGCCGTTGCCGCGGATCAGCAAAACCCGGATCGAAGCGTCCCGAGATGTCCGCTCAACCGCGTCGGCGAATTCGGCGGAGGTTTCGTCGGTCAGGCTGTTGCGGGCATGGGGCCGATTGAATTGTATCTGCGCGACCGCATCCCGGCGATCGAAGAGGATCGTGCGATAATCGCTCATGGCAACCGCACCTCCAGCGACCCGAAACGCGGCTCGCGGCGTTCGACGAAACTGCGCGCGCCCTCTTCGGCGTCGGAATGGGCGAGTGCTTCGTTCATCTGCCATTCGCACTCGATCGAGGCCTCGCGCAGGGCGGCCGACCAATGGGCATAGACCTGCCGCTTGATGACCGCCATCGCGCGCGGAGATACGCTGGCGGCGAGTTCCTCCACATAAGCCGCAACATCGTCGAGCAGCGCTTCGGGGTTGGAGATACGATCGGCGAGCCCGATCGCCAGCGCTTCGCGAGCGCCCACCTTGCGCGAACTCCACAGCAGGTCGAGCGCGCGGCTGGTGCCGATCTGGCGAGGCAATATCCAGCTCATCGCATGTTCGGCGATCAGGCCGCGCCGCGAAAAGATCGTCGCCAGATAGGCATCGTCGGCGACGACGCGCATGTCGCACATCATGGCGAGCACGAAACCACCACCGGCTGCCACTCCGTTGACCGCTGCGATTACCGGCTTGGGAACGCGCAGCAGGAAACTGAACAGCGCCGGAAGGTCGCCATCGCGGATATGGTCGCGGCCCTCGCTCTCGCGCCCCTCGGTCACGCTCTGTTCGAGAAGGCTCACGTCGATTCCGGCGCAGAAGGCACGCCCCGTTCCGGTGACGACGATCGCGGTAACCGCGCTGTCCCGTACCGCCTCGTCGATCCGATCCCGAAAGGCCGCCAGCATGTCGTAGGTGAAGGCATTCAGCTTGTCGGGCCGGTTCAGGCGGACAATCGCCACCCTGCCCTTCACCTCATAACGGATATCGTCGTTCACGCTTCGCCCCCGCCGGCCTTGCGCAGGACGATCGTCTGCGGATTGGTATATTCGAGCATGCCGTCGATGCCATTTTCGACCCCCATGCCCGACTGCTTATGTCCGCCGAAGGAAGCGAAAGGCGTCACATGGAGCGCCTCGTTGATCCACACCGTCCCGGTCTCTAGCCGCCCTGCAATAGCGAGCGCGGCTTGCTCGTCCTTCGACCAGACCGATCCCGCCAGACCATAGTCCGACGCATTGGCACGCGCGACGGCTTCGTCGACCGAGTCGAATTTCATCAGCGGCAGAACGGGACCGAACTGCTCTTCCGCGACGATCCGGGCGTCATCCGGCGGATTATCGACGAAGGTGATCGGAACGAAATAGCCGGGCCCGTCCGGCACTTCGCCCGCCGTGCGCAGCGCATAGCCTTGCTGCCGGGCGTCTTCTATCAGATCGACGACCCGCCGATATTGCAGCCGGTTCTGGATCGGCCCGAGGTCGACGCCCTGATGCGCGCCGTTCCCGACCTTCACCGTCGCGGCATAGGCGGTCAAGGCGTCGAGCAGTTCGTCATAGATATCCGCATGGATATAGACGCGCTTGGTCGCGATGCAGATTTGCCCGGCGTTGAAGAAGGCCGCCCAGAACAGCTTCTCGGCAGTGTCACGGACATCGACATCGGGCAGGACGATCGCGGCATCGTTGCCGCCAAGCTCAAGCGTCACACGTTTCAGCGTGGCGGCCGCCGACGCTATCACCTTGCGGCCTGTCTGGGTCGAGCCCGTAAAGCTGATCTTGTCGATACCCGGATGCGCGGTCATCCACGGGCCCAGTTCGTCCTGCCCCGTCACGATGTTGAGCACGCCCGGCGGCAGTACCGCCTGCAACGCCTCACCGATGCGAAGCGTCGTCAGCGGCGTGAAGGGCGACGGTTTCAGCACCATCGTGTTCCCGGCGACCAGTGCCGGTGCGACCTTCCACATCGCCAGCGCGATCGGGAAGTTCCACGGCGCGATTCCGCCGACTACGCCGATCGGCACGAAATGCGTTTCGGACCGTCGTTCCGCGTCATCCTCGTTGACGATCACCGGCGGCGACAGCGTCGACACCGCTTCGCACCAACGCGCGCCGTCGAGCAGATCGGCCTCCGCGGCCGCGTGCGGCTTGCCCTGTTCGGCCGTGAGGAGGTATTTCAGGTCGCCCGCCAGCTCGCGGATCACCTCGCCGATCCTCGCCACCAGCCGCTGCCGTTCGGCAAGCGGCGTCGCCCGCCAAGCCGGAAATGCCCCCCGCGCCGCCTCGACCGCTTCGTCGAGTTGAGCGCGGCTGCAATCGGGTGCGCGGCCGACGACCTCCTCGGTCGCGGGATTGAGGACATCGAACCATGCGGTGCCGGCAACCGGACGGCCGCCGATGGTCATGGCGAAAGCGCCCGGTTCAGTCATTGGCTTCCCCCTTGCCGTGATCGGGAATGAGGACCGCCTTGATGCAGCGCCCCGCATGCTGGTCTTCGATCGCGCGGTTGATGTCCGCCAGCGGATAGGTCGTCACCAGCCGGTCGTATGGAAAGCGCCCGGCCTTGTAGTGCGCGATCAATTCGGGAATGAAGACGTCGGGATCGCTGTCGCCTTCGATGATGCCCTGGACATGATGGCCCGCCAGGATGAAGCTGTTGACGTCCAGTGTGATCGTCGTGTCGGCCGCCTGCGCCGAGACCATGCCGAAATGACCGCGCACGGCGAGCGATGCCAGCACGGCGGCGAACGAGTCCGGCCGGCCGGTGGTGTCGAAGGCATATTCGACCCCATCGGGAAGGATATCCCGCACCGCGGCCGCCACGTCGTTGCCGATCGGATCGATCGCATGCGTCGCGCCGAGTTCGAGCGCGAGATCGCGGCGCGCGGCATGCGGCTCGACCACGATGATCGTGCCGCACCGCTGCACCGCGCCACCCATCACCGCCGCCAGCCCCACCGATCCCCCGCCGACGACGAGCAGCGACGAGCCCGCGGGGCAGGCAAGCGAACGCATCACGCCCCCCGCCCCGGTCTGGATACCGCAGCCGAGCGGCCCCAGCAGTTCGAGCGGAACCTCGTCGTCGTCGATACGCACGACATTGCTTTCATAAGCGAGCGCATATTCGGCGAAGGAGGATTGGCCGAAGAAGTTGGACGAGATCGGCTGACCGTCGAGCCGCACCGCCTTGCTGCCGTCGGGACGCGCGCCGCTCATGTTGAGACCGCCGAAATGCTGGCAATAGCTGGGCATGTGATCGGCGCAACTGCGGCACGCCCCGCACGAACGGAAGCTGAGGGCGACGCGGTCGCCGGGCCCCACTTTCGTCACGGCGGACCCGACCTTGACCACTTCGCCCGCGCCCTCGTGCCCCAGTACGGCGGGCGATCCGATCGGGATGAACTGGTCGCGGGCGATGAGGTCGGTGTGGCACAGGCCGACGCCCGCAATGCGGACGAGGATCTCGTCGGCGCGCGGTTCGTCCAGTTCGACCTCGCTCCAGCCGAATTCGGCAACATCCTCACGCGCGATCGCAGCCTTGCACTTCATCGGTCATACCTCTTCATGATTGCGGCACCTGCCTCGATCTGGGCCGGTCACCGGAATTTTGTCGAGAAGGAAATGCCGAAGGTGCGCGGCATTCCGGTGAAGCGGATATAGCTGTCCTGTTCGCTGTCGGTGTTGGTCCAATAATATTTGTCGAGCAGATTCTTGCCCCACAGCGATAACTTCCAGTCGCTGTCGTTGCCGAAGAGGAAAATCGACGCATCGACCAGCGCGCGCGCGTTGATCGCGAGCAACGGATTCGATTCGAGTTGCCCCTTCGAACCCGACTGATAGTTCACGCCGACCGAGAAGCCCGCGCCCAGCGCATCGGATACGGGCGTCTCATAGTCGACCGAGGCCGTACCCATCCATTTGGGCGAGAGCTGGAAGGCTTCGCCGTCGAAATTGGCGGGTGTTCCGGCCAGCGTGAAGGCCGTGAAATCCTTGACCTCGGTATGCAGATAATTGCCAGAGAGGCGGAAGGTCAGTCCTTCGGCCACCCGCCCGGTCAGATCGGCTTCGAAGCCATAGACGACCGATTTCGGGATATTGACCAGCCGCTGCAAGGTCCCGAACACCGGGTCGAAGACACGCGCCGAAAGCTGCTTGTCGCGATAGTCGTAATAATAGCCGGCCATGTTGAGCTGCAGCTTGCGATCGGCGAGCGAAAGCTTGGTGCCGACTTCATAGGCGAGCACCTCTTCCTGCTTCGCGGGAAGCAGTTGCTGCTCGACATTGGCGGAGCTGAACGGGAACGCCCCCGCCTTGTAGCCGCGCGAGAAAGACGCGTAGAACAGGGTGCCCGGCTGCGGCGTCCAGTTGAGCGTGCCCTTGAAGGAGAAATTATCCTCGTTCAGCGGAATGGTGACCAGTCCCGACGATCCGCTGAAATCATCCTTGTAGGTCAGGCATTGGTCCGGCTGCAGATTGACATTGGTCCCCGTGATCGCTGCAAGCGCGGTGTTCCAGATGGGAGCCGTATTGCCCATGAAATCGGCCGAGCATCCTTCGAACCGCTGCTTTTCCTTCGTGTAGCGCGCGCCGACGATCAGCTTGAACTGGTCGCTCAGTTCCAGATCGACATTGCCGAAGACGCCGAAGGTCTTGTCGCGGATCGCGATGAGCGCCCGATAGGCACGGAAACCGTCCGCGATCTCGTCGGGCGTATAGCTGCTGGGCACGCTGGCGGCCACGGAGCGCAGCAAGCCGATGATCGACATGTCGGTGTCGAACCCGACAAGCTCGTCCTGGACTTTGTCCACGCCATAATAGGCGCCGACGAGCCAGGTCGCGGGGCCATCCTGTCCGGTTATCCGGAACTCCTGCGAGAAGGAATTGATCTTGCCGATGGCATAGCGGCCGGCCGTTTCGAGCTGGGTGCCGCCCTTGTCGGTCATCTGCTCGCGATCGACATGGTTGAAGCCGGTCAAAGAGATGAACTGGTGATTGTCGTCGAGATCGAATTCGGCGCGGCCCGACAGGGCCTGGAAGTTCGCGCTGACGCGGTAAGGCGGACGCTCATATCCGTTGGCAAACGGGCCGGGATAGTCGAGCGGCGTCCAGTCGGCATCGCGGTTCGACTTGCCCGTGATCACGGACGCCGACCCCAGCGGGTTGCCGAACGCGGGCTGCTGCGGGTCATAGGCGATCGCCTGCGGGGCCTGCGTATCCGATCGGTCGCGCCAGAAGCTGCCGGTCAGCGTGAGCTTCACGCCACCCCCGTCCCACGCCAGAATCGCTCGTCCCGCCTGCTGCGCGGCCTTGCCGAGTTCATCGTCGCGGGTGACGCTGCGCTGCCATTCATCGGCCCGGCCATTGACGCGAAGCGCCAAGCGCGCGCTCAGCCCCTCGGCAAGCGGCCCGGTGACATAGGCGGTCGCGTCATAGGCCAGGAAATTGCCCGCCTCGACCGCCACGCCCGCTTCGAACGTGTCGCTCGGCTTCGCCGGCACGAAATTGACGAGCCCGCCCGTCGTGTTGCGGCCATAGAGCGTCCCCTGCGGCCCCTTCAGAACCTCGACCCGCTCCATGTCGAAGAGGATATTGGTACTCATGTAGGGATAGGCGTAGGCGACCTCGTCGACATAGATGCCGACCGGCGACGTCGCCGACATCGAGTCGGTGTTGAAGCCGATACCGCGGATCGTATAGATCGGCGTGCCGCCCGCCGACTTGGCCTCGGTGAAACCGGGGACCACGCGCGTCAGGTCCGCGACGTCGCGGATATTCATGTCGCGCAACTGATCACCCGACAGCGCCGTGATCGAGATGGGGACCTTGTTGACCGACTCCTCGCGGCGCTGCGCCGTCACGATGATTTCGCCGACGCCCGGCGCACCGCCCGACGCGCTCTCCTTCTGCGCCGCCGCGTCCTGCGCGTGGGCGGCATCCCCGGCTGACATCGCCGCGACGGCGACCAACGATACGGCGGCGGCCCTGGACCATCCCGAAAAACGCGTGCTCATCACCCAACCCTCCCATTTGCCTTATCGCATCGATATCCCGACTCGGGTTCGACATTAATAACTTACTTGTGTATGTAAACATGATTGTCAAGACAACTTGAGTCGAGTTAGGCAAAATGCCAGACAGGATGGAGCAAGCTCACTTGCACGGGCAAAGCATGGGGATTTTGACGGGATGGCCGATCTGGCAATGAAGAAAACGACGCGCGCCACGCGCGCGAAAGGGGCGCAAAGCTCGCCCGAAGCCCTGCTCGACGCGCTGCATTCGCTGATGATCGAACGCCGCGGGCTCGATGTGGCGATCGCCGACATCTCCGAACGCTCCGGCCTCAATACGGGACTCGTGCGCTATTATTTCAAAAGCAAGAACGGCATGCTCGTCGCGCTGCTGGACCGCATCGTGAACCTGCCCATCCGCAACCTGCGGGCGCTGATCGACGCGCCGATTACGCCATGGGAAAAGCTCAAGCGGCATCTGAGCGGCCTGATCAACACCCATTACCGCTATCCCTATATGAACGAGCTGGTCGCCTATCTGATCAACGGGACCGACGAAGAGATCGCGAAACACGTCTACACCAGCAGCGTCGAACCACTCCTGATCGCCCAGCGCGCGATCATCCAGCAAGGCGTCGAATCCGGCGAGTTTCGCGACGTCGACCCGACATTCAGCTATTTCACGCTCACGGGCGCGTGCGACTATATGTTCACGGCTTCCTATGTGCATCGCCTGGGCCTTCACGCATCCGAAGTGAGCGACGAAATGCGCCAGCGCTACACCGAACATGTCCTGAATTTCGTGCGCGCCGGGCTGCAGGCCGACGTCGCCGGATAGCAATCCGGAAACCTCGCTTAAAATCTGCGGAAACTTCGCATAGCCTATTGTTACTTACACGTGTAAGGTGTAAAGGATAGGCGGCGCCGCAAAAGAGATTCGCCATGACGGAACGAGGCGGCGCCAATCGTCACGACAGGAAAAGGAGTTGGGAGATGTCGGCGCAAAATCTGGTCACGCAGCCCCAAGAGCAAGGCAATGCGCCGCAATTGCCGGCAGACATGGCGAGCCGGCTGACCGACCCCGCTGTCTGGGCGGACGAGGCGGGCTTGCACGAGTTGCTGGCGACGATCCGCGCGCAATATCCGCTCGCCATTGCGGACGTCCCCGGTTTTCGTCCCTTCTGGGTCGTCTCCAAATATCAGGACATCATGGAGATCAGCCGGCAGAACAGCCTTTTTCACAGCGGCGACCTGTCCGCCGTTCTGATGCCCGAAGAGGAGTATCAAAAGCTCGCTGGAGGCGGCGAAGACGCCGAGAAGGTCCACCGTAGCATCGTCTATATGGACCCGCCCGAACACGGCCGGTATCGGATGCTCACCCAAGCATGGTTCCAGCCGGGCAGCGTCAGGAAGCGCGAAGAAGAGATTCGCGCCATCGCGAAAAAGACCGTCGAACGCATGCGGGCCGCCGGCGGGACATGCGATTTCGTCTCCGACATCGCCGTGCATTATCCGCTCGAGGTGATCATGAACATCCTCGGCATCCCGGACGAGCATTATTCCCGCGTACTTCGTCTCACGCAGGAGGTCTTCTCGGTCGCCGATGAGGAACTGGGGCGCGAAGGCGACGATACCTTCTCCCTCGGATCGGACAATGTCTTCCGGGATTTCAATGCCTTCCTTCGTCCCTTCCACGAGGATCGCAAAGTCAATCCGCGCGACGATGTCCTGTCGATCATCGCCAATGCCCAGATCGATGGACAGCCGGTCCCCGAGATCGAGGCCCTGAGCTATTACGTCACGGTGGCGACGGCCGGCCACGACACCACCTCGTCGACTTCGGCCACCGCGCTCTGGGCCCTGTCGCGGTCGCCCGAGCTGTTCCGCGAACTCAAGGAAGATCCGTCGCGCATTCCGGCGCTGATCGACGAGGCGTTGCGATGGACGACGCCGGTCCGCCATTTCATGCGCAGCGCCACCGAGGATTATGAATTGCGCGGACAGCTGATCCGCAAGGGCGACTGGCTGATGCTCTGCTATCCTTCGGGCAATCGGGACGAGGAGATTTTCGAAAATCCGCAGCAGTTCCAGCCCGGCCGGTCGCCGAACAAGCATGTCGCCTTCGGCTATGGTGCCCACGTCTGCCTCGGCCAGCATCTGGCAAAGCTGGAAATCCGCATCCTGCTCGAAGAACTGCTTGCGAATCTCGACGCGATCGAGCCCGCCGCCCCCCCCAAATATACCAAAGCCATTTTCGTGGGCGGCCTGAAATCATTGCCGATCCGCTACCAGACGGCCTGACCGGCCCTCCGCGCAAGGCGATTGCCTTTTTCCGACATGCGAGACGGGAGTGACTTTCGAACATGAACGCTACATTTGATTTCACCGGCAAGGTGGTCGTCGTGACGGGCGGCAGTCGCGGGCTCGGCCTCGCGATGGTAGAGGGATTCGCCAAGGCGGGCGCGACGGTGGCGATCGCGAGCCGCAAGCTCGACGCCTGCGAAGAGGTCGCCCGATCGATCAGGGATCGCGGAGGAAAAGCCTCGGCTCACCAGGTGCATGCCGGACGCTGGGAAGACTGCGACCGCCTGTTCGAAGAGGTGAAGCGCGACTGGGGCGGGGCTGACATATTGATCAACAACGCCGGCATGTCGCCGATCGCGCCCTCCTCGGTCGAGACGAGCGAAGAGCTGTTCGACAAGATCATATCGGTCAACATGAAAGGGCCCTTTCGACTTTGCAGCCTGTTCGGAGCGGACATGGTCGGGCGCGGCGGAGGGTGCATCATCAACATCTCGTCGACCGGTTCGCTGCGCCCCGAGTTCGGTGCCGCACCTTATGATGCCGCAAAATCGGGCGTGAATATCTTCACGACCACCTTCGCGCAGGAATATGGCCCCACAGTGCGCGTCAACGCCATCGCGCCCGGTCCGTTTCACACCGACGTGAGCAAGGCCTGGTCGCGTTCCGAAGCCTTTACCCGCCACGCGAAAAAGTCGATCCCGCTCGGCCGGGCGGGCGATCCGCCCGAGATCGTCGGCGCCGCGCTCTACCTCGCCAGCGATATCGCCACCTACACCAGCGGCGCGATGATCGTCGTCGATGGCGGCCAGTCGGTGGGCATGATGCCCGGTGCATTCTCCGACTGATCTTTCGCCAGCCAAGGATTTCATCATGGACAACGCCATCCTGCCCCGTAACCGGGCAGCGGACCCCCGCATGCTCGAAAAAAAGGCCGACTGGATTCGCCTGGAAACGATCCGGCTCGTCGAGATCGCCAAAAGCGGCCATTATTCGAGCGTCTTTTCCTGCGCGGAAATGTTCGCAGCGCTCTATTATCACACGCTGCGCCTCAAGCCGGCCGATCCGCGGTGGCCGGATCGCGATCGCTTCCTGCTGGGCAAGGGCCATGCCGCGATCGGCCAATATCCGATCCTTGCCGAACTGGGCTATTTTCCCGAGGACTGGCTCGACACCTATACCCGCCTCGGCTCGCCGCTCGGCGATCATCCCGACATGAACAAGGTTCCGGGCTGCGATTTCTCCTCGGGATCGATCGGTCACAATCTGTCCGTCGGCGTCGGCATGGCGCTGGCCGCGCGACTGCAGCAGCGCGATTTCCTGACCTGGGTCATGATCGGCGACGGCGAACTGGCGGAGGGTCAGGTCTGGGAGGCTGCGATGGCTGCCGGGCACTACGGCCTGTCGAACCTGATCGGGATCGTCGATGCGAACGGCATGGGGCTCGACGGCAACACTGAAGATGTGATGAACATCGAACCGATCGCGGCGAAGTTCGAGAGCTTCGGCTGGTCGACGAACGAGATCGACGGGCACGACATGCAGGCCGTCCTCGCGGCCTTCGACCGCGCCCAGCAAAGCGACCGGCCGCACATGATCGTCGCCCGCACCAAGAAGGGCAAGGGCGTCGGGTTCATGGAAACCACCCCCTATTGGCATCTCGGATTCCTTGGGCCCGCCGACAAGGCGGTGGCGGTCGCCGAAATTCAGGAAAGGCTCGACGCATGACCATCGCCGAACTCGAAAAGCCGCTCGACCCGGCAAGCTGGAATATCCAGACATCGATGCCGAAACTGACGGCGCTGACGATGAGCGCCGAACTCGAAGAACTGGCGGAAAGGCGGCCCGAACTTGTCGTGCTCACGGCCGACCTGGCGTCGTCGAACGGCCTCGATTCCTTTCAGCGCCGTTTTCCGGACCGCTTCATCAATACCGGTATCGCCGAACAGAATATGATGTCGATCGCCGCGGGGCTCGCCGCGTCGGGTCATATCGCCTATGTTTCGACCTTCGCCTCCTTTGCCTCGCTTCTGTGTGCCGAGCAGGTCCGGACCGACCTGGCCTACACCCGGCAGAAAGTCCGCATCCTTTCGCACCATGCGGGCATCTCGATGGGCTTTTACGGCACGTCGCACCATGCGGTGGAGGACATCGCCATAACCCGCGCCATGGGACATATGACAGTGGTCTCGGCGTGCGACGGAAACGCGATCCGCGGGTTGATCCGCAGCACGATCGATATCGACGGCCCGGTCTATATCCGCATCGGTCGCGGCGCGGAAAAGCCCGTCTACGACGACGTGCCCGACTTCACCCACGGCCGCTTCAGGACATTGCGTGATGGACGGGATGCGACGATCATCGCGACGGGGATCGGGGTCAAGGCCGCGCTCGACGCCGCCGACATTCTCGCCGATACGGCGCCCCGGCTTTCGGTTCGCGTCCTCGACGCCGCCTATATCAAGCCGATCGACGCCGATGCGATCCGCGCCGCAGCGCGGGAGACCGGAGCGATCCTGACCGTCGAGGAACATAATCCGCACGGCGGGCTGGGCGGCGCGGTCGCCGAAATACTGGCCGAAGGCGGCATTGCCGTGCGCTTCGCCCGGCACGCGCTGCCGGACGAATATGCCCTCGTCGCGCCCCCGACCCATCTCTACCGCCATTACGGCCTGACCGGAGATGGCATCGCGACGGCGCTCCGCACCCTGATCGGTCGGTGAAGGCCATGCGACGTTTCGAGGGCATGGTCGTCGCCATCACCGGCGCGGCATCGGGGATCGGCGAAGCGACGGCGCGTCGCTTCGCCGCCGAAGGCGCGATCCTCGCGCTCTGCGACCTCAGCGAGGATGCGCTCGCGCAGATGGTGACGCGCACCGGCATTGCCGAATCCGCCAGGACCCTGCGCGCGGTGGATGTCTCCGACATCGACGCGATCAGCAGCTTTATCGACGATGCGGCGCAATCGCTCGGCCGCCTCGACGTGCTGGTCAACAACGCGGGTATCGGCTGCTTCGGCCATGTCGACGAGATCACTGCCGAACAGTGGCGCCGGACGATGGCGGTCGACCTCGATGCCGTCTTCTTCGGCAGTCGGGCGGCCCTGCCCTATCTGCGCACCGCAGGGGGCTGCATCGTCAACACGGCTTCGATTTCCGGACTGTTCGCCGACCCGGGGCTCGCCGCCTATAATGTCGCCAAGGCGGGCGTCGTCAACCTGACGCGCAACATGGCGGTCGATCACGCCGGCGAAGGCATAAGGGTCAATTGCATCTGTCCCGGGGGTGTCGGAACCGCCATGCTGAAATCGCACCTTCGCGATGCCGCGATCATGGAGGATTATGAGCGGCTTGTTCCAATGGGCCGTGTCGGAACCGCCGACGAAATGGCGGCCGGCATAGCCTTTCTGGCATCGAGCGACGCCTCCTACATCACCGGAACGACGCTGACGATCGATGGCGGCGTGACGGCGCAGACCGGACAACCCAATTTCGATCGTCTCTACAGGCAGCGTGGATGGGACAAGAAGATACTGCGCAGCTGAACGAGCTCGCGGCCGGCCTGATCCTTCCCGAGGGACTCCGCTGGCATGATGACCGGCTGTGGTTTTCCGACATCGAAGCCAAGCGCGTGTGTTCGGTCGATCTCGAAGGAAAAATGAGAATCGAGCTGGAGCTCGACGACAATCCATCGGGGCTGGGCTGGCTGCCCGACAAAACCTTGCTCGTCGTGTCGATGCGACGGCAGCAAATCCTGGCCGTCGTCAAGGGACGGCCCGTTTTGCATGCCGACCTGACCGGGCTGGCCCTCGCGCATGCCAACGACATGATCGTCGACGCCCAGGGCCGCGCCTATGTGGGCTCGATGGGGTACGACATATGGGCGGGTGAACGCTTCAGGCCCGGCAATATCTGTGCCGTCCGGCCCGATGGATCCGCCTTTGTGGCGGCGGACGGCCTGGCTTTCCCGAACGGCATGGCGATCGACAGCGACCGATCGCTGATTGTCGCAGAAAGCGTCGCGGGGAAGCTGACGGCATTCGACATCGCTGCCGATGGCGACCTTCGGTCGAGGCGAATCTGGGCAACGATGGACGGCGAGACGCCGGACGGGATCGCGATCGAGGAAACAGGAGCGCTCTGGGTCGCTGGAGCTTCTTCGGGAAGCGCCATCCGTTGCATCCGGAACCGTGGCGCCATTCAGCGGATTTCCTTGCCGGCCGGATGCACCGCCTATTCCGTCGCCATTGGCGGCCCAAAGAAGACCATACTTTTTATCGGCTGTTCTTCGCCATTCTCTTCTCATGCATCGTCCCGAATGACGACGCGTCCGGGAACGATAAAATGGATCGATCTGACTATCGGATCAAAGTGATGCCGCCTCTCGGAATCCTCGCTCCAAATGCCGTCGGCTGAAAAACCAGCTCAAGGGGCGTGACGGCTTCTTATCGGCTGGAAGACCGAAGCCTGGCTTCAAGCACCGATGGATCAGGAACCGGAGCGAGCATCGCTCGCGCATAAGTTCACCCTGCGCGTTTCCCTTCGCGCCGGAAAAAGCTATCCTTCGTCCGGAACGACAAGGGGGCGACATGGGACAGAGCCGCGCGCGCGAGACGATGCGGACGACCGCGCAGATCATTCGCGCCTATAGCGGTCCGGCGCTGTTCAGCTTCGGCTTCCGCCCCTTTTTCCTGCTCGCCGGGGTCTTTGCCGCGCTTGCGGTGCCCCTGTGGATCGCTGTGCTGTCGGGAGGTGGTCCGCTGGCGGGCGCGGTCACACGCGACTGGCACGTCCACGAGATGCTGTTCGGCTATACCGCCGCGGTCATCGCCGGCTACATGATCATCGCCGGGCCGAACTGGACCGGACGCTATCCGGTCGCGGGGGCGCCGGTCGCGGCGCTTGCCGCGCTGTGGCTCGCCGGGCGCGCGGCGATGCTGCTGGCGGAGCCCGGGAACGGCGTGGCGATCACAATCGACGCCGCCTTCCTGCCGGTCTTCGCGGCGGCGCTGTGGCGCGAGCAGATCGCCGCGCGCAACGGCAAGGGGCTGGTGCCGTGCCTCGTCGTGACCGCGCTCGCGCTTGCCAATATCGCCTTCCACCTCCGCTTCGCATGGCCCGCGGCGGGGCCGGTGGCGGAGCGGCTGGCGCTGGGCATGATCGCGCTGCTGATCGCCGTGATGGGTGGGCGGCTGGTACCCAGCTTCACGCGCAACTGGCTGGCCCAGCGCAAGGCGCCGCGCGAACCCGCGCCGCACGGCCGCCTCGACCGGGCAGCGACATGGCTGACCGCGGGCGCCCTGCTGGCATGGCTCGCGCTTCCCGACGCGCCGATGACGAGCCTACTCCTCGCCGCCGCCGGCATCGGCACGGGATTGCGCCTCGCGCGGTGGCGCGGCTGGGAAACGTGGCGCGAGCCGCTGGTCTGGGGGCTTCATCTCGCCTATCTATGGCTCGCGGTCGGCTTCGTGCTGCTGGGCGCCGCGATCGGCTTTCCGCAGCATGTTCCCGCGACCAGTGCGATCCACGCGCTGACCGCCGGCGCGATCGGCGCGATGACGCTGGCGATGATGGCGCGCACCACGCTCAGCCACACCGGGCGCGCCCGCACGGGCGGCGCAGCGGCGGCGGCCGCGCTGCTGCTCGTCCACGCGGCCGCGCTGGTGCGCGTTGCCGCGCCCCTTGCGGCCGACCTGTACGCCGACCTGCTGATGCTCTCCGCGCTGCTGTGGAGCGGCGCCTTCGGCCTCTTCACCTGGGCCTACGGCCCGATGCTTATGATGCGCCGGGCCGGATGAGCGCGCAGCGGGCCTCCTTCCTCGCCGGTTGACGCGAGCGGCCGACTGTCCCTAACCGGGGGCCGGCTTTCGAGAGATGGCGAGAAGACTATTGGACACGGATCGACGATGGATCCTGCTGACGCGGGTGGTCGTGGTTTTGCACCGGCTGCTGGAGCGCTTTGCCCAGGGGGCGGAGCTGACCATCGCCCAATATCGATTCCTGCTGACGCTGAAGCGCGAGCCGCGCCGCGCCAGCGTCCTCGCCTCCATGTCCGGCATCGGCCGGCCCGCCGCCTCCGCGCTGGTCACCGGGCTCGCGAAGCGCGGCATGATCGAACGCTATACCGACCCCGACGACGGCCGCGCGGAAATGCTGCGCCTCACCGACGCCGGGCTGGCGGAATATGCGGCCTTCGAGCGCGCGCTCGCCCGCGACCTCTCCGCCTATCTGGCGATCGACGAGCCCGAAGGCCTGCTCGACCGGATCGAGGAGCTCGCCCACGTCATCGACCGCAACCGGACGCCCACCCTGCGGGATTGACAGCCCTGCTTCGCAAAGTTAGTTCGTTTGACGAACCAATTACAAGGGTGGAGAGAGCAATGACCTCACAGCTTTGCGACATGCTCGGCATCGAGTTTCCGCTGCTGGCGTTCAGCCATTGCCGCGACGTCGTCGCGGCGGTGAGCCGCGCGGGCGGTTTCGGCGTCTTCGGCGCGACCGCGCATACCCCCGAAACGGTGCGCGAAGAGCTCAAGTGGATCGACGATCATGTCGACGGCAAGCCCTATGGCATCGACGTGCTGGTGCCGGAGAATATGGCGACGCGGGGCGAAGGCAGCGTGACCGCCGCCGCGCTGGAGGCGCGGATTCCCGAAGCGCATCGCCACTTTGCCGAACGCCTGCTCGCCGATGCCGACGTGCCGCCGCCCGCCGAGCCGGTCAGCCGGAACCGCGCCCAGCCCTTCGACCCCGAAACGGCGCTGCGGACGCTGGAGGCCGCCTTCGAGCATCCGATCCGGCTGATCGCCAACGCGCTGGGCGTGCCGCCGCCGGAGATGATCGCGATGGGCAAGCAGCACGGCGTTCCCGTGGCGGCACTGGTCGGCGCGCGCGAACATGCGATCCGGCAGGTCGAGGCCGGCGTCGACATCATCGTCGCGCAGGGGACCGAGGCCGGGGGCCATTGCGGCGAGGTCAGCACGCTCGTCCTGGTGCCCGAGGTCATCAAGGCGATCCGGCCGATCCGCGAGGTGCCGGTGCTCGCCGCGGGGGGCATCATGACGGGGCAGCAGATGGCCGCCTGCATGGCGATGGGCGCGGCGGGCGCCTGGACCGGATCGGTGTGGCTCGCGACGCCCGAGAGCGAGACCTCTCCGGTGTTCCGCGAGAAGATGATCGCCGCCAGCAGCCGCGACGCGGTGCGCGTGCGCAGCCGCACGGGCAAGCCCGCGCGCCAGCTGAAGTCGACGTGGACCGAGAATTGGGAGAAGAGCCCGGACAGCCCCGGCGCGCTGCCGATGCCGCTGATGAGCCTGATCAGCGAAAAGTCGCTGCGCGCCGCCGACCGCGCGGCCGAGGCGGGCAACGGCAAGGCGCGCGACATGGTGACCTATTTCGTCGGACAGGGCGTCGGGCTCGTCGACTCGGTGCGCGGCGCCGGCGCGGTGGTGCAGGATTTCAAGGAAGAGTATCTCGAAGCCGTCGAGCGGATGAACAGCCTGCTCGCCGATTAGGATCAGCACATCCACAGGGGAGAGCGCGGTGTTCAATTTCGGCGACATGCTTGACATCGTCGAGCGCAACCTGCCCCCCGACGCGCCGCTGTGCCTGCACGGCGACCGGCGGATCGACTGGGGCGAAGCCGGCCGCCTCTCCAACAATCTGGCGCGCAGCCTGCGCGAGGGCGGGCTGAAGGCCGGCGATTCGCTTGCCATCTACCTGCGGAACGGGCCCGAATATATCCTCGGCCTGGCCGCCGCCTTCAAGGCGCGGCTGGCGGCGGTCAACGTCAACTATCGCTATACCGACGCCGAGCTTCGCTACCTGCTGAACGACAGCGACGCGCGCGCGGTCGTCTATGCCGCGGAGTTCCGCGACCATGTCGAGGCGATCCGCGCCGACCTGCCGCTGGTGACGCGCTGGATCGAGGTGACGGACGGCGCCCCAGCACCCGGCTTTGCAGAGGATTTCGCAGTCCTGACGCAAAGCGGAGACGGCGCGCCGCTGGACATCGAGCGATCGCCGAACGACATCCTCTTCATCTATACCGGCGGCACGACCGGCATGCCGAAGGGCGTGATGTGGGAACATGGCGAGCTGCGCGAGATATTGGTGAGCGCGGCGCGCGCGCTACAACCGGTTCCCGACACCCCCGACGAGCTTGCGGCGTCGATCCGCGAGCTGGGGCCGGGCCCCCGCATCCTGCCGGCCTGCCCCCTGATGCACGGCACCGGCCTGTTGCCCGCCATCGCGACGATGGTCGCGGGCGGCAGCATCGTCACGCTGACGCACCGTAGCTTCGACGCGCGCGAGGCGATCGAGGCGATCGAGCGGCATCGCCCGCAAGCGCTGGTGATCGTCGGCGACAGCTTTGGCCGGCCGCTGCTCGCCGAGCTGGAGAGCGGCGCGCAGGCGCACGACCTCGGCAGCGTGCTGTCGGTCACCTCATCGGGCGTGATGTGGAGCGCGGACATCAAGCGCGGGCTGTTGCGGCACATGCCGGACGCGGTGCTCAACGACGTGCTCTCCTCCTCCGAAGCGCTGGGTCTCGGCGCGTCGGTGATGACGCGCGACTGCGAGGTGAAGACCGCGAGCTTCACGCTCGGCGAGCGCTGCCGCGTCTTCGACGAAACCGACCGCCCCGTCCTCGCGGGCTCGGGGGGCGTCGGGCGGCTCGCACTCGGCCCGCCCAACCCGCTCGGCTATTACAAGGACGCGGAGAAATCGGCCGCGACCTTCCGCGTCATCGACGGCGTGCGCTATTGCATCCCCGGCGACTGGGTGCGCGTCGAGGCCGACGGATCGCTGACCTTCCTGGGCCGCGGCAGCGGCTGCATCAACACCGGCGGCGAGAAGGTCTTCGCAGAAGAGGTCGAAGAGGCGCTGAAACGGCACGACAGCATCAGCGACGCGCTGGTCGTCGGCGTGCCCGATCCGACATGGGGGCAGGCGATCGTCGGCGTCGTGACGTTGCACGCCGATGCCGCGTTCGACGCCGAAGCGCTGCGCGATCATGTCCGTGCGCAGCTCGCCGGATACAAGGTGCCGAAACGGCTGCTGGTCGCCGACCGGCCGCTGCGCGCGGCCAATGGCAAGGCCGACTACGGCGCCGCCCGCGCCATCGCAGAAGGAGCGACCGCCCGATGACCGACGCGACGATGAATCAGGAGGAACGGACCGCGCTGCGCGACACGGTGCGCCGCCTGTTCGCGGACCAGTGCACCGAAAGCGACGTGCGCCGCATCATGGAGAGCGACAGCGGCCACGACCCCGCGCTGTGGCGCAGCCTTGCCGAGCTTGGGATTGCGGGGCTGCTGGTCGCGGCCGACGCGGGCGGATCGCAGCTTTCCGCCGTCGAACTGGAACTGGTGATGGAGGAAGCGGGCGCGGCGCTCGCGCCCGTGCCGCTGATTTCAACCGCCATGGCATCGGTGCTGCTCGACGGCGAACTGGCCGAAGCGCTGGCGGCAGGGCGGACGATCGCGGCGGTCGCGCTGCTCGGCGCGCTCGACTGGACGGGCGACAGCAACGTGCGGATCGAGGGCGGCCGGGCACAGGGCACGGCGCGCTTCGTTCCCGATGCCGGTATCGCCGATATCTTCCTCCTCGCCAGCGACGAGGGCGTCCATCTCGTCGAGCGGGCGAGCGCCGGGATCACGCCACTGCCCACCTTCGACCGCACCCGCCGCATGGCCGACGTCCGCTTCGACGGCGCCGCGACGCGCATCGGCGACGGTGCCGCGGCCCGGCGCGCGCGCGACATCGGGCTGGTCGCGCTGGCGGGCGAACAGACCGGCGGGGCGCGGCGCATTTTCGACATCACCGTCGATTACGCCCGCGAGCGCCACCAGTTCGGCCGCGCGATCGGCAGCTTTCAGGCGATCAAGCATATGGCGGCCGACCTGCTGCTGGAGGCCGAAAGCGCGACGAGCGCGGCGCGCGACGCGGCGCGGCAAGTGGCGGAGGGCGCGGTGGGCAAGGATGCGGCGGTCGCGCTCGCCGCCTTCGCCTGCGCCGATGCCTTCCTGCGCTGTGCGAAGGACGGCATCCAGATGCACGGCGGCATCGCCTTCACCTGGGACCATCCTGCGCATCTCTACCTGCGCCGCGCGCGGTCGGGGGTGCAGTTGTTCGGAGACAGCAACATCTGGCGCGACCGCTATGTTGCGGCGCTGGACGCGATGCAGAAGGAGATGGCGGCATGACCGACGCGGACTTGCAGGCCGAGGTCGAGGCATGGCTGGCCGCCAACTGGCGCGGCGCGCCGCCGCGCGAGGAAAGTTTCGGGCGCGACCCGCGCGCCGAATGGCTGGCGCAGGTCCGCGACGCGGGCTGGGCCGTCCCGCGCTGGCCGCGCGACTGGTACGGCCGCGAACTGTCGGCCGAGCAGGCGAAGATCGTCGAGCGCGCCTTCACCGCGGCCGGGGCCCCCGGCGCCGGACAGGACCGCAGCAACCTGTGGGCCAACACCGCGCTCGCCCACGCGACCGACAGTTTCAAGCGCGTGATCGTGCCGCAGCTGCTGGCGGGCGAAGTCGGCATGTGCCTGCTCTATTCGGAACCGGGCGCGGGCAGCGACCTCGCCGCGATCCGCACGCGCGCCGAGAAGGTCGAGGGCGGCTGGCGCGTGACGGGGCAGAAAATCTGGACCTCCGGCGCGATGATCGCCGATTATGGCATGCTGATCGCCCGCACCGACTGGGACGTGCCCAAACATCGCGGCATCAGCTTCTTCTTCCTGCCGATGCGACAGGAAGGCGTCGAGGTGCGGCCGCTGCGCCAGATCACCGACGAATCGCATTTCAACGAGGTGTTCATCACCGACGCCTTCGTCCCCGACGAAAATCTGCTGGGGCCGCTGAACGGCGGCTGGGGTGTGCTCCAGACCGCGCTCGCCTATGAACGGTCGGTGATGGGCGACATGGCGCGCGGCGCGCGGTCGGGCGCCGCCGGGGCGAAGGGCGATCATGCCATGCTCGAACTGGCGCGCGAGGCCGGGAAGCTGGACGATCCGGTGGTACGGCAGGACGTCGCGCAGGTGATCGCATGGCGCGTCCTCAACAAGCTCAACACCCAGCGCGCGAAGGCGGAGCTGGCGCAGGGCACGTCGTCGTCGATCATGTCGCTCGGCAAGCTCGCAATGAGCCGCATCCTGCACGAGGAAGGCCGCCTGCGCACCGAATTGCTCGGTCCCGAAAGCCTGCTCGAAGGCCCCGATCACCCGCGCGCCGAGGATGCGAATTTCCTGTCGCTCAACGCCTATTTCACCTCGATCGGCGGCGGCACCGACCAGATCCAGCGCAACATCATCGGCGAGCGCGTGCTGGGGCTGCCGAAGGAGCCCGAGATCGACCGCACCATTCCGTTCCGCGAGGTGCGGGCAGGCTAGGTCACGCCGGGCGGGACGGGGCGACGAGGCGAGCAAAATCACGCGCTGCTTTTTCGAACGGCATCGCCATCCGGGGCGGACGTCTCTTGACATCGGGCGCGGCGGCGCATCCAGAGGATGCGGGACCCTGTTCAGCAAAAGGATTTTTCATGCGACATATCGCCTTTCTGCCCCTGGCGGCGCTGATGCTTTCTGCCGGCGCGGCCATGGCGGCGCCCGCCCCGAAGCCCGAGGCGGTTCTGAAGAGCAAGGCCTATGACGCCGCGGTCCGGATTCTCGATCGCGACCACGACCGCATGGTCGCGGAGATCATCGCGCTGACCGAGATTCCGGCGCCGCCCTTCAAGGAAGCGGCGCGCGCGGCCGCCTATCGCGAGATGCTGCGCGATGCGGGGCTGACCGACATCGAAACCGATGACGAAGGCAATGTCATGGGCGTCTATCGCGGCACCGGCCCGGCGGGTGGACCCGTGGTGATGATCGCGGCGCATCTCGACACGGTGTTTCCGGAAGGTACGCCGATCAAGGTCCGCCGCGAAGGCACGCGCCTCCACGCCCCCGGCATCGGCGACGACACGCGCAGCCTGGCGGTGCTGCTCGCCTATGCGCGTGCGATGAAGGAAAGCGGCATCAAGGTGCGCCGCGACATCGTCTTCGTCGGCAATGTCGGAGAGGAAGGGCCGGGCGACCTGCGCGGCGTCCGCTACATGATGGCGAAGGGCAAGTACAAGGACCGGATCGAATCCTTCTTCTCGATGGACGGGACCGATCCGTCGCGCTTCGTCAACGGCGGCGTCGGATCGAAACGCTATCGCATCACCTACAAGGGGCCGGGCGGGCACAGCTTCGGCGCCTTCGGCCTCGTCAACCCGATGGTGGCGATGAGCCAGACGGTTCTCGATCTCTATCGGATTCCGGTGCCCGCGACGCCCAAGACCACCTATTCCGCCAGCGTCACCGGCGGCGGCACTTCGGTCAATTCGATCCCGAACGAGGTCTATATGGACTTCGACATGCGGTCGGAAAGCCCGGAGGAACTCGCCAAGGTGGAGAAGGCCTTCCTCGCGATCGTCGACAAGAGCGTCGAAGGCGAAAATGCCGCGCGCTCGACCCGCGAAGGCCCGATCACCACCGACATCAAGCTGATCGGCGACCGGCCGGCCGGGCAGACGCCCCTGACCGCGCCGATCGCGCGCACCGCGGAGGCGATCATCCGCGCGAAAGGGTTGACCCCGCGCGCAAGCTTTTCATCAACCGATTCCAACATCCCGATGAGCCTGGGCATCCCGGCGATCACCATCGGGTCGGGCGGCGAAGCCGGACGCGGGCACTCGCTCGACGAGTGGATCGACGTCGAAAAGACCAAGAGCCTCGACGGGGCCAGCGTCGGTCTCGGCATCCTGCTCGCGACGGCGGGGCTGCAATAAGCGGCGGCGACAGACCGGCGTTGCCATAACCGTCATTGCGAGCGAAGCGAAGCAATCCAGAGTGGCGTAAACCGCCCTGGATTGCTTCGCTTCGCTCGCAATGACGATATCAGGTTAAGTCAAAGCAGCTCCGCCCGCGGCGATCAGGCGGAGACCGGAAAGGTCGGCCAGAAGCCGCTGATCGCCTCGCCGTCGAACAGCGCGATGTCGCCGAATTGCAGGAACACCGCTTCGCTCTGGTTGGGGCGGAAGAAGACATGATCGTCGGGCTTCAGCGCGACCCGCGTCGACCCGGTCAGCATCTCCTGATTGCTCGACCGGCCGTACAGGTCGCTGAACTGCAACCCCGGCGGCGACACCGGTGTCGCGAGCCAGTGGCCGCCATAGATGAAGAAGGCGCGCGCGGCATTCGGGTCCATGAAGGTCAGCGGGCCGGTGAGCCACTCGTTGCCCGGCAGTTCCATGCGGCCCGCCTTGATCACGGGCGTCGCGATGAAGCTGGCGGGGACATGCCGCGCAAGCGACGCGAGGTCGAAATCGACCGGCTTGACGAACGCCGACCCCACCGACACCTCGTTCGCGACCGTGCCCTGCGCGTGGCGCGCATAGGTCGGGCTGCCGGCGCCGTTGAGCGTCAGCGTCGCCGGATCGACGCCCAGCTTGTCGCGCAGCACGCCGATCGCGGTGCGATAGAGCTTTTGCGAGGCGGCGTAGGCCGCGTCGGGATCGCTCATCTTCGGCACATGCGCGTCATAGCCCATCAGGCCGCCGACCGCGACGTGCGAAAAGGTGCGCGCAAGCTCGACCGCCTCGGCCAGCGTCCGGCCGTCGGCGAAGCCGCCGCGATGCAGGCCGACGTCGATTTCCATATTGGCGCGCAGCTTCGCCCCGCGCGCCGCCGCGATCTCCGCATATTGCCGCAGCCGCGCGGGCGTATCGATCAGCCACTGGACACGGCCCGCCGCTTCCGCGCCCGCCCGGTCGACGAATTCGGCATATTCCATCGCGGGCAGCGGCTTGCCGAGCAGCAGGTCGGCATCGGCGCGCCCCGCCATGCTGTCGAGCATCGCGCCGTTGAAGACCATGAAGCGGTTGGTGGCGAGGCCGCGCGCGACATGGTCGATCAGGCCGGTCGCGGGGAGCGACTTGACGACGACGCGCAGCGGCAGTCCGGCGGGTTTCAGCGTCGCGCGCGCCGCGGCGATGTTGCGGTCGAGCCGCTGCTGGTCGACGACCAGCACCGGATGCGCGATCCCCGCCTTGCGCAGCGCCGCCGACAGCGCGAGGAAATAGCGGTCGTGAGCGCCACCATGGTCGCCCTTGCGCGACGCCAGCACCGCCGCGCCGCCGAGCACGACTGCGCCGCCGCCGACAATCGCCGCCCGGCGCGTCCAGCGCCTCGTCCGTCCAGCCTCAGCCATCGAGGAAGATTCCCTTCAGATAGTCGTTGAGCATCCGCCCCTCGGGGTCGAGCGCGCGGCGCACCTCGCCCGCTTCCTTCCAGCGCGGATAGAGCAGCGCGAGGTCGCGCGCCTTCAGGCTGTGCAGCTTGCCCCAGTGCGGGCGGCCGCCGTGGCGACGGAAGATCGGCTCGACGATGCTGAAGAAGAAATCATGCTCCTCGCGATAATAGGCGTGGACGGCGATCGACCCGCTCTCGCGGCCGTAGAAGGGAGAGAGCCATGCGTCGTCGGCGGCGATCACGCGCACCTCGATCGGGAAGAAGACGTCCTTGCGGTGTGTCTCTATCGCGGTCAGCACCTCGCGCAGCGCCGGGACCTGCGCCTCGATCGGCAGGTGATATTCGATCTCGTTGAACCGCACCGGCCGTTCGTTGGAGAGCAGTTTCCATCCCTCGTCGACGACCTCCTCGGGCGGGATCTTCGCCAGTTCCTCGGCGGCCAGCTTGCGCCGCAGCGACGGGGCGAACTCGAACCAGTCGCGAAGCTGCTTCAGCCCCATCAGCGTTTCGGTGTCGGCGTCGGGACCGCGCGGCTTGACCGGCCTGTCGGTGACGTCGTTGGAGATCACCACCGAATGGCCGGTGAAGGGCAGGACATAGAATTCGACGTTGCGGTGCCGCTGGCGCAGCGCCGGCCAATCCTCCAGCACCTCTTCGGTGGGGCGCACCTCGGTGCGCTTGAGGATGCGGTTGAGCGGCTGGTTCTGGAGCGTGACCTGCGTCACGACGCCGAAGGCGCCGAGGCCGACGCGCGCGGCGTTGAACACCTCCGGGCGGGTGACGGCATCGCAGTCGATGACCTCGCCCGTCGGGGTCGCGATCCGCATCGCGACGACCGATCCATGCATCGCCTGGATGCCGCGCCCGGTGCCGTGCGTTCCGGTGCCGATCGCCCCCGCGATCGACTGCTTGTTGATGTCGGGCAGGTTGACCATCTCCTGCCCCACCGCGGCGAGCGCGGGGCCCAGGTCGGCGAGCCGGGTGCCGCCGCGCACCGTCGCGCGATTGGTCGCGGCGTCATGACTGACCAGCCCCGCCATGCCGTCGAGGGTCAGCAGCGTGCCGTCGGTCGGCACCAGCGCGGTGAAGCTGTGCCCCGACCCGACCGGACGCACCGGTGCGGGGGCGCGGGTCAGGATGGAAAGCAGCTCCTCCTCGCTTTTCGGCGCGCCGCGCTTTTCAGGATAGCTGTGCGCGATCCCCGACCAGTTGCTCCACAGCAGGCGGCCTTCGGCATTCTGCGCCGCGAGCGATGCCGGCTCGCGGTCGCGCAGCCAGTTGCGTCCGGCCAGACCGCCGACGCCGACCGCGCCCGCTCCGATGACGCCGCCGCCGACCAGCAGCGCGCGCCGCGTTACCTTACCCATCAATCCCTCCCCGCCATGAACCGAATGAGCGCCGTATAGTCGTCGGGCGAGCAGGCGAAGCATTGTCCGCCCGCCGGCATGCCGTTCAGCCCGCGAATCGTGCTTTCCAGCAACGCCGCCTCGCCCTTTGCCCAGCGCGCGTCCCACTGCGTGCGGTCGCCGGTCAGCGGCGCGCCGGTGTCCGGAACCGTGTGGCACGACTTGCACGCCTGCTCGTAAAGCCCGGCGAGGCGCACGCCGGCGGGCTTCAGCGCCGCGCTCTGCTCGGGCGTCAGCGGCTTCGCCGGCGGCGGCTCCGACTGGCAGGCCGCCAGCAGGAGCACCACCGGGACCAACAGCAGCCTGCGCATCAATATTTGACCCGGAACTCGACGCCGAAGCTCCGGGGCTGTCCCTGGAACTGCTCGACGAACCCGAAATCGGCGAGGTCCACGGCGAAATTGATATATTTCTTCCGCGTCAGGTTCCGCCCGAAAAGCGCCGCTTCCCAGCGCCCGTCCTCGTCCTTGACCGCGATACGGCCGCCGAGCAGCCAATAGCCCTTCTGCTTCAGCAGCGGATTGTTGTCGGTCGAGAAAAACTGGCTGCTGCGATAAGATGCCGACGGCTGGAGCGCGAGCGCGACGGCGTTCGACAGCGGGATCTCGTAATTGGCGACGCCGCTGAAATTGACCTTGGGCGACAGCGCCAGCCGATTGCCCGAATAGTCGGTCCCGGCGCTGACGAAATCCTTGATCTCGGTATCGAGCAGGCCGAGGTTGAGCGTGATGTCGAGCCGGTCGACGGGCCGCGCGATCATCTCGAACTCGGCGCCATAGATGGTCGCATTCGCCGCATTGGCAAGCAGCGAAACCGGGATCGCGCCGGTGTTGATCAGCGTGTAGAGCTGAAGATCCTTGTAATCATAATAGAAGGCCGCGGCGTTGAAGCGCAGGCGCCGGTCGAGCAGCGTCGATTTCAGCCCGATTTCATAGGCGGTGAGCGTTTCCTCGTTGAACGGCTTCGCCTGTTCCTCCGCCTCGACGGGATCGAAGCTCAGATAGCCGCCGTTGAAGCCGCCGCTCTTGAAGCCGGTCGAGATGGTGGCATAGGCCATGACGTCGTCGGTTATGTCATAGTCGAGGCCGACCTTGAACGAGACATTGTCGAACGACTTGCGATTGTCGAACGCATAGAGCGGCAGGATGCCGCCGGGGACGGGCGCGGTCACGATATTGCCATCCTCGTCCGAGAAGGTCATGATCTCGTCCTCGAACTGCGCCGCGGCGCGGAAGCGCTTGCGCTCGTAATTGTAGCGGCCGCCGACGGTCGCACGCAGCGACGGCGCCAGCTCGATCTCGGCCTGGCCGAAGATAGCGGCGGCCTCGGTCGTCTGGCGGTTGAGCGTGCGCGAGAAGAGCACCGGCGCGCCGCCGGTCGTCAGGCCTTCCGGATCGGCGCCGCCGTCGGGGGTCAGCACGCGCAGGTCGCGGAACAGGTCGCCCGTCTGATCCTGCTTCAGCACCTCGTGCAGATAATAGCCGCCCGCGACCCAGGTGACGCTGCCGGTCGATCCCGACAGGCGCAGTTCCTGGGTGACGGTCTTCGACCGCACGCCATAAGTGAGGTGGAGCAGCGCGGCGGGGCTGGCGTCCGAATCCTCCTGGTGCAGCTTGTCGTCGAAATCATAGGCGGAGATCGAGGTCAGCGTCACGTCGCCCAGATCCCAGTTGAGCCGTACCGCGGTGCCCCAGCTCTTCGATTTCAGCCGGTCGCTGCGGTCGTAATTGCCGTCGTAGAAGCCTTCGGGGCTGACATAGCCGAGGACGTTGCCGCACTGGTTCGCCATGATCGCGTCGGCGGCGCAGGGCGTCGTGAAGCCGGTGTCGGGATCGAGCAGGCCGAGGCTGCGGAATTGCGGCGAGCGCACGTCGACGCGGCCGCCGTGGACGTTGACCAGCGCGTCGAAATTGTCGGTGACGTCGACCGCGAGCTGGCCGCGCAGCGCGAAGCTGCCCTGCCCGTTCTCGCGCCGGCCGGTCAGCAGGTTGTGGATATAGCCGTTCGCATGGGTGCCGGTGCCCGCGATGCGGAAGCGGACGCTGTCCGAGATCGGACCGCCGATCGCGGCCTCGCCGGTGATGGTGTCGAACGAACCATAGGAAAGCGACGCCTGCGCCTGAAAATCGCGGCTCGGCTTCGCCGCGATGAAGTTGATCGCGCCGCCGGTCGCGTTGCGGCCGTACAGCGTGCCCTGCGGCCCCTTGAGCACCTCGACGCGCTCGAGATCGAAAAGCTGGAAGGTCTGCGCGCTCGGCGAGCTGATATAGACTTCGTCCATATAGACGCCGTTCGGGCCCGAGTTGTTGCGGTTGGTATCGCTGAGCCCGACGCCGCGAATATAGATGAGCGGCTGGTTGCCCGCGCCGCCCGGAAGCCCGATCTCGAGGTTTGGCACCACCCCGGCGATGTCGGAACTCGACTGGATGCCAAGGTCGGCCAGCGCGTCGCCGGCAAAGGCGGTGACCGCAACGGGAACGTCCTGAAGATTCTGCTCGCGCCGCTGCGCGGTGACGACGATGTCGCCGATGCCTTCGTCGGCGGGCACCGCGTCCTGCGCTGATGCGATCGCCGGAACGACCAGCGCGCAACCCGTCAGCATCAACAACGCACGACGCCCCGTCTTACCCTGAAAACCCATCGAATTCCTCCCGAGAACGACAATGTAGTTATCGCTATATTATAGCAATCGCTATAATGGGTCAATATTCACGGTGCGCAGGTCGATACGGTTGTCTCCTGGAGTGGCGGCTTTGCCGTGCGGACGATTTGGCGCGCGCGGGCGAACGGGTTATGGGTCGGTCAACCCTCGGGTCAGGACCCAGGCCGATGCGGCCGCGCAGGGAGCGATGGAGATACGGGGAGCAATGGCGATACCAAGGCAGGACGCGGCCGGACGGCCCCGCCGATCGACGCGCGAGCGGCTGCTCGACACGGCGGGCGAGTTGCTGGCCGAGGTCGGGATGGACCGCATCTCGACCAATTTGATCTGCGAGCGCGCCGGGCTCACGCCGCCGGCGCTTTATTATTACTTCGCCGACAAGTTCGAGGTGATCGTCGCGCTCGGCGAGCGCCTGATGGATCGCCAGAATGCGGCGCTGGTCCGCTGGCTCGACCGCTACGCGAGCGCGGGCATTCACGCCTATGCCGAGAATAACGAGGAACTGCTCCGCGAGACGGCGGAGATCACCGAGGCCGAACCGGGGGGCGTCTGGATCGAACGCGCGCTGCATTCGAGCCCACGGCTCGAACATGTCCGCATCAAATCGCACCGCTATGTCACCGACCGGCTGACCGACGGCTTCCAGCCGTTCCTGCCCGACCGAACCCGCGACGAAGTCTGGCTGCGCATGCGCATGCTCGTCGAGTTCGGCTATGTCGCGACCGAATTGCTCCACGCCGAAAGCGGAATCGCGCGCGACGCCATCCTCGCCGAAACGGCGCGGATGCAGAGGCTCGTCATTCTCGACCTCGTCGACTGATCCCCGCCGGCCTCAGTTGGTCCAATAGACATAATCCTGCCCGTCGCGCCACGGCGCGTCGAGCGGCACGTCGATCCGCACCGGCCCTTCGATCAGCCCCGGCCAGATCGGCTTCGCCATGTCCCTGTTCTGCTGCGCGATCATCGCGGCAAGCTGCGCGACGCGCTGCGGCTCGCGCGCCGACAGGTCGTGCCGTTCGGTCGGGTCGGCGGCCAGATTGTAGAGGCGCGCCTTTTCGGGGCGCTTCGTCACCTGCAGCTTCCAGTCGCCCATGCGCACCGCGCGATAGGCGCCCGACCGCCAATACATCGCCTGCCGCTTCGCCGGCCCGGCCAGGATATCCTCGCTGTCGATGATGCGGTCGGACGGCAGCTTCGCCCCCGCGGCCGCGGCGATGGTCGCGAAGAGGTCGAGATGCCCCGTCATGTCGGCGCGCGTCGATCCCGGCGCGATATGCCCCGGCCAGCGCATGAACAGCGGCGTGCGGATGCCTCCCTCGAAGAAGGTCGCCTTCCACCCGCGATAGGGCGCGTTGAGCCGCGGGATGCCGTTGTACCAGGCGCCGCCATTGTCGCTGGTGAAGATGACGAGCGTGTTGTCGTCGATCCCCTGTTTCTTCAGCGCCGCCATCACGTCGCCGATGCGCCGGTCGAGCTGCGCGATCATCGCGCCATAGACGCGCGTCTTGTGGTCCTTGATCTGCGGCAGCTTCGCATAGTCCGCCTTCGTCGCCTGCAACGGCGTGTGCGGCGCATTGAAGGCGAGATAGAGGAAGAAGGGCCGGTTGCGGTTCGCCGCGATCGCCTTTTCGGCCTCGGCGGCGAAATAATCGGTCATATGCCCGTTGGGATGAAAGCGCTTGCTGCCGTTGAAGGTCACGGCGTGGCGCAGATTGGCCCAGATGAACCGATCGATCGGGTCCCACGGCAGCTTGGCGTTGACCGTATCGGGGTCGTCGTCGGGCAGGAACTTCGCCCCACCGGCCAGGATCGCGAGGCTTTCGTCGAAGCCCTGCGCCTGCGGCTGCAGCGCGGGCGATTCGCCCAGATGCCACTTGCCGATATGGATGGTGTGATAGCCCGCCGCCTTCACCGCCTCGGCGATCGTCACCTCGCCCGACGGAACGCCCATGTCCGGATAGTCGGGAATATCGTCGGTGATCAGATCCTTGTGGAATATCGCCTTCAGCGGCCCGACGCCGTCGCCATGCGCGAGGTTTTCCGCGAAAGCGGTGGGAACGGCGGTGAATTCGAAGCCGAACCGCGTCGGATAGCGCCCGGTCATCATCGCGGCGCGCGACGGCGAACAGGTCGCGTTGGCGGCATAGGCGGTGGTGAAATTCAACCCCTCGCGCGCGATCGCGTCGATGTTCGGCGTCCGGACGATCCCGCCCGCGACCCCGCCGCCGTTGAGGCTGATGTCGTTGAAACCCATGTCGTCGGCGACGATCAGGATGATGTTGGGGGGCCGCTCGCCTGCCGGCGGCGCCTCCGGCCCCTGCTGCCACGACACCGCGCGATTGGGCTGCACCGGGTCCCGCCAGTCCTGGATCAGCCCCGGTAGGCGGAACTTGTTCGCCTCGAACGCCCAATAACCGCCCGCCCCCGCCAGCGCGAGCACGCCGAGCGCCACCCATCTCTTTCGCATCCTGCCCTCCCCACCTATCCGAATGTCAGAACCGCGATGTGGCCGAAGGCCGCCGCGAGCGCGAGCGCCAGCCCGACGGTGACGCGCGGGCTGGCGCAAAAGCCGATCTGGCGCTGTGTCGGGAAGGAAAAGGTCGATTCGATCCCCAGCGTCTTGTTCGGATGCGCGGCGCGGAAAGCGGGGTCTGCCGCCATGCGGACCAGATCGCGGCGACTGCGATAGCGCATCGTGCCGACGAGCGACCAGCCGGGATCGGCGGGCGTATTCCACGCGTCAATATAGCCGCCGACCTTGCGCCCGACGAACAGCGGATGACCGCCGCGCGCGATCAGGCCGCGCACGAACGGCCGCGAATAGCGGCGCAGCCACTCGCTGCCCTCGCGCGCCGTGCCGCTCGCCGGGTCGGTGACGAGGCCGGGCCGGGTTCGCACGAGGTTGACCATCACGAATTCGCGGCCGTCGTCGGCTTCCAGAAAGGCGCGCAGCCGCTCGGCATCGTTGCCGGTTTCCGCCATGCGCGGCCCCAGCGTCGCGAGGAAAGCCTCGATCTCCTCGCCGCGCAGCGGGCGGCGGATACCGTCGTAGAACAGCAGGAAGGCAAGCCAGAGGAGCAGCGCGCCCGCCCAGATCGCCGCCAGCGCCGTCTCCGGTCCGGTCATCGCCTCTCCCCTCTCTTCGGTTGCCCCGAAACAATTGACACTCTATGTGTCATTATATTCATGGCGACGCAAGACGGTTCGGCGTCACCCATTGACCCCGGCGGCAAGCTGGGCCAGCGGAGGCGGCATGGCGACGCGAACGAAGAAGCGGGAGACGAAGGCGGCGCGGCCGGAGCGCATCGACGGGCGGCGCGAGCGCAGCCGGTCGAGCCACAAGCGCATCGTCGAGGCGATGATGGAACTGATCGCCGGCGGCGACCTGATGCCGAGCGCGGCGCGTGTCGCCGAGGAAGCGGGGATCGGGCTGCGCACCGTGTTCCGCCATTTCGACGACATGGATTCGCTCTACAGCGAGATTTCGGCGACCGTTGCCGAGCGCGTGATGCCGATCGTCACCGCGCCTTATCGCGGCGAGGACTGGCGGGCGCATGTCCGCGATCTGGTCCGGCGCCGGGTGCGGGTGTTCGAGACGATGCTGCCCTTCCGCCTCGCCGCGAACATCAAGCGCTATCAGTCGCCGTTCCTGATGGCCGAATATGGCCGGGTGATCACCGTCGAGCGCGAACTGGTGCTCCGTCTGCTGCCCGACGCCGTCGCCGCCGACCGGATCGCGAGCGAGGCGCTGTGCGCCGCGCTGTCGTTCCAGACCTGGCGCGCGATGCGCCACGACCAGGGCCTGCCCGCCGAGGAGGCGGGAACGGTGATGGCGCATATGGTCGAGGCGCTGCTCGCCGCCGCTCCCGCGGGAGAAAACCGGTGATCGGCCGCGCCGCGCTGCTGTCGCTCGGCGCGCTGGCCGTGCTCGCCGCCTGCGGCAAGCCGAAAGCGGAACAACTCGCCGAGGCGCAGCCGCCCGAATGTCCTGCGATGCCTGCGGCCGATTACGTCTGGATTCCCGGCGCCACCTTCACGATGGGCGCCGACGCGACGCTGCCCGAGGAGGCGCCGGCGCGCACCGTGACGGTCAAGGGCTTCTGGATGGCGACGCACGAAGTCACCAACGCCGAATTCGCCGAATTCGTGAAGGCCACCGGCTACAAGACGCTGGCCGAGAAGGACCCGCCCAGGCTGCCCGGCGCGCCGCCCGAAATGCTGGTTCCCGGTTCGGCGGTGTTCGCGGCGCCGACCGACGGCAACCCCAATTGGTGGCGCTGGGTGGTCGGGGCCGAGTGGCGCCATCCCGAAGGGCCGAAGACGGGCATCGCCGATCGCGACCGCGACCCGGTGGTGCAGGTCGGCTACGACGATGCCCTCGCCTATGCGCGCTGGAGGGGCAAGGCGCTGCCGAGCGAGGAGCAATGGGAACTGGCGGCGGCGACGGGCGGCGCACCGCGCGACGTGCCGGTCGATGCCGACGGCCGGCCGCTCGCCAACTATTATCAGGGGGTGTTTCCGGTCCGCGATCTCGGCACCGACGGTTTCAGGGGCCGGGCGCCAGTCGCCTGCTTTCCCGCCGACAGCCACGGGGTCCACGACCTGATCGGCAATGTCTGGGAATGGACGACCAGCGCTCTCGACACCGACCGCCCCGATCCCGACCGCAATGTGATCAAGGGCGGCAGTTTCCTGTGCGCGGCCAATTATTGCGCGCGCTACCGCCCCGCGGCGCGCCAGTTTCAGGAACGCTCGCTAGGCACCGATCACATCGGCTTTCGCCTGATCGACACGACGCGCCCGCCGCCGCCGGACCAGCAGCCAGCCCAGCGCTGAGAAAGCGACGAGCGCGCCCCCGAGCACCAGTGCCGCCTGGATCGCGCGCTTGCGCCCCTGCTTGCGCCACGCATAGAGGTTGATCTGATCGTCGGCGGTGTAGCCCGCCGGCATTTCGAGCACCCCGTTCGCCTTGGCGAAGGCCGCGTAATCGGCGCGCATCGCGGCGAAGCGGTCGGGCATCGTCCGCGACAGGTCGCGCGTCTCGCCGGGGTCGGTGCGGATGTCGAACAATTGCCAGCGCCCGTTGCCGGTCGGCGGCAGGTTGCGCACCAGCTTGTAATCGCCGCGGAAGAGGGCGGCATTGCCCGACAGTTCATAGCCGATCGGCGTGTCGCCATGGACACTGCCCGCCGCGCCGGCGAGCACCGGAACCAGGCTGCGTCCGGCCAGCGGTTCGACCCGCCGGCCTTCCCATGTCCCGCCATGCGCCGGGACGCCGGCGAGTTCGGTCAGCGTCGGCACGATGTCGGTGACGTGCGCCAGCCCGTCGCTGATCGCGCCCCCACGGACCTGCGGATGGCCGGGCCAAGCGATGATGAGCGGCACGCGCAGCCCCCCCTCGGTCGCACTGAACTTGTAGCCCGACAGCGGCGACGCCGCCGCGCTCGCCCAGCCGGGACCGATGGCGGCAAAGCTGTGCCGACGGCCGATGTTCGCGATCGACGTGTCATATTCCATCCCCAGGAACAGCCGGTTGCGCAGCCGGTTATAGGGATCGAGCGGTTCGGGTCCGTTGTCCGACAGGAAGACGAAGATCGTGTTGTCGTAATCGCCGCTCGCCTTCAGATGCGCGACGAGGCGACCGATCTCGCGGTCCATCGCGGTCGCCATGCCGGCATAGGCCTGCATCGTGCGCGTCGCCGCCCTGCGCTCGTCGGCGTCGAGCGCCTTCCAGTCGCGGGTGGTCGCCATCGTCACCATCGGCGCGCCCGCGGGCACGATGCCGAGTGCGGCGGCACGCCGGGCCCGCGCCTCGCGCAGCGCCGTCCAGCCGTCGCGATACAGACCCGCATAGCGCGCGATGTCGCTGTCGGGCGCCTGCACCGGGATATGGTTGGCCAGGAAGTTGACCGAGGCGAGGAAGGGCTTGCCGCTCACGCGGTCGGCCTCGATATAATCGATCATCGTCTGCACGACGAAACGCGACGAATAATAATCCTTGGGCAGCTTGCCGGGCTTGCCGTTGTCGGTCCAGTTCGCCTTGTCGTACATTCCCTCGATCGGGCGCTGGTCGAAATTGTCGGCGCCCGCATCGGCGAGACTGAAGGCGCGGTCGTACCCGCGTGCCTCGGGCAGCCGCGTCGCGTCGCTGCCCAAATGCCATTTGCCGGTCAGGTACGTGCGATAGCCCGCCGCCTTCAGCATCTGCGCGATGGTGACGACGCTGTGATTCATCACCGTGTCGTATCCGGGCTTGCCGCGATGCGCGTCGGGGATCGTCTCGGGCATATTGCCGAGCCCGGCGCGGTGATTCATCACCCCGGTCTGGAGCATCGCGCGCGTCGGCGAACAGGAGCCCGCGGCATGGAAGTTGGAAAAGCGCACCCCCGCCTTCGCGAGCGCATCGATGTTCGGCGTCGCATAGCCGGCGCCGAACGATCCGACGTCCGAAAAGCCCCAGTCGTCGGCGAGCAGGATGACGATATTGGGATGGCGCGGCGGTGCCGGGGCACGCTGCGCCGCAGCCGGCACCGCCGCGAGCAGGGCGCCGGCAGCCAAAAGTCCGGCGCGGCGAACGACGGCCATGCGGTCCGGCCCCCCGCCGGTTTCCACGCGCACAGCCATCGCTCCCTCCCTGCTGTTATATTGGCACTATCCATGCCAATATATCGACGCATGCGCAAGGGGGCGTCGCAAGATGGAGGTGCAGATGGAGCGACGTGGGTTAGGGCTAGCGGAGATTCGGTTTCCGCACGCTTATCCTCCCGTCGTCATGCTGAACTTGTTTCAGCATCCATGGCCCGGCCTTCCCTACTGCGCTGCCTTCTATTCAAGGGCAGACCGCGGACCCTGAAACAAGTTCAGGGTGACAAAACATAGAGAGCAAACGCGTTACTTCCATTCCGGACGGGGAAAGTCGGTAATTCAGCCGACGATTTCTATGCCTCGCGCCACCGCGCCGGCAGCGTGATCTCGCATATCAGGCCGCCGGGTTCCCAGCGACGCTCGATCGTGCCGCCCAGATTGTTGCGCACGCTGCGTTCCATAAGCAGCGTGCCGAAGCTCGTCCGTTCGGGCGGGGCGACGGCGCCCACGCCGCCCGATTCGGTCCAGGTCAGGCGCAGCAGGCGCGGGTCGGCGTCCTCGTCGTCCTGCGTCCATTCGATATCGACGCGGCCCTTTTCGGCCGACAGCGCGCCATGTTTTGCGGCGTTCGTCGCCAGTTCGTTGAACAGCAGCGCCATCGCCACCAGCGCATTTTCGGGGAGAAGCAGATCGGGTCCGGACCAGCGGATGCGCGGAAAGGATGCCTCTACCTCGCGCAGCAGCGCATGCATCGACCCGGTCATGAAATTGGCGCCCAGCAGCACATTCTGCGCCCGGTTGAGCGCGTCGAGCCGGCTGCTGATCCGGTCGACATAATCGTCGACGTCGCGCGCCGACTGGCGCGTCAGCGAGATGATCGCCCCGACCGTCGCGAACAGGTTCCGCATCCGGTGATGAAGCTCGCGCATCAGCAGGTTGGCGTTTTCCTGCCGGCTTTTCTGTTCGGTGATGTCGACGCTGATCCCGGTCAGCATCGCATCGTCCGCCCGCACGTCCCAGTCGCCGCGCGCCGCGATCCAGCGCACCCCGCGCTCGGGATGGCAGATACGATATTCGGTCGCATAGGGATCGCCGGTGTCGATCGATTCGTCGAGAACGCGGCGCGCCGCCGCGCGGTCGTCGGGATGGACCCGGGCGAAGAATCCCTCGCCGGTCGACAGCGCGGTCTGGAAATCGGCCCCCCACAGCTCGGCGGTCGCGCCGCGCCAGCGCAGCTGGTCGGTGCGCGCATCGAGCTGCCAGGTGGCAATGCACGAGAAATCGAGCGCGCGTTCGAGCATGCGGCGCGCCGCGTCGCGCTCGGCGGCGGTGCGGCGCAGTTCGGCCTCGGCCATGATGATCGCCGCGAAATCGCGCAGCCGGCCGAGCAAACGCGCGTCGAGCGCAGGGCGCGGCTTGCGGTCGATGATGCACAGCGTTCCAAGCGCGACCCCGTTATGGGCCAGCAAGGGCACACCGGCATAGAAGCGGATGCCGGGCTCGCCGGTGACGAGCGGATCGTCGCGGAAGCGCGGGTCGAGCGCCGCGTCGGGAACAATCAGCGCCTGCTGGTCGGCGACGACATGACGGCAGAAGCCGATGTCGCTCGGGATTTCGGCGAGGTCGAGCCCGTGCGCCGACTTGAACCATTGCCGGCGGTCGTCGAGCAGCGAGACCAGCGCGATCGGCGCGTCGAACAGGTCGGCGACCAGCTTCGTCACCCGGTCGAAAGCGGGGTCGGGGCCGCTATCGAGAATGTGATATTCGCGCAATGTGTCGAGCCGGCGACGTTCGTCGCGCACTGCCTCGCTGTCCCCACCGTCGGCCAATGCCTGTCCCTTGCTGCGATCCGGCGTGTCCGCGCCGTTTGTCACCCCGGGCCGCTTTGCCATGAATCCGGTTCCCAAATCAAAGCCTGGGGGTCCGAAATCGCAAAAAGGTCGCAAATTCACCCGCTTGCGCCGAACCCATGTCGCGTCCCGGCTATGTCTACGCATCGCGACGCGACAAGTTGCAGCGCGGCGCCATGCTTTTTTGCGCGCGAAAAGCGGAACCTGCGCGGGCGAGCCGCGTATGACTCGCTCAAAGAGGGAGCTTCCAACATGCCATTGGGCGAAGAAATCCGTGGGCACCTGCCCTTCCTGCGCCGCTATGCGCGCGCGCTCACCGGCAGCCAGTCGCATGGCGACCATTTCGTCCATACCTTGCTGGAAGTCATCGTCGCCGCGCCCGACGAAATCCGGTCGGGCCAGGGCATCCGCATCGACCTTTATCGCTGCTTCCACCGCATCTGGGAAAGCGCCTTCATCGAGGATGGCGAGGTCGACGGCGACGCCGCGGAGGACCCGCTCGTTCGCGCCGCCAATCGCCGCCTCGCGCGCATCACGCCGCTGGGGCGCCAGATTCTGCTGCTGACGGCGCTCGAGGGATTTTCGGTCGAAGAGGCGGCGATCGTCACCGGCACCGACGTCGCGACGGTCGAAAGCCTGCTCGACGAAGCGGTCGCCGACCTCGACCGCGAATCGCGCACCTCGGTCCTGATCATCGAGGACGAGCCGCTGATCGCGATGGAGCTGGAGCAGATCGTCCGCGACCTCGGCCATCGGGTCGCCGGGATCGCGACGACCCACGACGACGCCGTCGCGGCGTTCGAGCGCAGCGAGGCGGGGCTGGTGCTCGCCGACATCCAGCTTGCCGACGGGTCCTCGGGGATCGATGCGGTGCAGGACATATTGGCGATCGCGCCGGTTCCGGCGATCTTCATCACCGCCTTTCCCGAACGGCTGCTCACCGGCAACCGCATCGAACCGACCTTCCTGATCTCCAAGCCCTTCCGCGAGAATACGGTGCGCGCCGCGATCAGCCAGAGCCTACTCTTCACGCCGCAACTCGCGGCCTAAGGCGTGTGGGGATTCATCTTGCAA
>NZ_BCUA01000029.1 GCF_001591045.1 Sphingopyxis granuli NBRC 100800 | reverse complement strand
ATCCGGGGTCCGTTCACGCAGCGCTGAAAGAATGGATCCCGGATCAAGTCCGGGATGACGAACAGGGGCCCGAACCCGGAAATGCTATGCCGCCGCTCCGCTCTTCGCCGAACCCGCCACCAGATTCATCACCAGCTTCGGCAGGCTGCGATAGTTGGCCCGGTGATATTGAGAATCGGCGGGCAGCGCATCCTTCAGGCGGCGGTGCGCCTCGGGCAGCGCGTGATAGGGGACGCCCGGCAGCAGGTGGTGCAGCGCGTGATAGCGCAGGCCCACCGGCGCCCACAGTTCGGGCAGCAGGCCCGGCGGCGGGACGTTGACGCTGTCGAGGAACTGCGCGGTCACGGTCAGCACCGCGCCGTCATTTTCCCACAGATGCGCGACGAGGGTGCGGATCTGGTTGAGCACGATGCTCGCCGCGGCGATCCCGCCGAAGATCAGCAGCGCGCGCAGCGGCACCCAGCCGAAGATGCCCGCCGCGACCAGCAGCGTCGACCAGGCCCAGGCCCCGCCCTCCTGCCACGCCCATTGGCGGCGGAACTCGCCCTCAGGCGACTTGCGGCGGAACACCGGATTGATGATCAGGCCCGAATAGCGCTCGCGCACCACGCGGCGCAGCGGCGGGATCAGGAAGGACAGCGGCGTCAGCACCGCATAGCGGAAGACGAGCGCCAGCGGCGCAAAGGCCGCCGCGACGACGAACAGCGGCACCGTCCACGGCTTCATCAGCGCCAGCGGCAGATATTCGGGGTCTTCGACCGTGCCATATTTGGTGCGGTTGTGGTGCAGGCTGTGGATGCCTTCGTACATGAACGACGGGATCAGCAGCGGCACCCCGATCAGCAGGTTCCAGACGAGGCGGAAACCCGGCAGCGTCTGCTTGCGGATATGGGTGATCTCGTGGATGAAGCTGCCCGCGCGATAGAGGGCGAGCACCGCGACGAACGCCGCCGCGAGCATCCACGGCGTCGAGGGCGCAAGGATCGCCGCCGCGACGCCGGCGTAGCCGACAAAGGTCGAAGCGAGGAAATCGGCCCAATAGATGCGCGCGTTCGGCTGCACCAGGTCGCGCGTCAGTTCCGAGGCGGCGCGGATCATCGCCATGTCGTCGGCGATCGCCGACTTGGGCGCCCTGGCGGCATTCGCCGGCGTTCCCAGCGGGCCGGCATTCGCCGGCGCTTCCATCGGGCCGGCATTCGCCGGCGGGGGCGCGGGGGAGATCGCGATCCGATCGGCGGAAGGATTGATCGTCGTCATAACGCGGTCTTCACCATCTTTTCGTGGCAGCATGATGGCCGAATGCGGGTCGCCAGCGCCACGCCTATGCCTTATTGGCTCGCCAGACATATAGGCACCATCATCCGGGAAACCACCCATGAGCGCACATCCGGCCGGCCCGGTCACGATCCATCCCGTCGAGGGGAAGCACGACAAGCGCGAGTTCGTCGAGCTGGCCTTCCGCCTCAACCGCGGCGATCCGGCGTGGGTACCGCCGCTGAAGGGCGAGGTGTTCGCCCTGCTGACGCCGGGGAAGAATCCGTGGTTCGAGCACGGCAAGGCGCAATTCTTCCTCGCCCGGCGCGACGGACGGACGGTGGGGCGCATTTCGGCGCATATCGACTTCCTCGCACTCGAACAGCCCGCCGAGCAGGGCATGGGGCCCGGCACGGGCAACTGGGGCCTGATCGAGGCCGAGGATGCGGAAACCGCGCACGCGCTGATCGTCGCGGCAGAGGACTGGCTGCGCAGCCAGGGCATGCACCGCGCGCTCGGACCGCTGTCGATCTCGATCTGGGACGAACCCGGCCTGCTGGTCGAGGGCTTCGACACGCCGCCGACGATCATGCTCGGCCACAACAGCCCGCTCTATCGGGCGTGGATCGAGGCCGAGGGCTATCGCCCGGTCAAGAAGCTCATCAACTATGCGGTCGAGATCATCGATGGCTTTCCGCCGCTGGTGAACCGCATCGTCGCGGCGGGCGAACGGAACGAGCGCATCCGCATCCGCCGCGTCGACAAGCGCCGCTTCGATGCCGAGGCACGGCTGATCATGGGCATATTGAACGATGCCTGGTCGGACAATTGGGGGTTCGTGCCGCTGACCGACAGCGAGATCGCCTATATCGGCAAGAAGCTGAAGGACATCGTGTTCGAGGACCTGATCCGCGTCGCAGAGGTCGACGGCGAGGCCGTGGCCTTCATGATCGTGCTGCCGAACATCAACGAACTGCTGATCGACATGGACGGCTCGCTCCTGCCCTTCAACTGGGCCCGGCTGCTCTGGTGGCTGCGGAAACCGAAGAGCCGCCGGCTGCGCGTGCCGCTGATGGGGGTGGTCAAGCGGCTCCAGAACAGCCGCATGGCGAGCACCCTCGCCTTCATGATGATCGAATATATCCGCCGCGACGGCGTCGCGCATTATGGCGCGCAGCAGGGCGACATCGGCTGGGTGCTCGACGACAATCAGGGGATGAACGCGGTCGCCGAGGCGATCGACGCGACCGTCAACCGCGTCTATCAGCTCTACGACAAGCCGCTGGCCTGACGCCGCGCGGTCAGGCGGCGGGATTGCGCGCGGTGACGATCCACGCGGCGCCGTCGATCAGCACCGACTCCTCGCCCGGCCGTTCCGCGAAGGCCGCCCGCACCGCGTCCGCCGCCTGCGCGCGAATCGTGTCGGGCTGATCGGCGAGCGCGCGCGACAAGGGGCCGACCTGGAACGCCATCTCGACCGCATCGTCGAGCGCCGCCGCGCGCGTGGCGCCGCGGCCGAAGGGGACGAGATGGTCGAACGGCGCGAGGGCGATGTCGACGAAGCCCGCATCTTTCAGGATGCGCTCGACGCGGCCGCGGTCGCCGAAGGAGAAGGGGCCGGGCGCCTCCGGATCGGACGGCGGAGGCGGCGTCACGATGTCGCGGATCGCGCCCATCGGCAGGCGCACCCAGTCGTTCTCGGCCGCCGTCCGCCAGCAGACGAAGGCGAGCCGTCCGCCGGACTTCAATGCGCCGCGCATATGCGCGAACGCTGCCGCGGGGTCGTCGAAGAACATCACGCCGAAGCGCGAGAAGAGCAGATCGAACGCCCGTTCGGGCACGGCGGCGCTGCCGGCATCGGCGATCTCGAAGGTAACCGGTGCACGCGGCGGTACGCAGGCGCGGGCGCGGGCGATCAGCGGCTCCGAAATATCGACGCCCAGCACCCGCCCCTGCTCCCCGACGCGCGCGGCGAGCGCGAAGCTCGTCGTTCCGGCGCCGCAGCCGATGTCGAGCACCTGCTCGCCGGGACGAGGCGCCGCCGCCGCGATCGCCGCGTCGCCGAAGGCCGCGAGCATATGGTCGAGCCGCGCCTGGTTGGCGACCCAGCGCTCGCCGCTTGGACCGTTCCAGTCGGCGACCTGATAGCTGTTCTTCGCGGTCATTCCGATCTCCTTGCCGCCGTGTCGGGGTGATGCTTCTATCGGAACAGCGCCCAGGTCGGCGCGTGGTCGCTGGCTTTCTCGCGCCCGCGATAATCCTTGTCGACCTGCGCGTCGACCAGCCGGTCGGCCATCGCGGGGCTGAGCAGCAGATGGTCGATGCGGAAGCCATGATCGCGCTGCCAGCCGCCCGCCTGATAATCCCAGAAGGTCCAGACGTGCCCCGCGGGGTGGCGGCTGCGCAACGCGTCGGTCCAGCCGTCGCCGAGGATACGGAACCAGGCATCGCGCGAATCGGGCTGCATCAGCGCGTCGTGCGCCATCGCGTGCGGGTCCCACACATCGTCGTCGTGCGGAATGACATTGTAGTCGCCAGCGAGCACGGTCGGAATCTCGGCCGCCAGCAGCGTCTTCGCCCGCTCGCGCAGCCGCGCCATCCAGCGCAGCTTGTAATCGAATTTCGGTCCCGGCTGCGGATTGCCGTTGGGCAGGTAGATCGACGCGACGCGCACGCCGCCGACGTCGGCCTCCAGATAGCGCGACTGCTCATCCTCTTCCTCGCCCGCGAGACCGCGCTGGACCTCGACCGGCTGCGTGCCGCGCGCGAGGACCGCGACGCCGTTGAACCCCTTCTGCCCATGATAGAGCGCGCCATAGCCCGCGCCCTCGATCTCCGCCGTCGGGATCGTCTCGTCGCTCGATTTCAGTTCCTGAAGGCAGACGATGTCGGGCTGCGTTTCGTCCAGCCATTCGACGAGGCGCGGCAACCGCGCCTTGATTCCGTTGATGTTGAAGGTTGCGATCTTCATCGCGCCGCTATGGCAGGAAGCCGGTCGCTTAGAAAGGGCCTCAGACCGAGAAGCTCGACCCGCAACCGCAGCCCGAGGCGGCGTTGGGATTCTCGACCTTGAACGACGATCCGCCCAGCGAATCGACGAAATCGACGGTGCAGCCGCGAATCAGGTCGATGCTCACCGGGTCGACGACCAGCTTCACCCCGTCGGTTTCGGTCACGACGTCATCGGCCTCGATGCTGTCGGCGAGGCCGAAGCGATAGGTGAAGCCCGAGCAGCCGCCGCCGTCGACGGCGAGGCGAAGCGCGGGGAGCGCGCCCGCCTTGCGTTCGGCGATCCAGCGGATGCGCGCCGCGGCGGCGGGCGACAGGGTGATATCGGACAGGGTCGAGGCCATATCGGCAAGATAGGATGTTCGGCGCAAATGAAAAGGGCGCCGCGACCTTATGGCCAGCGGGCGCCCCTCCTCTCCGACCCATGAAATTCAGTCTTCGGGACCACCCATCGCAAGATGGTCGCCCGTCAGCGCGGCGATCGCCATCGAATCCGAACGGACGAAGGGCAGCGGATTGACCGGCGCGCCGTCGATGCGGACTTCATAATGCAGGTGGTTGCCGGTCGAGCGGCCCGTCGAGCCGACATAACCGACGATCTCGCCCTTCTTCACCTGCTGCCCGGGCTGGACGATGAAGGAGGACATGTGGCCGTAGCGCGTCTGGATCGCGTTGCCATGCTCGATCTCGACGTAATTGCCGTAACCGCCGAGGCGCTGGGCGCGGCCGACGATGCCGTCGGCGGTCGCATAAATGGGGGTGCCGTGGGGGGCGGGAATATCGATGCCGTTGTGGCGCGCGACGCGGCCGGTGATCGGATGGACCCGCATGCCGTAGGAGGAGGAAAGCGACATCTGCTCGATCGGGCGGCGCGACGGCACGGCGACGCCGATGCTCGCGGCCAGGCCGGTATCGAGGCGCTTCCACGCCTGAAAGAGCGCGCGTGCCTCACTGTCCTCGGCGGGGGCCGGAACGCCGGCGGTGAAGCTGTCGTCATCGGGTTCGTCGGGAACCACGATCCCCGCGTCGGCACCGGTTTCGGCGGCGTTCGCCGTTGCGGCCGTTCCCATCAGGGCTGCCGCACCAACAATCAGGCCATGGTGAAACTTTTGCGCCAGTGAAGCGTTCAGCACGTATCGACCCCGCATCTGTCCTGTCGCCAACGGTCAGGCCGCTGGTGCCGGTTGTTCTTGTGGATGGGATGCAATCCCTGCCCGCGAGGGGTTCTGCGTGGTCGATCCTTACGAAGCAATGACCGCGTAGTATTCTTGCGTTAAACCGGCATCGCGGCGCGCCGAGTCGTTGAACGGCGGCTTCAACACCCCCCGAAATCGCGATTTTACGAGGTTTTGCCACGTCGCCGCCGGTCCGAATCCCCGTTCGGCGCACAGCCAGTTGAACCAGCGCGTGCCCGCCGACACGTGGCGAATCTCGTCGGTATAGATGCGCGACAGGATGCGCGCCGACGCCGTGTCCCCGGCGCCGCGGAACCGGTCGATCGTGGCGGGGGTGACGTCGAGGCCGCGCGCTTCGAGCACCATCGGCACGATCGCGAGCCGCGCCAGCGCGTCGTCGGCGGTCGCCTCCGCCGCCTCCCACAGCCCGGCGTGCGCGGGCAGCGCGCCATAATGGCTGCCGAGGCCGGCAAGGCGCCGGTCGAGCAGCGCGAAATGCATCGCTTCGTCGGCAGCGACGCCGATCCAGTCGTCGACGAAGCCGCGCGGAAACGCGCCGCCGAAGCGCCCGACCAGATCGACGGCAAGGTCGATCGCGATGAATTCGATATGCGCGAGCGCGTGCAGCATCGCGATGCGGCCGCGTTCCGACCCGCCGCCGCGGCGGCGCGGCATCCGGCCGGGCGCCAGCAGTTCAGGCCTTTCGGGCCACGCCGGCCGGTCGGGCATCGCGACGTCGCAGCGATGGACGAGCTCTCCGCGCCGCCAGGCCCGGGCGAACCCCCGCGCCGCGCGGCGCTTGGCGTGCGGGTCCGCGGTCAGCAGCACCGCGCGCGCGGCCTCGCCCAGCGTGGTCACGTCCTCAATTCCGTCCGGTCGCGCGAAAGGCGGTCACAGCGCCTTCGCCGCCTCCAGCACCGCGTCGGCATGGCCCTTGACGCGCACCTTGCGCCAGACCTTCGCCAGCTTGCCGTCGGCGCCGAACACGAAGGTCGATCGCTCGATCCCCATATAGGTGCGGCCGTAATTCTGTTTCTCGACCCAGGTGCCGAAGGCTTCGCACACCGCGCCGTCTTCGTCCGAAGCCAGCCGGACGGTCAGCCCGTATTTGTCGCGGAACTTGCACAGCTTCGCCGGCGCGTCGCGCGACACGGCCAGCACCTGCGCGTTCAGATGCGCGAAATCGGGGGCGAGGCGGGTGAAGTCCTGCGCTTCGGTCGTGCAACCCGGCGTGTCGGCCTTGGGATAGAAATAGACGACCAGCGGCGCGCCTTTCAGACGGGCGAGGTCGATGGTCGCGCCGTCGGCACCGGCCAGCGTCACGGGCGGGATCGCATCGCCGATCGAAAGTCCGCTCATCCTTGCTTCTCCTGCTGCGGGGGCCGAATCGAGGCCCACCAGTCGGCCACCTCCTGCCGTGCCGCGTCATGCGCGGCAAGCAGTTGCGGCCAGCCCGGCTCGCCGCAGGCGCTGGCGACGAGCTGGCGCGCGGCGGCGGCCGGCGGCTCGCCCGCGGGGGCGGTGAGGCGCAGCATCACCAGCATCCGCGCGAGCAGGTCGTGCGCCGCACCGATCCCCTCCGGCGCCAGTCCCGCCGCCGTCAGGCAGGCGAGCGCCTCGCCGATGCGGGGATCGTGGCAGCGGCCGCCGGCAAGCTGCGCCACCTGCATCGCGAATTCCAGGTCGACGAGTCCGCCCGGCCCGCCCTTGATATCGAGCGATCCGGCGGGCGGCTTGTGCGCGGCGATCTTGTCGCGCATCCCGGCGGCATCGCGCGCGACATCTTCCGGGTCGTGCGGGCTTGCCAGCACCTCGGCGACGACGCGCTCGACCGCGGCGCGCGCGGCGTCCGAGCCATAGACCGGCCGCGCGCGGAGCAGCGCCATATGCTCCCACGTCCACGCCTCTTCGCGCTGATAGCGCTCGAAGCTGTCGACGGTGACGACGAGCGGCCCCTGCGCGCCCTGCGGCCGCAGCCGCGTATCGACGTCATAGAGCTTACCCGCCGCGGTCGGCACCGACAGCGCTGCGGTCACGCGCTGCGCGAGCCGATTGTAATAGGTCGTCGCGCCGAGCGGGCGTGGCCCGTCCGATTCGGCGAGATGGTCGCCGGTGAACAGATAGATGAGGTCGAGGTCGGATGCATGCGTCAGCGCCCGCCCGCCAAGCCGGCCGAGCGCGAGCACCACCAGTTCGCTGTCGGGGACGCGCCCGTGCGCGGCGACGAATTCGGCGACCGTCGCGTCGGCCAGCACCTGCAGCGCCGCTTCGGCCAGGTCGGCATAACCGCGCGCGGCGGCGAGCGGATCGGCCGATCCGGCGATCAGTTGCACTCCATAGGCGAAGCGCCGTTCGCCGACGCGGTCGCGCACCCGGTCGAGCAGCCGCTCGTAATCGAGTCCCGCCAGCCCCGGCGCCCATTCGGCGAGCAGCCCGTCCTTGTCCATCGGCGCCTCGAACGCGCGCTTGTCGATCAATCCCTCGATCAGTTCGACGCGCGCGGCGAGCGCATCGGCGAGCGTCGGGGCGAGCGACAGGATGCGCGTCGCGACCCGCGCCAGCGCCGGCTGCGCGGCGAGCAGGTGAAAGAAGTTGATCGCACTCGGCAGGCCCGACACCAGCGTGTCGAACCGGCGCAGCGTCGCGTCGGGGTCGGGCGCGGCGCCCAGCGCCCCGACCAGTTCGGGCAGCGCCGTTTCGAGCGCTTCGAGCGCCGCCGGGCTGCGCAGCGCGCGCAGCTTGCCGCTGCGCCATTCGGCGATCGTCCGCAGCGCGGCATCGGGCGGGTCGAACCCCGCAGCCGCCAGCGCCGCCGCCAGTTCGCCGTCGTCGCGCGGCAGGCCGCCCGGCGCCGCGCGCTCGGCGACGAGGCGATCGTAGACGGCGCCGACATCGGCGACGACGGGTTCGAGCGCGGCAAGCAGCGCCGCGCCGTCGGCCAGCCCGTCGAGCCGCGCCACGCCGTCGAGCGCGGCGGGCTGCACCGGCAGGCTGTGCGTCTGCTGATCCTCGACCATCTGGAGCCGGTGCTCGATCCGCCGCAGCACCGCATAATGGCCGGTCAGCCGCTCCGCGACGTCGGGGGCGACCCGGCCGGCGCGGGCAAGCGCGGCGAGCGCGTCGACCGTGGCAGGCACGCGCAGCGACGGATCGCGACCGCCATAGATCAGCTGGTGAACCTGCGCGAAGAACTCGATCTCGCGAATCCCGCCCTGCCCGCGCTTGAGGTCGTAGCCGGGGCCGAGTGCCTGTCCCTGCGCGAAATGGTCGCGGATGCGGTCGCTCATCGCGCCGATTTCGCGCAGCTGCCGGAAATCAAGGCTGCGCCGCCAGATGAAGGGCTGGATCGCGGCGAGGAAGCGCTCGCCGAGCGCACGATCGCCCGCCGAGGCGCGCGAGCGGATGAACGCCGCCTGCTCCCACGCCAGCGCCTGCGATTCATAATAGGAGATGGCGGTGCTTTCGGGCAGCACGATCGGCGTCACCTCCGGATGCGGGCGCAGCCGCAGGTCGACGCGCAGCACATGGCCGTCGGCGGTGCGCGCCGACAAGATCTCGACCATCCGCCGCGCGATGCGCACCGCCGCTTCGTCGGGATCGTCGCGCGACCGGCGCGGCAGCGTCGCGGGGTCGAAGATCAGGATCGGGTCGATGTCGGAGGAATAGTTGAGTTCGTGGCTGCCGAGCTTGCCGAGCGCTATCACCGCCAGCCCGCGCGGCGCCTCGTCGGGGACGCGCTCGGCAAAGGCGGCGGCGAGCGCGGCGTCGCAGGCCGTATCGGCAAAGGCGGTCAGGTGCCGCGTCGTCGCCGCGACGTCATGCTCGCCCGACAGGTCGCCGAGCGCGAGCAGCAGCGCGATCCGCCCGCGCCACTGGCGCAGGCCGCGCATGATATCCTCGCCGGGCGCCGGCGGCGCGACCCGCGCGAGCGCGGCGTCGGTCCCCTCGTCCAGGAAACGGGCGACGTCGTCGGGGTTGATCTCGGCGAGCCGGGCAAGGAAAGGCGCGTTGGCGGTCAGCCGGTCGAGCGCCGACTGGCGGGAGGCGGACGGTGCGGTCATCGTCCGCCGCTATCACCCGCGCCGCGATCCTTTACAAGACGCACGGAATCCCGGCCGCGAGCGATTCCTCAGCCTTTGGCATTTCCGCGAACGCAGGAATGACAGGATCGGGAGAGACCCGACCTCCCTTCCCCCTCGAGATGGCGTCAGGCCGGAACCGTGCTTTCGTCGAAGAACAGCACCTGCGAGATGGCGGCGCGCAGCGTCGCGGGCTGATAGGGCTTGGTGAGCAGGAAGGCGGGCTCGGGCCTGTCGCCGGTCAGCAGCCGTTCGGGAAAGGCGGTGATGAAGATGACCGGCACGTTCATCCCGGTGAGGATTTCCTGCACCGCTTCGATCCCCGAACTGTTGTCGGCGAGTTGGATGTCGGCGAGCACGAGACCGGGGCGGTGCTCCTGCGCCTCGGCGACCGCCTCGGCATGGGTGGTCGCGACCGCGACGACTTCGTGTCCCAGGTCGCGCACGATCATCTCGATATCCATCGCGATGATCGGCTCGTCCTCGATGATCAGGATGCGCGCGCGGGTCTGGCGGTCGATCTCTTCCATCGCGTCGGCGATCAGCGCCTCGACCGCGGCGGTATCGCGGCCGATGATCCGGCCGGTTTCGGCGGTGCTGAAACCCTCGACCGCGGTGAGCAGCAGCGCCTGCCGCGCGAGCGAGGGAATCCGGCTGAGGCGCGCGTCGGCGATTGCCAGATCGGACGCAGCGTCGGGGTCGGGTGCGGCCGCCTGTTCGGCGGCGAGCCCGAAATTGTCATGGACCATGCGATAGAGCTGGATTCGCAGCTCGCCCGCGGGATCGACCGCATCGGGATGCGCGACGAGCGATTCGAGCAGCCCCGCGACCAGCGCGTCGCCGGCCTGCTGGCTTCCCGAAATCGCCCGGCCATAACGTCTCAGATAGGGAAGATGCGGTGCGATAGCCTGGCCCAGCGACATAGAGTATCTCCTGTAGCGGGCTGAAACCCGCAGAAAAGCGGGCGAACAGCGCAAAATGACGCCGTCCGCCGAATTATTTCACCACATGGGAACGATTTAGCCCTAATTTGGTTTCCAAGGGAAGGAAAACGCGCCATTGCAGTTTGATGAACGCGCGGTTAGCAAAAGGCCCCATGTCCAGCGGATGCATCGACAATGTCGTCTGAACCCGGCGTAGCGCCCAAGAAAACGGCCGGGAAAGACACCGGAAGGAAAATCCCCAGGAAAGCGCAGGACGTGAACATCGCCCTGCGCCGGGCTTATGAGTCCGCGGTCGACGAAACGATTCCGCAATCGATGATGGACCTGCTCGACAAGCTCGACTGACAGCGGCCGCGCCGCATTTCCCCTTTTGACCAGCTTATAGCATTTGGTCCCCGACTTTCGCCGGGGACCGTGCCTGTTTCAAGATTATGCTCTCCGCCGACAGGAGGCCTAAGCCCGTCTCCTCAGATCGGGCAGGCGTCGGACGACGCGCTCATTTCACCGTGCGGCCGGTCACGGATTTCAGCACTTTCAGCGTGTCGTTATAGCGGTCGGCACTGGTCCGGCTGCCCAGCACCGCGACGTGGTAGCGGCGCCCGTCGATACTGACCTCGGTCAGCAGACAGGAGTGGGCGCTGCGATTGGAGCCGGTCTTGATCCCGGCGACGCCCGGACGGCCGAGCAGTTCGTTGGTGTTGTGCCAAGCGACGCGGCGTTCGGCACCCGACGCGGTCCGCGCCATGGTTTCATGCTCGCGCGTGCCGACGACCTGGCGCACCAGCGGATTCGCCATCGCGGCCCGGGCGAGGATCAACTGGTCGCGCGCGCTGCTCGTCCGGCGATCGGGATCGAGCGCATCGCCGAAGGCCGAACTGTAGCGCGTCTGGGTCATGCCGAGCGCCCGTGCCCTCCGATTCATCGCCGCGACGAAGGCCTTGTAGGCCAAGGCGGGAGTCGCATCCACTCCCGCCGCCACCATCGGCGCACCGAAATGAATCGCCAGCATATATCCGGCGTCGTTCCCCGACGGCAACATCAGGCCGTAAAGCGCCTCACGCACGCTGATCCGTTCCCCGGCGGCAAGCCCGGTCTTGGTCCCGCCGATCGCCACCGCGCGTTCGGCAAAGCTCAGTTCCTCGTCGAGGATGGCGGGCCGCGCGGCGGCCATTTCGGTGACGACGAGCAGCGTCATCAGCTTGGTGACGCTCGCGATGTTCGAGGGCCGCTCCAACTCATGCGACGCCAGCACCTCGCCCGTTTCGGCATCGGCGACCGCCCAGGCCGCGGCGGTCACGCCCTCGACGGCAGCCGCTTCGGCGGCATGGGCGGCCGACGGGGCGAGCAGCGGACCGCTGGCCGCGACGAGCGCCGCCATCATCACCGGCCGACAGGCGAAGCGGATTACCGTGCGAATATCCATGATTCTTCTCCCCCTCGATTTTCTATTCGACCGCGGCCGCGTTGCCGCGCGAGCCATAGGATTGCCCCGGCGCATCGCCGCCCCAGGCGATCAGCGCCAGATCGTCGAGCAGCGCCCGCGACGTCCCCTCTATGCGCAGCAGCGGCCGCAGCGGCTGCGCGGGCGTATCCGCGCCGCGATCGAACTCGAAGCGGAACGGCTGCCAGCCGCCGGCCGCGATCCGCTGCGTTCCGGCGGACTGCCGCGGCGCATTGGCCAGCGCGCTGGTGCGCCCGCTGCCCTTGCGCTGTTCCTGGATCAGCAGTTCGAGCGTCGCCGGCGCGTCGAGCTTGACCCAGCCGGTGAAGGTCAGCCGGCGCTCGGCGACGGGCCGAAAGAAGATCTTGGGTCCGACCGTCGCGGCGCCCGCACCGGGAACCGACACGGCGAGCGCGGCCCGGCCCGCATGGGCATCGCGATCGAAATCGATCGCCCCGCCCTCGACGCTCCAGCTCCGATCGCGGGCGTCCCCGAAGCGCACCGCCTCGAAATCGCCGCGCGCCAGCAGGTCGTGGCCGGCCGCGATCGCATCGCCGCGACAGGCCGCTTCGGGCCGGTAAAGGTCGTAGCGAAAGACGTTGAGGCCGCTGCCGGCATCGGCGGCGCAGCGCTGCGGCGGCGCGAGCGGCGCCGAAGGCTGGATGACGCCGTGCCCCCCGACGATCCCGATCCGCGTCCCGCGTTCGGCCGACAGGTCGATGATCCGGCCGAGCACCGCCTGACGCATCCCGCCGACCGCCGGGACCGGGCGATAGTCGAGGATCTGGATCGGGACCATTTCGGCGCGGAACAGCCGGTCGCCGTCCATCCAGACGCGGAGCGCGAAGCTGGCATGCGTCTCGGGGAAACTCTGGTCGAAGAGGAAATTGCCGAGCGAATAGGCGATCAGGCGCCCCTTGTAGAGTTCAAGACCATGCGCGACGTGCGGATGATGCGAGACGACGAGCGCGGCGCCCGAATCGATCGCCAGCTTCATCCGCCGCTCGCTGATCGCGGTCGGACGGGCGCTATATTCGGTGCTGCCGTGATATTGGACGATCGGCGTGCGTCCCGCGGCGACCTCTCCGCGCACCGCCGCCTCGATGTTCGCGTCGCTGCCCAGCGCGGCACCGCCCTTGCCGCTTTCGGCGACCTGATTGGGCTCGACATTGCCTTTCCAGCCGACGAAGCCGAGCATCGACCAGGCGCGCCCGCCGACCGAGAGGCGCGCGGCCTTCAGCGCCTCCGTCTCGTCGCGGCCGGCGCCCGACCAGGGCATCCGCACCGCATCGAGCGCGGCAAGCGTCGAGGTGAGGCCGGGTTCGACATAGTCATAGACATGATTGTTGCCGAGCGTGACATAGTCGATACCCGCATCGACCAGCGCCCGCGCGGCGTCGCTGTGCGTGTAGAAGACGACCGACTTGCCCGGCGAATTGCCGAGGTCGCGCGTCGCCAGCACGGTTTCGAGATTGACCGAAGCCAGATCGGCGCCGGTGAAATAGGGCTTCATCGGATCGAGCAGCCGCGCCATGTCGGCGGCGCGGCTCGCCTCGCGGATCACCGTCGGCTCGCCGTCCAGCGGCTCCTCGAAGCGGCGCCCCATCATCACGTCGCCGCCGAAGAACATCTCGATACGCCCCGGCGCGCGGGCCACCGCCTCGACCGCCGGCAGGACGATGTTGCCATCGCCCGCGGCGACCTCGCTCGCCGCGAAGGTGGAGACGGCATCGAAGATGGCGGGGCCCTTCACGGTCAGCCGGTAGAGATCGGCTTCACCGATCCGGCCCGACAGGCTGCCGTCCGGCGCGACGCCGACAGGATCGCCGTTGATGCGGACGTCGAGCGCCGCCAGTTCGCCGGCGCCGCCGACGATCCGTACCTGTCCCTTGACCGTCTGCGCGACGGGCGCGGCGGTCGCCGCCGCCGGTGCGGCGACGGACGCCGTGCAATGGCTTGCGCCGAACGCCGCGATCAGGGCGAGGGCCGCCGATGCCAGAAACCGCATATGTCTTCCTTTCGCAGGGGATCAATGATGAAGCGGGAGGTCGATCGTGCGCGCGACGCCGTCCCGGCGGTGATCGGCCGCGCCCTCGAAACGGCCGTCGCGGATCAGGACGCCGTGCAGCCCCGAATCCTCGCCCGACCCGGCGCGCACCGCGACGCCGCGCGCCGCCATCGCCGCGCGCAGCGCGGGCGCGAAACGGCTTTCCTCTCCGGCAAAACCGGGCCCGCGCGCGACGAGATTGGGCAGCGCGAACGCCTGGTCGAGCGGCAGATGCCAGTCGATCGCGCCGATCAGCGCCTTCGACACATAGGCGAGGATCGCATTGCCGCCCGGCGAACCGATCGCACCAGCAAGGCGGCGGTCGCGGTCGAGGATGATCGTCGGGGTCATCGACGAACGCGGCCGCTTGCCCGGCGCGATGGCATTGGGGCCGCTGGGCACGAACGAGAAATCGGTCATCTGGTTGTTGAGGAAGAAGCCGTCGACCATGCGGCCCGAGCCGAAGAAGCTTTCGACCGTCGTCGTCATCGACACCGCATTGCCGTCGCCGTCGACGATCACGAAATGCGAGGTGCCCGGAACCTCGGCCGTCGCATCGATGCGCATCGCCGGCGCGCCCGGCGGATGCCCCGCCTCCGGCGCCGGGCCGGCGCGGTCGCCGATCAGCGCCGCGCGCGCCGCGACATAGGCGGGATCGAGCAGCCCCCGGACAGGCACGTTCGCAACGTCGCCGACATAGGCGTCGCGATCGGCATACATCAGCCGGCTCGCCTCGGCATATTTCACCCACGCCACCGGGTCGCCGGGGCCGCGCGCGGCGATGTCGGTGCGCTCGACCATCGCCATCAGCTGGAGCAGGCCCACCCCGCTCGAGGGCGGCGGCGGCACGCAGAGGAGATAGACGCGGTAGTTGCCGCACAGCGCCTGCCGCACGACGGGCCTGTAGGCGGCGAGGTCGGCCTCGGTCATGCTGCCGGCGAGCGTGCCCTCGTGCAGCCGCGCGACGATGCGCCGCGCGGTCTCGCCGCGATAGAGGGCATTCGGACCTTCCACCGCCAGACGGTGGACGAACGCCGCATAGGTAGGATTCTTCAGCGTGTCGCCGGCGCGGACCTTGCCGCCGTGCCCGTCGCTGAAATAGCGCAGGACGTCGGGAGCGTCCGCCTGCGGATAGGGGCCGTGGACGAAGCGTTCGAGCCGCTTCGTCACCGTGAAGCCTTCGCGCGCGACCCGCTCTGTCCCGCCGAACAGATCGGACCAGCCCAGCTTTCCGCGCGCCTTCTGCGCCATCGCGAGCATCGCGACCGCGCCGGGAACGCCGGTGGCGCGGCCGCTGAGCACGGCGGTCTGGAACGGAAGCGGCTTGCCGCCATCGTCCAGGAACATGTCGGGCGTGGCACCGGCGGGCGCGACCTCGCGCCCGTCATAGACGGTGACCGCCCTCGTTGCCGCGTCGTAATGGACCATGAAGGCGCCGCCGCCGAGACCCGAGCTTTGCGGTTCGACGAGCCCGAGCATCGCCTGGACGGCAACGGCCGCGTCGACCGCATTGCCGCCGCGCCGCAGCACGTCGAGGCCGGCCTCGACCGCGAGCGGGTGGGCGGCCGCCACGAACGCCTGCCGCGCCGCCTGCTCGCCCGCGGGCGATGCCGCCGATTGCGGCGGCGGCGACGCGGGCGCACAGGCCGCGAGCAGCGCCGCGGCGGCGAGGATCGAGCCGCGGATCATGGTGCCGAAAACGGTGCCGATCGGGCGGCGAAAGGGCATGATCGGCCTCATTCGTCGTCGGCGGAAAGATATTCGCGCACGTCCATTTCCTTTTCCCAGCGTGCGACGGCGGTGGCGATCGACAGGTCGGAGGTGACGTTGGGGATGGTGCGGATCATGTCGAGGATGCGGTCGAAGGGCAGGACGAAGCCGACGACGATCGCGGTCTGCTCCGGCGTGATGCCGATCGCATGAAGCACGGCCGCGAGCACGAAAAGCGATCCCGAGGGCACCGGCGCGACCCCCATCGCGACGATCGTCGTCGTGCCGGCGATGACGAGATAATCGGCGAGGCTCAGATCGACGCCGAATGCCTGCGCGGCGAAAAGCGTCAGCATCGCGACATACATGGCGGCGCCGTCCATGCCGATGGTCGCGCCGAGCGGCAGCACGGTCGAGGCGACCGGGGGCGATACGCCCAGGTTGCGTTCGGCGACGCGAATCGCGACAGGCAGCGTCGCGCTGCTCGACGAGGTCGAAAAGCCGACCATGATCGCATCGGCGATGCCGCGAAAGAAAGGTAGGGGCGGCAGCCAGGCGAGCAGCCGCACGACGATGCCGCCATGGATGACCAGCGTCACGATCGCCGATCCCACGACGACGCAGAGGCCGAGCTTGAGCACCGCGAGGAAGCTCGCCGGGCCCGTCGTGCCCATCACCACCGCGATCAGCGCGAAAACGCCGAAGGGCGCGGTTTCCATGACGAAGCCGACGATGCGCAGCATCACCTCCGCACCGCCTGCGAGCAGGTTGCGCACCGGTTCGGCCTCCTTGCCCGCGGCGATGACCCCCGCACCGACGAGGACGGCGAAGAAGATCACCGACAGCGTGGAGCCGTTCGCCATCGCGCCGATCGGGTTGTCGGGCACGATCTCCATGAACATGCGCGCCGTGTCCTGCGGCTCGGCGACGACGCGCGGAACCGCGCCGGCGAAACTCGCCCCCGCCCCCGGCGCGATCAGCGTCGCGACGATGAGGCCGGTCATCACCGCAAGCGCGGTGGTGAAGACATACATGCCGAGCGTTTTCACCCCGATGCTGCCGAGGCGCTTGGGATCGGCGAGCGCGGCGACGCCCGAAGCAATGGTCAGGAAGACGAGCGGAATGACCAGCATGCGGATCAACCGCACGAAAAGTTCGCCGATCCACGCGATCGAGGTCGCGTCCTCACCCCAGACGAGCCCGAGGATCGCGCCGAGGACGAGTGCGGCGAGGATGCGCTTCCACAGCGCAACGCCGAACCACCAGCCGCAGGCGCGGCGCAGCACCCCGGGCGATGCCTCCGTCGGTCGGGGGGCCGGCTGCGAAGTTTCCGTCATCTGTTCCATCCTTTGCGGCCCGCTCCCTTCATGGTCGTGCCGAGCGACCTCTTGTCATACCCTGTCACAAGTTCCCACCGTTCCCGCCCCAGTGGATCGGCGGGAACGGTGGGTCGGCGTCCTTATCCGGCCGCTCTGTCCTCGATTCGCGCCGCCACCGATCAGCCCTTGCCTTCGACGATGGCGGCGACGCGTTCGGCCGAACCCGCCGCATAGGTCCAGCCAAGCGCCCCATGCCCCGTGTTGGCGATCACGCCCGGCGCAATCAGCCGGGTGATCGGAAGCGAATCGGGCGTCATCGGACGAAGGCCCGCCCAGCTCGATTCGATCCGGTCATAATCCGCGGCCGCGGGCAGCGCGGCCCGCGCGCTCCGTACCAGCGCGGCGAGGCGCGCGGGGTCGACCGCCGCGTCGCGGCGGCCGAGATCGGCAAGGCCGGCGATCCGCATCCTGTCTCCGAGCCGCGCGAAAACGACGCGATTGGCCGAATCGGTGATGCTGACGCGCGGCGCCCCCTCGCCCGGCTGCGCCGTGATCGAATACCCCTTCATCGGCATGACCGGCAGGCGGACGCCGACGCTGCGCGCAAGGCCCACCGATGCCATGCCGGCGCACAGGATGATATGATCGGCCTCGATCCGCCGGCCGCCGGCGATCACCGCCGGGCGGCGCCAGCTCGCGTCGATGCGGTCGATGGCGGTGTCATAAAGGCTGGCGAAGCTCCCCCGAGCCGCCAGCGCCGCCTGCGCACCCGTGCAGAAGCGATAGGGATCGCCGACCTCCTCGCCCGCAGTGTGGATCGCCCCGACGATCGAGGCGCGGATCGATTCGAGCGCCGGTTCGATCGCGACGGCCCGGTCGGGGTCGAGCACGGTCTGTTCGGCGCCGGCCGCCATCTTGTCGGAGAGAAGGGTCTGCGCCGCCGTGAAGCTCTTGGCCGAACGATAGACGATGATCTTGCCCGGCCGATCGTGCGCGAAATCGATCGCGTGCCGCCGCACCAGCGCGTGCAACGCGCGGCGCGACAGGAAGGCGAGCGCCAACCCCTCCAGCGTGTTGCGGCGAAAGCGGCCGGCGCTGCCGTTGCGCAGGAACGCGAGATTCCAGCGCAGATAATCGAGGTCGAGCCGCGGAGAAAAGCGGAAAGCCGGATCGCGCGACAGCAGCAGCCAGGGGAATTGCGCGATGGTCGACGGACTCGCCAGCGCGTCGGTATAGGCATAGCTGAGCTGTGCGCCATTGGCGAAGGACGTCCCGCGACCCGGCCCTTCGGCGCGGTCGATCAGGGTGACCCGGTGACCGCGGTCGGCGAGCGTCAGCGCGGTCGCCATGCCGACGACCCCGGCGCCGATCACGATCAGGTCCCGCGGTGCCGTTGCCGAGGCCTCGCCCAGACGAAATTCCGCGCGCATCTATTTGATTCCATCCCCCATGCCAGCGCGCCCGCGAAGCGGAGCCGCTTGTTCGCGGGGATGATTGTCGAACCGGCGCCGGCCGCAAAGCGGCAACCTTTGCGGCTGGTATAGCCCGAAGCTATGAACCGGTGTCGCGGACGGCTTCCAGGACGTCGCTGAAGGTACGGAGGAACTGGCGGACGACCTTCGACGGCTGGCGATCCTCCAGCGTCACCCAGGAAATGGTGAATTCGAGCGGCGGGTCGGTCCGGAACCAGTTGAAGTCGGGCGATTGCGACGCGCGCGCGGTGAATTCGTCGACTACGGTCACGCCGCCTTCGAGCTGGGCGAGGCGCGCTGCGATGAAGAAGGTCTGCACCGACACCGCCTCGCGATAGGCGATGCCGCGTTCCAGTGCGGCGCGGGTCAGCACGTCGCCGATCGGTCCCGTCGCGGCGACGCCGATCAGATCGCGGTCGGCCAGCTGATCGAGCGGCAGGCGGTCCCCGACATCGCCGAAGGCCTGCGCGGGCGCGAAGGCGACAAGCTCCCCCTGCGCCAGCACGGCGCTCGTCAGCCGCGGATGCGGCGGCGGGGTATAGACGATCGCCAGATCGGTCTCGCGCTCGATCAGCGAGCGGACGAGATCGTCATGATGGTGGGTATGCACTTCGAAGGTGACGCGCGGCCAGTCGCGCCGGAACTGCGCCATCGCATGCGGGATGACGTCGAGCGCGAGGCTGGGCACGATACCCAGGCGGATATGGCCGCCCCCCGCCTGCGACAGGTTGCGCGCGGTCTGCTGCAACGAGGCCAGCCGGTCGAAGATATCCCCGGCTTCGCGAATCAGTGCATGCGCCTCGTCGGTCGGGATCAGGCGCCCGCGCGCGAGCTGGAACAATTGAAAGCCCAGATTGTCCTCGGCATGGCGCAAGGTCTTGGAAACAGAGGGTTGCGACACGCCCAGCACACGTGCCGCGGCGCTGATCGATCCATGGGTATAGACCGCATGAAAGACTTCAATCTGACGAAACCGCATGCCCCCTCTGTAGCCCTGCAGCAGCACGGGACCAACGGCTTTCGCGGTCATGGTCGTTTGGCGACCGCTTCGACCTCGACCAGCGCATCGGGCGCGAGCAGCGCCGAAACCACCGTCGACCGGGCCGGATAGGGGTCTCCGAACACGCGCACATAGGCCGCATTGAACGCCGCGCCATGGCCGGCGTCGGTCAGCCAGGCGGTGACCTTCACCACATCGCGCGGCGTGCATCCCTCGCTCGCCAGGACGCGGACGAGATTGGCCAGCGCACGCTCGGCCTGCGCCTCGATGCCGCCCGGCACGATCGCGCCGTCATCGCCGCGAGCGAGCTGGCCCGAGGTGAAGACGAGGGAATCGGCGCAGCGCGACGCCGAAAGGGGGGGAGCCGTCATCATTCTCTCCAATCATGCCCGCCCCCGATGAGGCGGGCGAACGGGTTCGCGGCGCCGCCCTGGAAGGCGGACGCCGCGAACCGCCGCGTCAGAAGACGAAGCCCAGCGAGACCGTGCCGGCGTGATCCTGGACATTCGCGCCAAGCTGACCCGAATAGCCGAGGCTGAAGCGCATCTTGTCCGTAAGACGCCACATCAGATCGACGTCCAGAACCGCGGCGTCCCGCGCGATTGCGGCCCCCGCCACGCGGAACGGCGCCGCGGTGCCGCCGGCAAAGCGCAGGTTCGACACCGGGGCGATGGTCCCGAAACCATGCTGCCACGCGGCCGAGGCGCGCACCGCCAGCGGACCGGTCGCCGAGGTCTCGGCGCGCAGCCCAAGGGTCGACAGCGTGAAGCCGTCCTTGGCGCGATCGGCGGCGAGGGCGAGCGGCCCGGCGCCCGTTTCGGTGAACGCCTTGGTCCGCGCCTCGACATGGGCGATTCCCGCAAAGGGCTCGACACTGCCGCTACCAAGCGCCAGCGGCAGGCCGACATCGGCGAAGCCGTGCAGCACGCTGCCGCCATAGCTGGCCGTATGATTGCCCGAGAGACCGCCGAACGCCGGAGCGCGCTCGCTGTCCACATCGACGTCCGAATAGCCGGCGCCGACGCTCAGCCGCAGCCCGGCCAGCCGCGCGCCGCCATAGGCCATGACGTGCAGCGATTTCGCACGGGCGCTGCTCGCCCGGGCCGCGCCGGTGATGTCGTTGCTGCCATAGCCGATGGCCAGGCCGCCCCGCGCGTCCGCGTCGCCGACGTCGATCCCGCCGATGATGCCGTTGGTCTGGCGCTCGATGCGCGCGGCATTCGGGCGGTCGCGGTTGTCGCCGCGGCTGGTGAAGCCCTGGAGCCACATGCCCAGCCCGTCGGGCGCGGTGCCGAGCCGCTGCATCACGGCAGCGCGCGGCCGGCGCAGATCCTCGACCATCGCGGTGCGGACCGAAGCGTGGATCTCCCCCGATGCGAGGTCGAACGCGCCCCGCGCGCCGGCGCCGTCGAGATAGAGCACCGCGTCGTACAGCGCGCTGCCCAGGCCCGCCGACTGGATCGCCGAAGCGACCGAGCGCTGGTTGGCGGTCGCCGCGACGTCGGTGAAATCGACGTCGTTGCGCGTCAGGTTCAGCGTCACCGCATTGGCCGAATAGCCCAGCGTCGGCGTCAGGAAGGCGAGGTTCGTCGTCACCCCCTCGAACCCGTTCGAGGCGCCGCCGCGGACCACCCCGCCGGCGGCCTCGATCAGCGTGTAATCGCTGGTGATCGCATAATTGCCGGCACCGGCCAGCACCTCGACCGTGCCGCCGTCGATCACGACCTGCCCCGTGGTGCGCAGCAGGTCGGTGGTGCCGTCGGGGTTCACCTCGACCGCGAACACCGATCCCGCCTCGAACGTCGCCGAGCGCGCGGTCAGCAGCCCGATGCTGTTGCCGGGCGCCAGCGTCCCGCCGCTGCGGACGACGATGTCGCCGAGCCGCCCGGTGCCGCCCAGCAGCCCGCCGGCGGCCGCGATCGCGGTTCCGCCCAGCGCGCCGTTGACGCGCAATTGCCCCGCATCGACGGTCGTGGTTCCGGTGAAGGCCGAGGAATCGGCCGTCAACGTCAGGATGCCGGACCCCTGCTGGCGCAGCTGCCCCTGACCGGTGATCGTGCCGCCATAGCCGATATCGTCCGACCGGTCGAAGGCCAGCGTGCCGCCGCCGATCAGGACGTTGCCGGGCAGCGCCCCGCTGGTGCCGCCCGCGCCGATCTGCAGCGTGCCCGCCAGGATGCGCGTGCCGCCCGTATAATCGTTCGCGCCGGTCAGGATCAGCGTGCCGAGGTCCTGCTTGGCAAGGCTGCCCGTGCCGGTGAGATTGGAGGCGATGGTCGCGCGGGTCGAAGCACCGCCCGCGGTGCCGTCGCCGACGCGCACGTCGACCGCGCCCGCCAGCGTCAGCGGGTCGCCTTCGACGCGATAGCCGTCGGTCGCGAACTGGATGCCGGTCGCCGACACCGCGCCCGCGGCATTGTCGATCGTGACCGTTCCGGCCGCGCCGTCGAACACGGCGAAGCGTCCGCCCCAGGCTTCGCTCGAAGCGCCGTCGGAGTCGGTCCAGTTGCTGCCGCTTCCGGCGCTCCACACGCCGTCGCCGCCCGCGATGGTGCCGTCGCCCGCGGTCTTCGTCCCGTTCCAGAACTGAATGGAAGAAAGGCCGCTGCCGTCGTCGACGACCAGATTGACCTGACCGGTGACCGAGGTCTGGACCGTGCCCGTAATGCCGGCGCCCAGCGGATCGACGTCGAGTCCGTTGTCGGTCAGCGCGCCGCCATAGGCGAAGATCCGATAGAGGCCGGCGCCGAAGCCGGTATCCGGGGTGACTGCGAGGGTGCCGTCGAGCGTCAGGTCGCCGAGCACCTCGAACAGGGTCGGGGCACTTTCGCTTCCCAGTGTCGCCGCGACGGTCGAACCTGCGCCGAGTTCAAGCGCCTGCAGCGTCAGCGTCTGGCCGGACAGGCCGGCGAGCGTGCCGTCGACGACCACATTCCCCGCCAGCAGGCCGGCACCGCCCAGCGATGCGCCGGCTTCGACGAGGACGTCGCTCGTCAGATTGCCGTCGACCAGCAAGCCGCCGCCGCGCACGGTGATACCGCCGCCGAGCGCGCCGGTGCCGCCATAGGTCAGCGTCCCGGTGCCGGTCTTGACGAGCGAGCCGTCACCCGACAGCGCGCCGGTATAGCTGGTGCTGAGCCCCGTTCCGCCGAGGGTGAGCGCGGCGCCGTTGATGTTGGTGGCGCCAACACCCGACAGACCGCCGATCTCCTGATCGAAGCCGGTGATGATATCGAGGATACCGGCGCTTTCGAGGACGACCTCGGAATTCGCCGACATCGCGTTCGTTGCGCCGCCGCGGAACGTGCCGTTCCTGACGATGGTGTCGCCGCTGTAGGTCGTGCCCGGAGCGCGCAGCGTCAGGCCGCCGGCGGCACCGGGCGAATCGACGATCAGCTGGCCGGTGCCGGTGATCGGCGCGGTGGTGAAGGCCACCACCTGGTTCGTGCGGTTGATGATCAGCCGGCCGTTGTTGGTGACCTGGCCGCTGACGCTGCCCGTCGTGCCGCCATTGCCCCAGCGCAGCGTGGCGCCCGCGTCGATCGTGCTGCCCTCGGCGGTGGCGACGAAGGATGCGGTCACGGTCCAGTCGCCGGACTGGAAATAATAGCCCTCGAAATTGGTCATGCTGGGCAGAATGGCCGAGCCGCTGCCCGTCAGATAGACGCGGTCGGGTCCCGATCCGGTGGCCGAGGCCCCGCGAATCTGGCCGGTCACCGTCGCACCGGTGTCGAGATAGAGATTGTTCGACCCGCCGAGGAAATTGACGGCATAATTGGTGCCGCTGCCGGTGAAGGCGGTCGTGCTGCCCGCTTCGAGCCGCACCGTCGAACCCGCCGCCGCCTGGATGGCATCGCCGTTGGTGGCGGTGATCGAACCGCGATTGACGACTTCGCCCGCGGCCAGATAGACGCCCGACGCGCCCTCGATCACCCCGCCGCTTTCGTTGAGCAGCGACAGCGTCGTTCCCGCCGCGGCGTCGACGGCCCGCTCGCTCGCGGTGATCCGTCCCGCATTGACGAGCGTCACCGTGCTCGCCGGTGTCGAGGCGATGATGCCGACCGCCGGCGTCGATCCGGTCGTGGCGAGCGATCCGCCCGCATCGATCCGCAGCGTGCCACCCGCGATCCGCGTGCCGCCGGCATGGTCGTTCGCGCCCGCGAGGATCAGCGTGCCGAGGTCCTGCTTGACCAGGCTGCCGCTGCCGGTGATGTTGGATGCGATCGTCGCGGAGGTCGTTGCGCCAGCCGCCGTGCCGTCACCGACACGCACATCGGTCGCACCGGCCAGCGTCAGCGGATCGCCCTCGACACGATAGCCATCGCTGACGAACTGGAGGCCCGAGGTCGAAATCGCACCGGCGGCGTCATCGATCGTGACCGTTCCAGCCGGACCGGTGAACACCGCGAAGCGGCCGCCCCAGGCTTCGGTCGATGCGCCGTCGAGGTCGGTCCAGTTGGTCCGTCCGTCAACGCTCCACACGCCGTCGCCGCCCGCGATGGTGCCGTCGCCCGCCACCTTCGTTCCATTCCAGAACTGGATATCCGAAAGCGTCGAACCGGTGGACACGATCAGATTGACCTCACCGGCGGTCACGGTCTGCAACGCACCGCTCGCTCCGCCACTGAGCGGCTCGACGTCGAGCCCGTTATCGGTCAGCGTCCCGCCATAGGAGAAGATCCGGTAGAGGCCCGCCCCGAAATCGGTCGCCGGCGTCACGGTCAGCGCGCCGTCGAGCGTCAGGTCGCCCAGCACGTCGAACAGCACCGGCGCGCTTTCGCTTCCCAGCGTCGCCGCGACGGTCGAACCGGCGCCGAGCTGGAGCGACTGCAGTGTCAGCGTCTGCCCTGACAGGCCCGCGAGCGTACCGTTGACAATCGCATTGCCGGCGAGCGAGCCGGTGCCACCAAGTTGGCCGCCATTTTCGACGAGCAGATCGCTGGTGAGGGTGCCGTCGAGGAGCAAACCGCCGCCACGCACGGTGACGCCGCCGCCGAGCGCGCCGGTGCCGTCATAGGTGAACGTCCCGGCGCCGATCTTGGTCAGCGATCCGTCACCGGCGAAGGCGCCGGTATAGCTGGTGCTCGTTCCCTTGCCGCCGAGGGTGAGCGCAGCACCGTTGATGTTCGTCGCCCCGACGCCCGACAGACCGCCGATCTCCTGATCGAAGCCCGTGACGATGTCGAGAATGCCGGCGCTCTCGAGAACCACCTCGGAACTCGCCGACATCGCATTGGTCGCAACGCCGCTGAACGTGCCATTCTTGACGATGGTGTCGCCGCTGTAGCTCGTCCCCGGCGCGCGCAGCGTCAGGCCGCCGGCGGCGCCGGGCGAATCGACGATCAGCTGGCCGGTGCCGGTGATCGACGCGGTGGTGAAGCCGACCACCTGGTTCGTGCGGTTGACGATCAGCCGGCCATTGTTGACGACGTTGCCACTGATGCTGCCGGTCGCGCCGCCGTTGCCCCAGCGCAGCGTCGCGCCCTCCGCGATGGTGCTGCCTTCGGCCGCGGCGGTGATCGAGCTGGTCACCGTCCAGTCGCCGGAATCGATGTAATAGCCGTTGAAACCCGAGATCGGCCCCAGCGTCTGGGTGCCGGTGCCGGTCAGATAGACACGATTGGCGCCCACACCGCCGGTTGCGGCCCGGATCGTGCCGTTCACCGTCGCGCCCGTATCGATGTAGATGCTGTTGCCGCCGCCGGTGAAATTCACCGCATAGCTGGCCCCGGTCGTGGCGGAACTTGCCGAGGTGACGCTCCCCGACTCCAGTCGCACGATCGAGTCCTGCCCGGCGTTGATCGCATCGCCGGTCGAGGTTCCCGTCATCGTCGATGCGATCGTGCCGCGGTTGATCAGTTCGCCGGTGGTGAAATAGACGGCACGCGCGCCCGTGATTGATGCGCCGGATTCGTTGGTCAGGTTCAGGCTTATCGGGGAGGCCGGCCCGATGGTGCTGGTCAGGGTAGTGGTTGATGTCGACTCGATCCGCCCCCGGTTGACGAGGGTCGCGGTGCCGGTCCCGGTCGTGGACAGGTTGATCACCCTGCGGGCCGTGGTGATGCTGCCGGTCTCGGTGATCGTCACCGTCTCTCCGGCGCCCAGACCGACCTGCGTTGTCCGCGCATCGTCGATCGTGATGTCCTGCGCGGCCGCCGCGGCGGGCAGCACCCCACCGAAGACCGACGCGCACAGCAGCGCCCGTAGCGAGATGTTTGCGTGACGCTTCATCCTGATTACCCCTTGATATTCCGTCGTGACGCCGTTCCGGCGATGGTCGTGGTTGCGCCTATGCGGCGCGGGCGCCGGGCCCGCGCAGGACCTTGCCCGGCCGCGCCGGGGTCCGCTTGCGGGCCAGCATCGTCGGCGTGCCGTTCACGATCACATGTTCGATGCCGACCGGCAGCTGGATCGGATTCTCGAACGTGGCGACGTCGTCGATGCGCGCGTAGTCGAAGATGGTGACGTCGGCCCAGTTCCCGGGCTTGATCAGGCCGCGCCCGGCAAGACGAAGATTGGCGGCGGGCACCGAGGTCATCTTGGCGATGGCCTGTTCGAGCGTCAGCACCTTCCGGCGGCGGACATATTCTGCAATGATCCGCGGGAAACACCCATAAGACCGCGGATGCGGATAACCCTTGTCGCTTCCCGGTCCATAGCGGACCCCGGCATCGCTGCCGATGCCGATCCACGGAAACTTCAGCGCCGTTTCGATGTCCTTCTCGCTCATCATGAAATAGAAGGCGCTGGCGCGCTGCTTTTCCGCCAGCACGATGTCCCAAGCCGCATCGGCCGGGTCCTTGCCCAGGGCCGCCGCGATGTCGGTGATCTTCATGCCGCGAAAGCGATCATATTCCTCGCTGAACGGCACACCGAGCACCACCCGGTCCCATCCGCCGGCGTTGTAGACGAAGTTCGTCCAGTCCTTCTGATTGCCCTTGGCGACCTCGGCCTTCAGCCGGGTACGGATCGCCGGGTCGCGAAGCTGCTCTTTCGCGTGCGCCATGCCATCCTTGAACATCCAGTTGGGAACGGTCGTGCGCAGTCCGGTTCCCGCTGCTTCATAGGGATACATGTCGGCGAAGACGTTGAGGCCGCCCGCGCGCGCGCGGTCGATCTTGCGCCCCATCTCGCCGATCAGCTTGCCCCAGCCTGGCGCGAAGGCGGCCTTCAGATGATAGATATGGACGTCGGTTCCGGCGGCCTGCCCGATCCCGATCGCCTCGTCGATCGCGTCGAGGACGAATTCGCCCTCGTCGCGCATGTGGGTCGCATAGGTTCCCTTGTAACGGCCGACGGGGCGCGCCAGCTCGATCAGTTCTTCCGTCGTCATGAAGCTGGCGGGCGGATAGATGAGCGCCGTCGACATGCCGAGCGCGCCGGCGCGCATCGCCTCGTCGACCAGATCGGCCATCTCCGCGATCTGCGCCTTGCTCGGCCGGGCGGCGGACGATCCCGCCACGGCCCGCCGCGCCTGCGACGCGCTGTAATAGGTGCCGAAATTGACCGCCATGCCATTGGCGTCGAGATCAGCCAGATAGGCCGAGACCTGGTCGGCGGGAACCGGCGTTCCCATCTCGCCCGCGATCAGGGTGGTCAGGCCCATGCGAACCTTGCTGCCGCCCGACCCGCGATTGCGCACCGCGCGGCCGGACTGGTCCATCGTGTCGATCCAGCCCGGCGAAACCACCAGCCCGCGCGCGTCGATCTCCTGCTTGCCGCGGCGGCCGACCGCGCCGACCTCGACGAACCGGCCGCCCGATATCGCAACGTCTGCCTCGAAGCCGGGCGCGCCGCTGCCGTCGACGACGCGGCCGCCCCGAATGACGAGGTCATAGGGTTCGGTCGCCGCCGCCCCCTCGGCGCCGTCTGCGGCCAGGGCCGCATGGCTGGCGAGCAGCGCCCCCGCCCCGCCCGCGCCGAGCAACCCCAGCAAGGCGCGGCGATCGAGCGGCACCGCCGGATCGCGCGTTTCATTTTCCTTGGTCATCTTCTCGCCTCCCCGCCGGCCGGACATCAGTTGGCCAACGCCGCGATTGCCTTCGCGTCGGCGAACCGCTGCGACGAGGTTTCGCTTCCCAGCACGACGATGATGCGGTTGCTGCCCCCCTTCGACGTCGCCAGGATGATGCTCTGCCCCGACGACGGGGTGCCCGTGGTCGCGACGCCGCCGACGTCCTGCCCGAGCAGGCGGTTGCCGTTGTTCCATGACTTGCTGCGGGTCGTGCCGTCGGTGCCGATGATCGTCGCGCTATAGCTCTTGGCGCCGACGATCTCGCGCAGGATCGGGTCCGCCATCACTGCGATCCCCAGACGCGCAAGGTCGTGGGCGGTGCTGGCGCGTCCGTTCTCTCCGGCGTCGATATAGGCGGAACGAAAGACGCTGTCCTTCATGCCCAGCTTGCGCGCGGCGCGGTTCATCTCGGCGATGAACGACCGGCTGTGCGCCGGAACCTTTTCCAGCTGGCGAAAGTTCGATTCGGCGAAGCGATTGTTGAACGTCCGCGACAGCGCAAGCGCGGTGTCGCTCGCCGCCCCGACCAGCGTCGCATAGAGCGCGTCGCGCACGGTCATGCGCTCGCCGCCCAGGGCGCCCGATTTGGTCACCTGGATCTTCGTCATATAGGCCTGGATCTCGATCGTCTGATCGAGCAGCTTCGGGTCCTCCGCCGCGAGCTGCGCCACCAGAAGCGCCGTCATCAGTTTGGGAAAGCCGCCGACCTTGAGCCGTTCCTCGGCATTGTGCTGGGCGATGACCTTGCCGCTCGGATTGTCGACCATGATCCAGGACGGCGCCGAAATGCCCGCCGCATCCTGTTCGGCCGCATCGTCGGCCTGCGCCATCGCGGGGGCCGCGCAAACAGCGATCAGCCCGGCCGCTAGCGCTGTATAGAGCCCTTTGAACCTACGCATGAAAATCTCCTCTGGTAATGGGGCAGAGCGGCCGGCGGCGCTCAGAAGGACTTCGACAGCTGGGCGTAGAAGTGACGGCCGACCGAGTTGTGAAGCGAGCCGAGGTAGCCGAAGTCGGCGGCCGCCAGCGGCGGCGCCTTGTTGGCGATGTTGTTGACGCCGAACCGGACGCTCGTCCCCTTCATCGCCCCGCGCTTGAAATCATAGCCGACATAGGCGTTGACGGTGGTCCACGAGTCGACCTGCCACAGGGTGAGGTCGGCGAGCCGCGCCCCCGTCTGTTCGACCGAGCTGATGTAGCGCGCCGACATCCCGGCCACGACAGGCCCGTTGCGCCAGGTCAGGCTTCCGGTCACCCGCCACCGCGGGCGGCCGTTCTGGCGGAGAAGGTCGCCCGTCCCGGGAACGAGGAACTGCGAATCGATCTCTCCCGATGCCTGCGCGTCGAGCAGTTCCTGCGCCATGGCCGACGGTTCCTGCTGATATTTGAGCAGGTGGGCCGCGTTCAGCCGGACCGAAATATTGCCGATCGGCGTTCCCCGGACATCGTATCGCGCCGTGATGTCGAGCCCTTCGATCGTTTCGGGCTGAAGGTTCATGAAGCTGTCGAATATCTCGACCATCGAGCCGACCGGTTCGAGGCCGGTGCCGTCGAAGGTCGCCAGCTGTTCCGGCGTCACCTCGTCGCGGATCACGGCGGGATTCGAGCTGCCGCGCAGGCGCAGGAGATAATCCAGCGCGGCGTGATTGGTGGCGCCAAACAGGCCGATCGAATTGATCTGGTGCACGCGCCAATAATCGAGCATCAGCGTCAGCCGCCCCCAGCCGCTCGGCAGCTTGGGCTGGAAGACAACGCCATAGGAAAAGGTTTCGGCATCCTCGGCCAGCAGGTCGGCGTTGGAGCGATAGTTGGTCAGCGTGGTTGCGCGGGCGCAGACGCCGAAATCGGGGATGCGGCCGGCGCGCTTGTCGGCCTCGCAGCGATAATAATCCTGATAGCCGCTGCTCGCCTGCGAGTCGGCGTTCGACACCTGCGCCAGGTCGGGCGCGCGGAAGCTCTGCGACCACGACCCGCGCACGAGCAGGCGGGGCGCGATTTCCCACGACGCCGCCACCTTGGGCTTCGCAATCCAGCCGAAGTCCGAATAGCGCTCAACCCGGCCGGCCAGCTGCACGTCGATCGCGCGGATCAGCGGCATGCCCATCTCGGGCGATACCAACGGGATCGCCAGTTCGGCGTATGCCGAAATGACGTTGCGGTTCGCCGCGGTGTTGGGAAGCGGCTGCGATCCCATGATGTCGCTGTCCGAATTGCCGTCGGTGCGGCCGAACATGTCCTCGAACTTGATCGTCCCGTTGATCCGGTCGCCGCGGTCGTCGGCATAGGTTTCGCGCCGCCATTCGGTCCCCAGCGCGATACCGACGTCGCCGGCCGGCAACTGGAACAGGTCGGGGGTCGACAGCCGGGCATCCCACGACGCCAGCGACGATTTCGAGGCACGCGTGTTGCTGACCAGGAAACTGGTCAGGTCTTCCGAAGGCAGGGCGTCGGGCCCCGACGGATCGGTGGCGCTCGATCCGTTGAACGGGTTGTAGGCATCGGGCGTGGTGCGGGCCAGCGCCTGCTGGAACAGCGTCTTGCTGATCTCGGCGTGGCTGATGTCCTTCTTGTGCGCCTCGGAATAGACGAAGCCCGATTCCCAGTCGAACCGGCCGAACCGGCCGCGCAGACCCGCGACGACGCGATAATTTTCATCCTTCACCGTATAGGGCCGCGGGCCGACGTCCACGGGCGTGTAGGTCCGCAGATAGACGTCGAGCCCTTCCGCCGGTACCGTCGCTAGCGTCAGGCCGGGCAGGCGGTTCGGATTGGGGCTGCCGTCGGGCATGGTGAGCGGGCCGAACGGATTCCAGTAATTGCTCGCCGGAATCCGGATCATCGAGGTCGATGTGGTGCCGACCCGGTTGCGCTGCCCCTGATAGTCGGCGCGATAATAGTTGAACTCGGCAAAGCCCTCTAGATTCTCCGAGAATTCATGCTCGAGCGTGCTGTACAGATTGTAGCGCTCGCGTCCGCCGAGCAGCCAGCGCTGGTCGTTTTCGTTCCAGTAGAGGTTGCGGTCGGTCGTGGCCGACTGCAACCCGGTCTTCAGGCAGTTGCCGCCGGCGATGACGCTCGACCCCGAACAGCCGTTCTGCACCGGAACGATGTGGAACTGGCCGCTGCTGTTGGTCAGCGCCGTCGTGCCCTGGCGCACGGTGCGCGGGTTGACCAGGACGAGCCACGCCCAGGGGTTGGTGTTCGATCGCAGGTCGAAGTTGGTATCGCCTTCGAACGGCGTTCCCTCGACGCGCGGCCGCTGGTCCGAATTGGCCGAATAGTCGCGCTCGTCGGCGCGCATCGGGCTCGCCTTGTAATAGCTGCCGAACAGCGTCAGGTTCGTCCGCCCGTCGTTGAAGCTCCGCCCCCATTTGAAGGAAGAGCTGAAGCGATAATGGTCGGTATCCTCCGAAAAGCCGTAGCGCGCCGTCAGCTTCAGCCCCTCGTACCGCTTGTCGAGCACGATGTTGACCACCCCGGCGACCGCGTCGGCGCCATAGATGGCGGCGGCACCGTCGCGCAGAATCTCGACACGGCGGATGGCGGAGACGGGAATCTCGTTGATGTTCGCGGTCTGCACACGCACCAGATTCTCGACCTGGGTCCCAGGATGCTTGACCATGCGGCGGCCGTTGAGCAGCACCAGCGTGTTGCCCGTGCCCAGGCTGCGGATGTTGATCGACGCGACGTCGCCGCGCGAATCGGTCAGATTGCCCGACATCCGGCTTTCATTGAAACCGACGTCGCCCGCCTGCGCGACCTCGCGGAACAGGTCGTCGCCGGTATCGGCGCCGGTCGCCGCAACCTCGTCTTCGTCCATGTTCGTGACCGGAAGCAGCCCGGTCGGGTTGGCGCCCTGGATATGCGATCCGGTGACGACGATGTCGCCCGGATTCTCACGGGGCGACGCGGGGGCAGCCTGAGCGTCCTCTGCGTTTGTCGAAGCATCAGAAGAAGAACTAGCTTGAGCGAAGGCCGGAGAGGACACGAGCAGCGCGATTGCCGTACCCGTCATCAAATATCCGACAGAATTTTTCATCCCCCTCTACCCCTTTTTATTTATTTATGAATTTTCATTACATCGCACGACGTCATTCCCTCAAGACGAACTGAGAGATTCGATTTATCGGCGGGTTTTTATCTGATCTTGTCTTGCCTATTCGCGGATCAAGCTATCAGACGAAGAAAGGTGCTCAACCCAAATCGGTTCGACAGGGTATGCCTTCAGGTTATGCCCTGCCTTCGCAGCACGGCAGCGGCGGAAAAGGCATCACGTGCCGGCCGCAATTGCTCCATGCCCGTTCGAAGGGCGGGGGATGGCGTCCTATTTGCGGTAGCGGGCCGTAAAATCGGTCTGGAAGGCGGCGAAGCGTCCGGCCGCAATCGCGTCGCGCATCGCCTGCATCAGCGCCTGATAGAAATGCAGATTGTGCTGTGTCATCAGCATCGCGCCGAGCATCTCGCCCGCACGGACGAGATGGTGGAGATAGGCGCGCGACCAGGTCGTGCAGACCGGGCAGCCGCACGACGCATCGAGCGACCCCAGGTCCTCCGCATGCTTCGCGTTGCGGATATTGACCGGTCCATCCCAAGTGAAGGCCTGCCCGTTGCGGCCCGATCGCGTCGGCAGCACGCAGTCGAACATGTCGACCCCGCGCGCGACCGCGCCGACCAGATCGTCGGGCTTGCCGACCCCCATCAGATAGCGCGGCCGGTCGGCGGGAAGCTGGGCGGGCGCGAAGTCGAGCACGCCGAACATCGCCGCCTGCCCCTCGCCCACCGCAAGGCCGCCGATCGCATAGCCGTCGAAGCCGATGTCGATCAGCGCCTCGGCCGAACGCTTGCGCAGCCTTTCGTCGAGCGAGCCCTGCTGGATGCCGAACAGCGCGGCGCGCGCGGCGTGCGCCTCGCCCGCGTCGAACCCCGCGCGGCTGCGCGCCGCCCAGCGCATCGAGCGCTCCATGCTCGCCTCGGCGCGTTTCGCGTCGACCCCGGCGGGGGGGCATTCGTCGAACGCCATGACGATATCGCTGCCGAGCAGCCGCTGGATCTCCATCGAGCGTTCGGGGGTCAGCAGGTGGCGCGACCCGTCGAGATGGCTCTTGAAGGCAACGCCCTCCTCGCTCTGCTTGGTCAGCGCCGACAGGCTCATCACCTGATAGCCGCCGCTGTCGGTCAGGATCGGCCGGTCCCAGCCCATGAAATCGTGCAGCCCGCCGAGCCGCGCCATGCGTTCGGCCCCCGGGCGCAGCATCAGATGATAGGTGTTGCCAAGGATGATGTCGGCGCCGCTCGCGCGCACCTCGGCCGGGCGCATCGCCTTCACCGTCGCCGCGGTGCCGACCGGCATGAAGGCGGGGGTGCGGATTTCGCCGCGCGCCATGCGGATCACGCCCGTCCGCGCGGGGCCGTCGGTCGCGGCGACGGTGAAGGCGAATCTGTCGGTCATCGCGCGCGCCTATGGCGGGGGTGCCGCCGAAAGTCGAGGGCGGCGGCGCCGGAGGCGCCTCAGGCAGCCTTCCAGTCGTTCGTCGTCGTGAAGGCGGGCAAGGTCATCGTCGTTTCGATCTGCTGGTTCGCCGCCGCGATCAGATAGGGTGAGACGCGGTGGCGGGTGCACAGCCCGCCGTTGCCGTCGCTGACCAGCGAATGCTCGAACTCGATGCCCTGTTGATGCTTCGTCGAGCGCCGCACGGTGGCGGTCACCAGCTGCCCCTCGCCGAAGTCGATCACAAACTGCGTGCCCACCGGCACGTCGAGCAGTCCTTCGATGAAGGCGCCGGTCGCCGACAGGTTGCGGATCACGACGGCGTAGCGATGATTGCCGTGGACCGCGCCGACCTTGCGGAACATCTGGAAACGGTCGTTGCGCTGCTTCGCCGGCCCCGACGGCTTGATCGTCCACGATCCCGCCTCGGCATGCTCGACCAGTTCGCCGTCGGCCACCGGCTTGCTGTAGACATAGCCCTGGACGTGGCTGACCCCCAGCTTGCGGATCAGGTCGAGCTGGTCGAGCGATTCGATGCCCTCCGCCGTCGTTTCCATGTCGAGCGCCTCGGCAAGTGCGACGATCGCCGCAATGATCGCCGCATTCCGAGACCCCTTCTCCGTCGCGCCGCGCACGAAGCTCTGGTCGATCTTGATCTTGTCGAACGGCGCCGACTGCAAATAGCCGAGCGAGGAATAGCCGGTGCCGAAATCGTCGAGCGCGAGCCGCACGCCGAGCCCCTTCAGCGCCTTGAACATCCGCGCAGTCTCGGCCGAATCGCCCAGGAAGACGCTCTCGGTGATCTCGAGCTCGAGCCGGTCAGGCGACAGCCCCGTGGCCGCGAGGGCGTTGGCGACGATCTTGGGCAAATTCTCGTTCGCGAACTGGATCGGCGAGACGTTGACCGCGACGCGCAGCCCGCCCGGCCAGCGCGCGGCGTCCTCGCACGCCTTGCGCAGCACCCACTCGCCGAGCGGCCAGATCAGATTCGCCTCCTCGGCGATCGGGATGAACATCGAGGGGGAGATGATTCCGCGCTCGGGATGCAACCAGCGCACCAGCGCCTCGACCCCGGTCACCATGTTCGACTGCGAATGGACGACCGGCTGATAGCTGAGTTCCATCTGCCCGCGCGCCAGTGCATCGCGCAGATCCTCCTCCAGCGCGCGGCGATCCTCGGCCGCCTGATGGAGGTCGCTCGAATAGAAGCGGAAGCGCCCGCGCCCTCCGCCCTTCGCGGCATAGAGCGCGAGGTCGGCGTTGCGCACGAGGTCTTCGCTGGTCATGCCGTCGAAGGGTGCGATCGCAACCCCGACCGAGGTGCCGATGATGCAGCGGCTGCCCTCGACCGAATAGGGTTGCGACAGGTTGGCGATGATTTCGGCGGCGAGGTCGCCCAGTTTGCCGCGGTCGTCCTGATCGGGAAGGATGATCTGGAATTCGTCGCCGCCCAGGCGGCTGACCATCTCCTTGTCGCCGACGATCTTGAGCAGCCGTTCAGCGACCTGCTTGAGCAGCGCATCGCCCGCCGGATGGCCGAGCGTGTCGTTGACCTGCTTGAAGCGATCGAGGTCGAGCAGCATGATCGCGCAGCTCCGCTGCTGCTGCGTGAAGGCGGCGAGCGTCGATTCGAGCTTCTTCGAGATGTGGAAGCGATTCGCGAGTCCGGTCAGCGAATCGTATAGGGCGAGACGCGAGGCGTCCTCGGCCGAGCGGCGCTGCGCGGTGACGTCGGTGCCGCTGCCGCGATAGCCGGTGAACTGGCCCGCGGCGTCGAAGTGCGGGCGCCCCGAAACCGACCACCAGCGCTCTTCGCCATCGATCGCCGCACGCAGCGGCAGCTCGTCGAACTTCGATTGCCGGGTCAGCAGGAAAGGCAGCGTGCGCTGCCGTTCGCCATGGCTGTCGGCGGGGTGGAACAGGTCGGTGAGCGGCGTGCCGAGCAAATCGCCGGCCCGCTTGTCCATGACCTCGGCGACGGCTTCGCTGATATAGGTCAGCGCGCCGCCGGCATCGGTCGACCAGAACCAGCCGCGACCGCTGTCTTCGTAATTGCGGAGCAGCAGCACCGCCTCGCGCGTATGCAGGCCGGGCAGCGGCGTCTCTGCGCGCTGTCCGCCGAGCCGCGAACCGAGCTTGCCCAGAAAGCCGCGCTGCCCCGCCGCCGCGCCCGCGTCCGCCGGATCGTCGGCACGCATGCGCGCGGACGATTGGGTCCCCCGATTCGTACTGATCCCCGCCATCAGACCGCTATGCCAATCAGGCCTTGCGATACGGTAAATGCCGCGCGGACGCCGATATGAGGTTATCGCGTAGGCAGCAGCAGGCTGGAGTCGCCATAGCTGTAGAAACGATAGCCTTCCGCAATGGCATGATCGTAGGCCGCGCGCATCACATCGAGCCCCATCAACGCGCTGACCAGCATGAACAATGTCGAGCGCGGCAGGTGGAAATTGGTCATCAGCCCGTCGATCGCCCGAAAGCGATAGCCGGGCGTGATGAAGATCGAGGTGTCGCCGGCGAACGGCTCGATCGTCCCGTCGGCGCGCGCCGCGCTTTCGAGCAAGCGCAGGCTGGTGGTGCCAACCGCGATCACCCGGCCGCCAGCGGCGCGCACTGCATTGAGCCGCGCCGCGGCGTCGGCGTCGATGCATCCCCATTCGGCGTGCATGACATGATCCGCCGTGTCGTCGGCCTTCACCGGCAGGAAGGTGCCGGCGCCGACGTGCAGGGTCAGCGTCTCGCTGGCGATCCCCGCCTCGCCGAGCGCGGCGAGCAGCGCCGGGGTGAAATGCAGCGCCGCCGTCGGTGCCGCGACCGCGCCGTCGGCCCGCGCGAACATCGTCTGATAATCGGCGCGGTCGGCCTCGTCGGTCGCGCGCTTGCCCGCGATATAGGGCGGTAGCGGCATCGTCCCGGCGCGGCCGAGCAGCAGTTCGACCGGCTCGTCCCCCTGAAAGGCGAGGACGAAGCTGCCGTCGGGCAGGCGCTCCTCGGCGACTGCGGTCACGCCCGCGCCGAAATCGACCGTTTCCCCGACATGCAGCCGCTTCGCGTTGCGCACGAAGGCCTGCCAGCGGCGCAGGTCGACGCGTTTGTGCAGCGTCGCGCCGATCTTCGCCCCGGCGGCGCCATCTCTGTCACGGCCGCCGCGCACGCCTTCGAGCCGGGCGGGGATGACGCGCGTGTCGTTGAAGACGAGGCAGTCGCCGCGGCGCAGCCACGCCGGCAGGTCGCGCACCCCCGCGTCATGCAACCCCCTGCCCGCGACGACCAGCATGCGCGCCGCATCGCGCGGACGCGCCGGACGCAGCGCGATGCGATCGGGCGGCAGTTCGAAATCGAAGGCATCTACGCGCATCGGCTAAAGGCCGACAGCTTCGGAAGGATTCCTATGCCCGTTCGTGTCGAGCGAACGGAATAAACCGGAGTCATCCTTCAAGGAAGCAGCTCAGCGCCCGACCGGCGCGTTGAGCTGGTCGGGCGTGATTTCCGCCGCGGGGGCAGAGGCCGGCGCCGGATCGGTCAGCATCAAGGCGGGCGGCATCGGCCGGTTGTCGGCGGCGACCGACGCCTGCACCATGCGCGACATCACCGCGGGCGGCTCGCCCTTGTGGATCGTATCGACATATTGCATCCCCGACACGACGCGGCCGAAGACCGTATAGTGACGGTCGAGCGCGAAGCGCGGCTGGAGCATGATGAAGAACTGGCTGTTCGCGCTGTCCTCGCTCTCGGCGCGCGCCATCGACACGGTGCCGCGCAGATGCGGCATCGGATTGAATTCGGCCTTCAGGTCGGGAAGCTGCGAGCCGCCCTGCCCGGTCGCGGTCGGATCGCCCGTCTGTGCCATGAAGCCGTCGATCACGCGGTGGAATTTCACCCCGTCGTAAAAGCCCGCGCGCGCCAGCTGCTTGACGCGCTCGACATGCTGCGGAGCGACGTTGGGATACAGCTGGATCACAACCCGGCCGCCGGTCGAAAGGTCGAGGTTCAGCATATATTCGGGGTTGCCGATATATTGATCGGGGGTCATCGCCGGCGCGGTAGGCGCCTCCGCCGCCGGTGCCGCATCGCCCTGTGCGGGTGCTGGGGCGGGGGCCGGCGTCGGAGCGGGCGCGGGGTCGATGGGCGGAATGGTTTCGCTTTCGGTCGGCGCGGGGGCCGGGGTTCCGTCGGGCGATGGCGCGGGCGGCGCCTCCTGCGCGACAGCCGACACCGCGAGACCGAGCGCCATGGCCGACAGGATCAGGGGGCGGAATGTGATGGTCATGCTGGATCGGCCTCTATCGTGGAATATCTGTGCGCCCCGCTTGCGCGCGACCTAGCGGGTAAAAGCTGAACGCTCAATGAGGAAGCGTTGCGTCATCCCTCACCCTGGCGCAGGCCGCGCTCGGCGATGCGCGCGACGACCGCATCGCGCACCGCGGGGGTGACGAACTTGTGGATCGCGCCGCCGAAGATCGCGATCTCCTTGACCAGCCGCGACGCGATCGGCTGCAGACTGACATCGGCCATCAGGAACACGGTCTCGACACGGTTGTTGAGCTGCTGGTTCATCCCCGCCATCTGATATTCATATTCGAAGTCGGCGACCGCGCGCAGCCCGCGGACGATGACGCTCGCGCCCTCGCGCTCGGCGAAGTCCATCAGCAGCGAATTGAAGCCGACGACGCGAATGTCCCCGCCTAGCGCCGCGACCTCGCCCCGGACCATCTCGATCCGCTCCTCGTCGTCGAACAGCGGCGATTTGGCGATGTTGGTGGTGACGCCGACGACCAGCCGGTCAACCAGCTTCGCCCCGCGCCGGATGATGTCCATATGCCCGAGGGTGATCGGGTCGAAGGTTCCGGGATAGACCCCAATCCGCATCAACGGTCCCTTTCCACAATATAGTGCGCGATTTCACGCAGCAGCCTGGCCTCGTCGCCGAAGCCCGCCAGATGGGCGGTCGCCTGATCGACGAGCAGGCTGGCCTGCGCCCGGGCGCGGTCGATTCCCATCAGGGTCACGAAGGTCTGCTTGCCCGCCGCCGCGTCCTTGTTGAGCGCCTTGCCCGCCAGTGCTTCGTCGCCCTCGACGTCCAATATGTCGTCGGCGATCTGGAAGGCGAGCCCGATGTCGCGCGCATAGGCGCGCAATGGCTTGCGCCCCTCGGGCGGAACGCGCGCGAGAATCGCGCCCGCCTCGACCGAAAAGCCGATCAGCGCGCCGGTCTTGAGCTGTTGCAGCCGTGTCACCGTCGGCAGGTCGAAACTGACCGTCTCCGCCGCCAGGTCCATCATCTGCCCGCCCGCCATACCCGCGGGGCCCGCCGCCAGCGCGAGTTCGCGCACCAGTTCGCTGCGCACGAAGGGGTCGGCATGCGTCGCCGGATCGACGAGCCATTCGAAGGCGAGCGCGTGCAGCGAATCGCCCGCGAGCACCGCCGTCGCCTCGTCATAGGCGCGGTGGACCGTCGGCTTCCCGCGCCGCACGTCATCATCGTCCATGCACGGCAGATCGTCGTGGATCAGCGAATAGACGTGCATCGCCTCGACCGCCGCGCCGACGCGCAACGACAGCGCGCGATCGACATGGAATAGGTCGCCCGCGGCACGGACGAGCAAGGGGCGCAGCCGCTTGCCGCCGCCCGTCGCGGCATGGCGCATCGCGCGATAGAGCCGCTCGCGCGGATCGGAGGGAATGGCCAGACGCCGGTCGAACAGGGCGTCGATCCCCGCCGCGACCTCTGCCTGCGCGGCGTGCAGCAGCGACGCCTCTACCACGGTTTCGCCATCGGCGGCGCGCGCGGCCATGGATCAGCTCTCGCCGAAGGGCGTGGTTCCCGCCGGCCGGCCGTCGGCACCGAAGCCGACCTGTTCGATCCGCGCCTGCGCGGCGGCAAGGCGCGCCTCGCAATGCGCGCGCAGCGCATGCCCGCGCTCGTACAGCGCCACCGATTCCTCGAGGCTGACGTCACCGCTCTCGAGCCGCCGCACGATCGTTTCGAGCTCGCCCATCGCGGCCTCGAACGATAGCGACGCGATCTCGGGGGCCGGGGCCGGCGCGGCAGCGGGGTCGGGCATGTCGGTCATCCCCCTGCTTTGGCGGCTCGCCCCCATGCGGTCAAGCTTGACGTCGCCCGGCACCGCGATAGGGTCGGGCCGCATGTTCGTCGGCCATTTCGCCCCGGCGCTGATCGTCGCCGCCCGCCCGCGCGCCGCCGGGCTCGGCACGCTGTTCGTCGCGGCGCAGCTTGTCGACATCGGCTTCGCGGCGCTGCTGATCCCGGGAGTGGAGGCGATGCGGATCGCGCCCGGCATCACCGCGATGAACCCGATGGACCTTTACCGCATGCCCTATACGCACAGCCTGCTCGGCGCGGGATTGTGGGGATTGCTGTTCGGCCTGATCGTCTGGGCCGCGACGCGGCGGCGCGAGGCGGCGATCGGCGCCGCGATCGTCGTCGTGTCGCACTGGTTCATCGACCTGCTCGTCCACATCCCCGACCTCACGCTGTTCGGCGCGCCGCCGAAGATCGGGCTTGGCCTGTGGAACCATCCGCTGGCCGCGATGCCGCTGGAGGTCGCGCTGGTCGGCGGCGCTCTCGCCTATTATGCCAGCCACACGCGCGACCCGGCCGGCAACGGCCGCCTGTGGGCGCTCGCCGCGCTGCTTGCGCTGGTCCAGGCCATCAACTGGTTCGGACCGCAGGAAAGCGCCTATTCGCTCGCCATCCCCGCGACGATGCTCTTCGCCTATGCGCTGCTGTCGCTCGCCGCCTGGTGGGCGGGACGGACCCGCGCGCCGCTTTCCCATAGCTGAGGCGGCATCTTGTGAGCGGTGCCGGCGATATTGGGGTCTGTTCCTATCGCGCCGGCCCGGCTAAAGGCGCGCCATGACCCAGTCCGCCGTAGCCCCCTCGCCCGCCATCACCCCCGAAATCGTCGCCGAGCACGGCCTGTCGCCCGAGGAATATCAGCGCGTCCTGAACGCCCTCGGCCGCGAGCCGAATCTCGTCGAGCTCGGTATCTTCTCGGTCATGTGGTCCGAGCATTGCAGCTACAAGAGCTCGCGCATCCACCTGAAAAAGCTGCCGACCGAAGCGCCGTGGGTGATCTGCGGTCCCGGCGAGAATGCGGGCGTCATCGACATCGGCGAGGGGCCGGGTGGCAAAAAGCTTGCCGCCATCTTTAAGATGGAGAGCCACAACCATCCGTCGTATATCGAACCCTATCAGGGCGCGGCGACCGGGGTCGGCGGCATCCTGCGCGACGTCTTCACCATGGGCGCGCGCCCGGTCGCGAACCTCAACGCGCTGCGCTTCGGCCGTCCCGACCATCCGAAGATGAAGCATCTGATCTCGGGCGTCGTCCGCGGTATCGGCGGATACGGCAATTGCGTCGGCGTCCCCACGGTCGGCGGCGAGGTCAATTTCCACAAGGCCTATGACGGCAATATCCTGGTCAACGCGATGACCGTCGGCGTCGCCGAGCAGGACAAGATCTTCTATTCGGCCGCGAGCGGCGTCGGCAATCCGATCGTCTATGTCGGATCGAAGACGGGCCGCGACGGCATCCACGGCGCGACGATGGCATCGGCGGACTTCGGCGAGGATGCCGAGGAGAAGCGCCCGACCGTTCAGGTCGGCGATCCATTCACCGAGAAGCTGCTGATCGAGGCGTGCCTCGAACTGATGGCGTCGGACGCGATCGTCGCGATCCAGGACATGGGCGCCGCGGGGTTGACCAGTTCGTCGGTCGAGATGGCGTCGAAGGGCGGGGTCGGTCTTCACCTCAGGATGGACGACGTGCCGCAGCGCGAAGCCGGCATGACGGCCTATGAGATGATGCTGTCCGAAAGCCAGGAACGCATGCTGATGGTGCTGAAGCCCGGCAAGGAGGCCTTCGCCGAGGCGATCTTCCGCAAATGGGAACTCGACTTCGCCGTGATCGGCACCGTCACCGACACCGGCCGCATGGTGCTGGAGCATCATGGCGAGATCGTCTGCGACATCCCACTTGCCCCGCTCGCCGACGACGCGCCGCTCTATGACCGGCCGCACGTGCCGACGCCGAAGCAGGCCGAGCTTGCGAATGTCCCCGAAACGCAGGACGTCGCGGCGGACCTCAAGGTTCTGATGGGCAGCCCCGACATCGCGTCGCGCCGATGGATCTGGGAGCAGTATGACAGCCAGGTCGGCGCCGACACGGTGCAGACCGGCGGCGACGCGGCGCTCGTCCGCATCCACGGCACGAACCGCGCGCTCGCGATGACCACCGATTGCACCCCGCGCTATTGCCATGCCGACCCGGTCGAGGGCGGCAAGCAGGCGGTGGCCGAGACGTGGCGCAACATCACCGCGATCGGCGCGACGCCGCGTGCGATCACCAACTGCCTGAACTTCGCCAATCCGCAGCGGCCCGAGATCATGGGGCAGATCATCGGCTGCCTCGACGGCATGGCGCAGGCGTGCCGCGCGCTCGACTATCCGATCGTGTCGGGCAACGTCAGCCTCTACAATGAATCGAAGGCGACGGGCGGCGGCAGCGCGATCCTGCCCACCCCCGCGATCGGCGGCGTCGGCGTCATCGACGACCTGAGCAAGGCCGTAGGCATCGGCTTCAAGCGCACCGGCGATATCGTTCTCGCGGTCGGCGAGCGGATGGGCCATCTGGGCCAGTCGATCTGGCTGCGCGAGATTCACGGCCGCGAGGAAGGCCCGCCGCCACCGGTGGACCTGAAGGCGGAAAAGCGCACCGGCGACTTCATCCGCCATGCGATCAATCAGGGCTGGATCACGGCCTGCCACGACGTGTCGGATGGCGGCGTCGCCGTCGCGCTCGCCGAAATGGCGCTCAAGTCGGATATCGGCGTGCTGGTGAGCGAGGAACAGCCCTTCGGCATCGCCGAAAGCTTCTTCGGCGAGGATCAGGGGCTCTACATCGTCACCGTCTGCGACACGTGCCTCGCCGACTTCCTCGACGCCGCGAACCGCGCCGATGTGCCGGTCGACCCGCTCGGCCGCACGATCAGGGACCGCATCGTGTTCGAGCTTCCGGAGAGCGACCACCAGGTCACGCTCGCGGAACTGCGCGAAGCGCACGAGGGCTTCTTCCCGAAGCTGATGGAAGGGTGAGCATCCACGTCGGCATCGGCGGATGGACCTATGAGCCGTGGCGCGGCACCTTCTACCCGCCCGGCCATCCGCAGAAGCGCGAACTCGAATATGCCGGCCGGCATCTGACCGGGCTGGAGATCAACGGCACCTATTACGGCAGCCAGAAGCCTGAGAGCTTCGCCAACTGGGCGGCGGCGGTGCCCGACGGCTTCCGCTTCAGCGTCAAGGCGTCGCGCTTCGCGACCAATCGCAAGCTGCTCGCCGACGGCGCGGCGTCGGTCGAGAAATTCCTGACGCAGGGGCTGACCCGGCTCGGCGACCGGCTCGGTCCGATCCTCTGGCAGTTCATGGCGACGAAAAAGTTCGACCGCGACGATTTCGCACGCTTCCTCGATCTGCTGCCCGCGACGCAGGACGGTCTGCCGCTGCGCCATGCGCTCGAGGTGCGGCACGAAAGCTTCCGCGATCCGGCGTTCGTCGACCTTGCACGCGAACGGAACATGGCGATCGTCTTCGCCGACAGCGACGAATTTCCCTGCATCGACGAGGATACGGCCGATTTCACCTATGCCCGCCTGCAGCGAACGGTGGAGAGCGAACCTGCCGGCTATGACGAGGCGGCGCTCGACGGCTGGGCCGACCGCGCGCGCGACTGGGCGAAGGGCGGGCGCGACGTCTACCTCTTCTTCATCGCCGGCGCGAAAGTCCGCAACCCCGCGGCAGCGCAGGCGCTGATCGCGCGGCTGGAGAGCTGACGCTCGTCACCCCTGCGCCGCAAAAGGAATCAGGAATTGACACGATCTCCCCATGGCTGCGCCACGGGGGGAATCTAGGCGGTCAGGCCGCTTTCGCCAGTTCCGGCTGCGCGGGTGCCGCGGCGGTTTCGATCGCCTTCGTCCCCAGCAGGTCATAGGGGTCTATGCCGTCGGCGTGCATCATCGCGTGAACCTGCTTGTAGATCGTCGGTTCGACGATCCCCAGCCGCTTGCGCGCCGCCTCAATCGGCTCGGCGAGCAGCGCCTCGATATCCTGATGCGCGATGTGCCGCGCGGCGCGGCCGTTACGCAGGCCTTCGCGCACCGCGGCATAGATGGGGTAACGGCGTCCGAAACCCTTGCGGATCTCGCGCGCGCCGGCCCAGGCGATGAACAGCGTGCCCCAGCTAGGCGTCTGGCTGTAGGAGAAGGCGAGCACGCACTGTTCGCCCAGCGCGTCGCGGCCATAGCCGGTCAGGATGTGCGACAGGTCGTGCGTGTCGCGCAGCCGGTCGCCGAATACCTCCATCATGTCATCGTAGCGCGGCTTTTTCTCGCGGAATTTCATCGATTCGTCGACGAGTCCCTGTGCGGTCAGCCCCTCGCGCTCCATGAAATCGACATAGACGCGCCCGACGGTCCCCTCGGGCAGCGCCTTCAACCGGTCGTGATCGTCGAGCAACGTCGGCAGATAGGGGCGCTCAGCGAGCACCTTCGCCCCAACCGGCGTCGCGAAGAACGCCTCAACCGACCGCGTGAAGCGATTGTCGCGCAGCGCGTCGATGATGTGGAACACCTGTTCGGTGTCCTCCTTGTCGGCGATCAGCTTGCGGAAATGGTGCCACGCCTTCAGCGGGCGGAATCCGGTGTCGGCACGGTCGGGATGGCAGAGGGGAAGAGCGGTCATGGCGAATCTCTCATGCTTCGGCTTCGTGGTTCGCAATAGCATTATTGACATATATGTCAATAGTTATCGCCTGTTCCCGTCACCCCGGAT
>NZ_BCUA01000028.1 GCF_001591045.1 Sphingopyxis granuli NBRC 100800 | reverse complement strand
CCCCGGCTTTCGCCGGGGAACGGTTGCCTGTCGAAAAGGGATAATTGCCAAACAAGTTCAGCATGACGAGGAATAGCGGTGGCCCGCGCAAACCCGCTTCGCCGCCCGCCATATGCGAGCCGCTTGATCCATGTCACTCCGGGCGTCGCGCGGCGTGATAGGCGTGCCGCATGTTGATCGCGCCCACCCTTCCGCTGCGTCGGCGGTTCGAGCCGCTTCGGTCGCCTCCGCCATCGCCGATACGGGTGATGATCCAGCCGATCCTGAACCGGATCGTCCGCGACGTCACGCGCACGCTTCCCGAACTGTTCGAGCGGCTCGGCCCGCATCGGCACAGCCGATTCCTGATCGACGCCCGCGACCTGCCCTTCGTGCTGCTGCTGCGGCCGGACCCCGACCGGCCGGAGCTGGTCGCCTGGCCGCGCCGCGCCGAGCCGGCGCACGACACGCGCATATCGGGCCGCCTCCGCGACCTGCTGGGCCTGATCGACGCCCAGCGCGACGGCGACGCGCTCTTCTTTTCGCGCGACCTCGACATCGGCGGCGATCTGGAGGCGGTGGTGTGCCTGCGCAACGCGATCGACGATGTCGAGGGATCGATCGCGGACCGGGTGGCCGATGCGCTGGGACCGGCGAGCCGGATCGCCTGGGCATTGCTGCGCCGACGACACGCCCGGCCGGGCCGCGGGGGCGGCCGATGACCGGCGCCCCCGAGCTCATCTGTCCGGCGGGAACCCCCGCGACGCTGCGCGCAGCGGTCGATGCCGGGGCGGACGCCGTCTATTGCGGCTTCCAGAATGCGACCAACGCGCGCAACTTCTCCGGCCTCAACTTCACGCCCGACGAGATGCAGGCGGCGGTCGGCTATGCCCATGCCAGGGGCGCGAAAGTGCTGCTCGCGCTCAACACCTTTCCCCCGGCGGGCCGGTTCGACCTGTGGCAGCAGGCGGCCGACGACGGGGCGGCGATGGGCATCGACGCCTTCATCGTCGCCGACATCGGGGTGGCGGCCTATCTGGCCGACCATCATCCCGGCTGCCGATTGCACCTGTCGGTGCAGGCGGCCGCCTCCAGCCCCGAGGCGATCAGCTATTATTGCGAGCGGTTCGGCGTCCGGCGCGTCGTGCTGCCCCGCATCCTGACGGTGCCCGAGATCCGCCAGCTCAAGTCCGAGATTCCGTGCGAGATAGAGACGTTCGTGTTCGGCAATCACGGCCTGATGGTCGAGGGCCGGTGCAGCCTCACCAACTATGCCGTCGGCCGCTCGACCAACATGGACGGGGTATGTTCCCCGGCTTCGGAAGTCCACTATCAGCGGGCGGAGAACGGCGCCCTCACCGCGCAGCTGGGCTGTCACGTCATCGACCGCTTCGAGGCCGGGCAGCAGGCGGGCTATCCGACGATCTGCAAGGGGCGGTATCGCGCGCCGGTGCGCGACGATCCCTATTACGCCTTCGAGGAGCCCGTCAGCCTGAACCTGATGGACATGCTGCCCAGCCTGATCGGCGCGGGCGTCGATGCCTTCAAGATCGAGGGGCGGCAGCGGTCGCGCGCCTACGTCGGCGCGGTGGTCGGCGCCTTTCGCGCCGCGATCGACGCGGTGATGGCCGGGCAGACGCCGCCATCCGCCGACCTGATCGCGCTGACCGAGGGGCAGAAGCAGACCCACGGTGCCTTTGCGACCAAGAAATGGCGGTGACGGCGATGTCCACGGCGAAACTGACCCTCGGCCCGATCCTGTTCCACTGGGACGCGGACCGGAAGCGCGATTTCTATGCCCGGATCGCGGACGAGGCCCCGATCGACACCGTCTATCTGGGCGAGGTCGTCTGTTCGAAGCGCAGCCCCTTTTTCGACCGCCACTATCCCGAGGTGATCGAGCGGCTCGAACGCGCGGGCAAGCAGGTCGTGCTGTCGACGCTGGCGGAGGTGGTGCTGCCGCGCGAACGCCGGGCGATCACCGAATTGTGCGCGCAGACCGATTATCCGGTCGAGGTCAACAACGCCGCCGGCCTGTCCGCGGCGAGTGGCCGGCCGCACCGCATCGGGCCGATGATGAACGTCTACAACGAACGCTCGATGGCGTATCTCGCGCGCCCCGGGGCGGCGCATTTCACCCTGCCCGCGGAATTGCCGCGCGGCGCGGCCGAGGGGCTGGCGCGGACCGCCGCCGACCTCGGCGCAGCGACCGAGGTGCAGGTGTTCGGACGCGCGTCGCTGGCGGTTTCGGCCCGCTGCTACCACGCGCGCGCGCACCGGCGCACCAAGGACGATTGCCAGTTCGTCTGCGGCGAAGACCCCGACGGCATGCCGCTGCGTACCCTCGACGGTCAGGACATGCTGGCGATCAACGGCATCCAGACCCTGTCGCACAGCTATGTCAACCTGATCGCCGAGCTGGACGAGATGCGGGCGATGGGCATCGACCATTATCGCCTGATGCCGCACAGCGTCGACATGGTGGCGGTGGCAACGATCTTCGCCGACCGCGCCGCCGGACGCATCGACGCCGCGCAGGCGGCCGAGCGGATCGAGGCCCTCGATATCGGGGCGCCCTTTTCCAACGGATTCTGGCACGGAATCGCCGGGCATCGCTATTGGCCGGCCCGGCTGCACGCCGCCTCGACCTGACGGAAAGGCGGCGGCGGGAAAGAGCGAAAACGACCGGCGTGGGGCGTCCGGGCGGCCGCGCATCATGCACTTGATTCATATCAATCGGACAGCGATTTGCGATTGCGAAAGCCGGCCCTTTGGGCGAGCGGCAGGGAGAAACATGCCGCGGGAAAGCCGATCATGACGAAGCGCGCGATGCTGTCGAAGGACCACCCCTGCCGCAGTTGCGACGTCAGCGCCGAGGCCCTGTGCCGCGCGCTGGATGTCGAGACGCTGGCCGATTTCCGCAACCAGGGGGGCCGGCTGCACCTGACCGCCGGGCAGACGCTGTTCCACCAGGGCGACCCCGCCGACTGCGTGTTCAGCCTGACCAGCGGCGTCGTCAAGCTTTACGCGATCCTGTCGGACGGCCGCAGGCAGATCGTCGCCTTTCTGTTCCCCGGCGATTTCGTCGGCTTCGAGACGCAGCAAAGCCACGGCTTCGCGGCCGAGGCGATCGGCGACACGACCCTGTGCCGCGTCCTGAAGCGGCGGTTCGAATGGTTCGTCGATCATTATCCGGCGCTGGCCGAGGCGCGCTATCGGCGCGCGGCCGCCGAACTGGCCATCGCGCAGGAAAGGATGGTGACGCTCGGCCGCCAGACCGCGGCGGAACGGCTGGCGGGCTTTCTGTCGGATATTCAGCGCCGCGCCGGATTCCGCGGCCGCGACGGGGCGAACCTGGTTCCGCTGCCGATGAGCCGGGGCGACATCGCCGACTATCTGGGGCTGACCAAGGAAACGGTGAGCCGCGAACTCACCAACCTGCGCAAGGCGCGGGTCATCCGCTCGCATTCGCTGACGCTGATCGAAATCCTCGACCCGCGCGGGATCGGCGCGCTGGCCTGCGGCCTCGCCGCCTGACGCCGCGCGCGGGGCGTCAGGCCCGGCCGGTCAGCCGCATCGCGAATAGCCGCACTCGAGGCATTTGTCGCAGCCTTCGGTGCGCTGTACCGCCGCCGCGCTGCATTGCGGGCAGATCGCGGGAACCGCGACCCGCGCTTTGGCCGGGGCGCCGTCGACCGGGTCGGGGCGCGGCCCCTCACGGCCGCTCAGCGCCTCCAGATGCCGCTCGAACAGGTCGCCGATCGCCGCGAGGAGGGACGGAACGTAACGGCCCCCCATCCACGCTCCGCCCCGCGGATCGAACACCGCCTTCAGTTCCTCTGCGACGAAGGCGATGTCGCCGCCGCGGCGCAGCACCGCGGATATCATCCGAGTGAGCCCCAGCGTCCATGCATAATGCTCCATATTCTTGGAATTGATGAAGATCTCGAACGGACGCCGCGTCCCGCCGCTGTCGATGTCGTTGATCGTGACATAGACGGCATGGGCGCTGTCGGGCCATTTGATCTTGTAGGTCGTACCATGGAGCGATTCGGGGCGCGGCTGCAATTCGGCCTCGGCCGCGGGCGCGGCGGGCGCCGCCGGGGCGACGCTCAGCACCGATCCGGTCGTGTCGTTCGGGCGATAGGTCGTCAGCCCCTTGCAGCCGAGCAGATAGCCCTCCGAATAGATGTCGACGAAGGCCTCGAAATCGATGTCCTCGGGGCAGTTGACGGTCTTGGAGATCGAGCTGTCGATGAAGGGCTGCGCCGCCGCCTGCATCGCCAGATGGTCCGACGGGTCGAGCGACTGCGCGCTGACGAACAGCGCGTCGGGCGGCGCCTCGTCGCCCTTCACCTGCTTCCACACGCGATAGCCGTGGTCCTCCACCGCCTCCTCGCGCGTCGAGCCGTCGGCCTGGCGGACCTTGCGGCTGTAGCTGTAGGCGAAGACCGGCTCGATGCCCGAAGAGACGTTGCCCGCGAGCAGCGACGTGGTGCCGGTCGGCGCGATCGAGGTGAGACAGCCGTTGCGCAGGCCGTTTTCCGCGACCAGCGTGCGGGTCGCCTCGTCGAGCGAGCGCAGGTTCGGCCGGTCGAGGATCGCCGGATCGTATAGCGGGAACCGCCCCTTTTCCGCCGCCAGATGCGCGCTCGCGCGATAGGCGGCCTGCTTGATGGTGCCCAGCCAACGCTGCGTCAGCGCGATCGCGTCGGCCGAGCCATAAACGGTGTTGCAGAACAGCAGCGCATCGGCGAGCCCGGTGACGCCGAGCCCGATGCGACGCTTCGCCTTGGCTTCGGCCTCCTGCTGCGGCAGCGGATAGCGCGAGATGTCGATCACATTGTCGAGGAAGCGGACCGCGGTCGCGGTCAGCGCCGACAATTCCTCCTCGTCGAGCGCGGCATGCGCCGAAAAGGGCTGCGGGACCAGCCGGGCGAGGTTGATCGAGCCGAGCAGGCAGGCGCCATAGGCGGGCAGCATCTGTTCGCCGCACGGGTTGCTCGCCAGGATATCCTCGCAATAGGCGAGATTGTTCTGCTGGTTCACTCGGTCGATGAAGATGACCCCCGGTTCGGCGACGTCGTAAGTCGCCTGCATCAGCCGCCGCCACAGGTCGCGCGCGCCGACCGTGCGATGCACCGCCCCGCCGAAGGCGAGCGGCCATTCGCCGTCGCAGGCGAGCGCCTTCATGAAGGCGTCGCTGACCAGCACCGACAGGTTGAAATTGCGGAAGCGCGCCGGGTCGCGCTTGGCGTCGATGAACGCCTCTATGTCGGGATGGTCGATGCGCAGGCACCCCATCATCGCGCCGCGCCGCTGGCCCGCGGCCATGATGGTGCCGCACATCGCATTCCAGCTGTCCATGAAGCTGAGCGGACCCGAAGCCTGCGCGCCGACGCCGCGAACCGCCGCGCCGGCGGGGCGGATGGACGAGAAGTCCATGCCGACCCCCCCGCCCTGCTGCATCGTCACCGCCGCCTCGCGCAGATGCGCGAAGATACCGTCGAGGTCGTCGGGAATCGCCCCCATCACGAAACAGTTGAACAGCGTCACGTTGCGCGCCGTCCCCGCCCCGGCCAGGATACGGCCGGCGGGAATGAAGCGAAAATCGGTCAGCGCCTCCAGAAACTCCCGCTCGCGGCGCGCCTGTTCGGCCGGCACCTCGTTCGCGGCGATGGCGCGGGCGACGCGCGTCCATGTCGCCTGCACACTGTCGTCGCCGCCACCCTCGGTCGGCTGGAAGCGATATTTCTTGGTCCAGATCTGCTCTGCCAGTGATGTGTCGAACATGCCGCATTCGCCCCTTGGCTGTTGGAAGCGAAGAGTAGGATGTTTCGCTCCGGCCGAAATTGATCCAGCGCACTTCCGACATAAAAAGCGGCGAGCGCGCCGCCGGCGTACCGTTTCTTATTGCGAATCGTTCGCAAATATTATATCGGGAACGGACACCCCAGCAAAGGAAGGCAAGGCCATGGCTGCGCTTCGTCCGGTTTCCCCGATCGCCGACCTGTCCGATCCCCAAGCGTCGCTCGTCCCGGCGGCGCTGCGATGCTGGCGCGCGGCGCGCGATGCCGGCGCGCCGGTGCAGCAGCGCCTGCACAAGCTGTTGGCGCCGGCGCGCGGCGCGATGCTTGCCCCGGCATTCGACAGCCTGCTGATGCTGTACGAACTGGCGCTCGGCAGGCGTCTCGTCGCGGGCCAGTCGGCGGCCTTGTCCGCGGACGAGCGAATGCTGCTCGGCCTGCTCGACGGGGCAGGCGATCGCGGCGCGCGGTTCGCCGATACGGGGGCCGTGGCCGCGATGCTCGACAGTGCGGTGCGTTCGACCCGCGTGCTGCTGGCGCGGGCGCGCCGGGGTATCGGCGGAGCCGCCCTTCCCTGCTGATCCCGACTTGCGCACGGCGACGCCGGGATCGAAACCCGGCGCATGGCAACGCCGATTGCGATGGGCGCCATTTCGGGCCTATCATGCGGTATGTCCGGAAAACCTCCCTTCAAGATCAAGATCCAGTTCCTGTGCGGCGACGAAATCGCGATGGGTCCCGGCAAGGCCGACCTGCTCGAAGCGATTCAGGATCATGGTTCGATTTCGGCGGCCGGCCGCGCGCTTGGCATGAGCTATCGGCGCACCTGGCTGCTGGTCGACGTCATGAATCGCTGCTGGAACGAGCGGCTGGTCCAGACGGTGGCGGGAGGGAGCCATAACCGGGGTGCCCGGCTGACCGACACCGGACAGCAGGTGCTTGCCGCCTATCGGGCCATACAGGCTTCGGCACGCGCCAGCATCACAGGGCCGTCGTGCGATCGCCTGGCCGGGATGATACGGTCCGAACCGCTTCCCGCGGCACATCAGACCGAAAGTTCATAATCGCTTGCCGCAAGCCGTATCGGGCCGCGCAAGCCGCGGATCGGTGCGGAACCGTTCGTCGGTCAGGCCATGCAGGAAAGCGACGAGCGCCGCGATGTCCCGATCGGCCAGGGAGACCGGATGACGGCGGATGGCGTCCTCCAGGCTGGTCGCCGTGCCGTCGTGCCACCACGGGCCGGTGATCGCGACGTTGCGCAGCGACGGCGTGCGAAAGCGCCCGCGATCCTCCTCCAGTCCCGTTTGCTCGACCAGCCCCGCGTCGGACGGGGCCGGATCGCCAAGCCGATGATAGGCGGCGTCGGTCAGGTGCGGACCCGCGTGGCACGAACTGCACCCGCTGGTCCGAAACAGGCGTTCGCCTTCGCGCTGCGGCCCGATCAGCGCGGCGGCGTCGCCGCGGCGGAAGCGATCGTAAGGCGCATCGGACGAAATCATCGTCCGCTGGAACGCAGCCAGCGCGGCGACGACGTTGGGCACGGTGATTCGGGAATCGGGGAAGGCTCTGGCGAACGACCGGCGATAGCAGGCATCCGCCTTCAGCCGCCGGGCAAGCTCCGCTTCCCGTCCCTTCATCCCCATCTCGACGGGATTTTCGCCGAGCAGAGGCGTCAGCGCCTGGATTTCGAGGCTGGTCGCACCGGGGTCGGCATAGGTCAGCCGCGGCAGCCAGGCGACATTGGCGAGGCCCGGCGCATTGCGCTTGCCCGCATGGTCGCCGACGCCGGGCCGCGTCGCGACGCTGTCCGCGAAGCCGTGCCGCTGCTCGTGACAGCTCGAACAGGCCAGCGTCCCGTCGCTCGACAAGTCCGCGTCATAAAAGAGCCGTCGGCCGAGTTCGACCTTGGCGGCGCTCATCGCATTGTCCGCGGGCACCGGTGGCGGATCGAACCCGGTCTCCTGCGGCCATTGCCAGCCAGGCGCGACGGCCGCGACGAGCAGCAGCGCCGCCGCGGCCCACAGCCGTCTCACGGTTGCGGCGTGACCAGCAGGGTCAGGCTGTCCGAACCGTTCGCCGCGACCTGAAGCGTATAGGTGCCGGGGGTCAGGCGATAGTCGACCATCTTGCGAACCCCCGAACAGGCCGGGCCGTGGCCGTGCGCGACCGACCGCATCGCCTTGCCGTCCCGAACCACATCGACCCAGGCCGCCGACCCGAGCGCGACGCGCCAGACGCCTTCGCGAGCGACCGTGAAGCGGAACAGCCCGCCATAGCTGACCGTTCCCCCCGGCTTTTCGGGGCGGACCGGATAGGCGACCTTCGGCGTCGGCAGCAGCGTCGCGCGGACCGCAGCCCCCGGCTTCAGCGCAGCCTTTGCAGCGGTCTTCGCATTCCCCGCCGCCTCCATCGCGTCGGGCGTCCGCCAATCGGCAAGCGAGGCGGGCAGCGCCGCCGGCGGCTTTCCGGCACAGGCCGGATCGGCGCCGGCCGAGGCCTGCGCCAGCGCGCTGCCGGCGGCCAGCGGGAGAGCCAGTGGGAGAGCCAGTGGGAGAGCCAGTGGGAGAACAAGGGAAAATAAAAGCAGAGAAGGGCGCATCACATCTTTCCTCCGTGCGATATCACTATATATGGCCGTATATAGTGATTCGGTGAGAAAAAAAGGGGTAAATCATGCGGACCATACTCTCCCTCCTGCTGTCGGCAGGCTGCCTCGCGACCTCGCAGGCGCAGGCCCAGGACCAGAATGCGCCGGATACCGGCGACGATCGCTTCGCCCTCGGGCAGATCGTCGTCACCGCGCCGCGAAGCGAAGGGATCGGCATCGACGGCGAAAGCCTGTCGCGCGAGGCGATCTACAAGTTCAATCGCACCGCGCTCGACGATGCGATCAACCTGATGCCCGGCGTCGTCGCGGGCAACAGCGGCGGCACGCGCAACGAACGCCTCGTCTTCGTCCGCGGTTTCGACCGGTTCCAGGTGCCGCTCTCGATCGACGGCATCCGCGTGTATCTGCCCGCCGACAACCGGCTCGACTATGGCCGCTTCCTGACCACCGACATCTCGGAGGTGCAGGTGGCGAAGGGCTATGCGTCGGTGCTCGACGGGCCGGGCGCGATGGGCGGCGCGATCAACCTCGTCACGCGGCGCCCGACCAAAGCGCTCGACATCGACGTGCGCGGCATGGTCACCTTCGACAACGACGCCGATTATGCCGGCTATTCGGCGTCGGCGCTGATCGGGACGCGGCACGAGCGCTGGTATGCGCAGGCCAGCTATGCGCGCAGCTTCACCGACCATTGGGATCTGCCGGACAGCTTCACGCCGATCGTCCCGACGCTCGAAGACGGCGGCGAGCGCGATTTTTCGCGGACCCGCGACTGGCGCGCCAATGTGAAGCTCGGCTTCACGCCGAACGAAAGCGACGAATATGCGATCAGCTACACGCGGCAGGACGGATCGAAGAACGCGCCGCTGCACGTCAGCGACCTCGTCAACACGCCGCGTTTCTGGACCTGGCCGAAGTGGGAAATCGAATCCATCTATTTCCTGTCGACCACCGCGCTCGGCGACCGCGCGACGCTCAAGACGCGCGCCTATTACAACCGCTTCGATTCGATGCTGCGCTCGTTCAACGACCGGACCCAATCCACGCAGAGCCGCCCCTTCGCGTTCGACAGTCCCTATTTCGACAAGGCCTGGGGCGGGTCGGCGCAGCTCGATTTCCGGATGAGCGACGCCGACACGCTGCGGCTCGCCTTCCATTACCGTCACGACAAGCATGTCGAGGCGCAGACGAGCTTCTCGACGGCTGGCGTGCCGTCGACCGAGCCGCGGCAGACGCAGACCGAAAACACCTTCTCCATCGCGCTCGAAAACGAGCTTGCCCTGACGACGGCGCTCCGCTTCACGGTCGGCGGCAGCTTCGACTGGCGCGACCTCAAGCGTGCCGAGGAGTTCGGTTCGCCGCTCGGAACCTCGGGCACCCCGGCGGTCATCTATCAATATCCGCGCCGCGACGCCGACGCCTGGAACCTGCAGGGCCGGTTCGACTGGGATGCGGGCGACGCGTTGACGCTGCACGCCAGCCTGTCGTCGCGCGCGCGCTTCCCGACGATCTTCGAACGCTTCAGCCAGCGGTTCAACACCGCCATCCCCAACCCCGAACTGAAGGCCGAACGCGCGACCAACGCCGAAATCGGCGGAAGCTGGACGGCCGGCGGCGTACGGGTCGACGGCGCGCTCTTCTACAGCTGGGTCGACGAAGCGATCTTCAGCGTCCTGACACCGGGCTATCCCTGCACCGCATCGACCACCCCGCCCGCGACGCCGACTCCCGGCTGCGTGCTCACCAACCTCAGCCAGAGCCGGAACGTCGGCAGCGGCGAATATTATGGCGCCGAAGCGTCGCTGTCGGCGACGCTCGCGCCCGGCCTCGACCTCGGGGCCAATTACACGGTCATCAAGCGCGACCTGTCCTATGCCGCCAATCCGGGGTTCCGGCCCACCGGGGTGCCGACGCACAAGGGCCTGATCTATGCCGACTGGGCGCCGCTGGCGGGCCTGCACGTCCAGCCGAGCGTCGAGATCGCATCGAGCCGTTGGACGCTGTTCACCGCAACGCCCGCATCGCAGCCGGCGCGCTATTACCGCACGGGTTCCTATGTGAACACGGCGCTGCGCATCGACTATGCCGTCACCGAGAAGATCGAGATCGGCGTCGGCGCGCGCAACCTGTTCGACGAGGAATACAGCCTGACCGACGGCTTTCCCGAGCCGGGGCGTTCGCTCTATCTGACGCTGCGCGCCCGCTATTGATCGGGGGCGATGAAGAAGAGGGCGCCGAAGGAGCGGTCTGGCTTGACGTCGGCGGCCGACCATTCGAATGTCGTCGCGGCGGTCTTTCGGGCCGCCGCGGGACAGAAGGCGACCATGTTGGCGGCGGCGCCCTTATCGACGACCAGGCGATAGTGGGCGGCCCGGCCGTGCCGTCCGGCCGGTGCGGCCCAGCCGTGGGCGATCGTAAAGAGGTCGTAGGCCGGATGGCGGAAATAGGCCCGGCGCAGCGCGTCGTCGATGCAATAGGTCCGCGTCGCCGGGCCGCCGGGGGCTATCTCGGGAAATTCGGCGGAATTGATGTCGCTCCAGTAATCGGCGACCGGGACATAGCGGATCTCGACCCGCGTATCCCCCGGCTCGAAGCGCTGATCCCATTCGAAATCCGCCTGATAGCTCCAGTCCGCGGTGTCGAGCACGAGCAGGCCGTCGGCGTCGAGCATCGCCTGGGTGCGGGCCGGAAGGCGGCGCCACGGCGCCTCTTCGTCCAAATGGTAGAGCAGCGGCACGGCGGCATCGAGCAATTGCCGCGTCACGTCCCTGCCCCGATGCAGCGCACGCCCGCGGCCGGAGAGCGCCAGCGGCGCGCCGTTCACGCGCACCGACAGGTCCAGATAGTTGAGCGGACGCCGGTCGGCGGCAAGCCCGGCGACCTCGCCCTGCCCGTCGAGCCCGATGGCGTCGGGGCTGGCATCGACCGGCATGGCGGGCAGGACGAAGCGGAAATGGACGGTCCGGCGCGTCGATGCATGAAAGACGTAGACGAGCCGGATCGAATCGAGCGCGACATGCATCTCCTGCCGTTCGACACGCATGTCGGCCGGCAGGTCGAAGGCGGGCCCTTCGGCGGCATAGCCGGCACCGCGTCCGCCATCCTCCGCCCCGGCCGGCGCAGCGACCGCCGCCAGCGCGATCGCACCGCCGACCGCTATCCATCGGGCATGGGGCATTCGCTTTCCTCCGCATCGATCGGCGCCACGGGCTCATCGTAGCGCCTTCGCGATCCGCCGTCGCGGACGGGGCGGAACCCGATGCGGACACACCGGCACAGCCTTTTCCCCGCGCTAGGCGGAGGCCGCGAGTGCCGTAAAATCCCATGCCGGTTCCGCATGGTCCATGACAGCGGACGATCCCGCGCCCATGGTCGGCCAACGCGAGGCCAGAGTTTAGCGGGGGAATCGAGATGCATGGCAAGCCGCACCGAACGACGACGTGGTACAGCGCGGCGCTGGGAATCGCGGCCTGCGCGGGCCTGGCCCTCTCCGGCTGCGGCGGCGCGCCCGCCGTCCAGCTGCCCGCCGACCGGACGGAAAGCGCCTCTCTCTGCTATGGCGCCACCATGGCGCTGGCGCAGGAAAAGATCGGCAAGGGGTCCGTCCCGCTCGACACCGCGAGTCAGGCGCTGCATTTCGCGCTGCTCGCCGGGACGGACGGCGACCTCGACGACCCGGCCAAGGTCGTCGCCAGGATCGAGAGCATCGGCACGCACGACAAGGGTTTGCAGGACAGGTTCGTCGCCGACAAGAATGCCGCGAGCTACACCGGCCCCTGCGCCACGGCGTTCCCGGAAACGCAGGCGAACGCGTTCAAGGGCCTGCCGCCCGATACCCGCGACACGCGCATCCAATGCTATGTGCTGTCGACCGTGGTGCTTCAGATCTTCGCGCAAAGCGACATCGCGCCCGATCCCCGCACCGCGACCTGGGTCAAGCTCAACGGCCAGCTCGAGCAATTGTCGAACAGCGAAGTCTATCCGGCGGAGGATGACGATCATATCGGCGAGATCGCGATGCGCGCGCTGGCCAAGGCGGTGCGGTGGGGGCCGCCGGTTGACGCGATGGCCGCATGCGGCGACCGCTATCTGAAGGATTGAGACGCGCGAACGGGGCGCGGCCATGACCTATACGACCGTCTATGACATCGCGAATGACAGCGTGGGCTTGCAGTTCCCGCTGATCGGGCTGGCCTTCGTCATCGCCGGTGCGATGATGAAATGGGGTTTCGGCAAAGCGGGCTGGACAAGCTATCCGCTTATGGCGATCGGCGTCTTCACAGTCCTCGCGTCGGGCGCGGTGCCCTGTTGGGATTACCGCCGCGTCACGCAGGCGGTGGCGAACGGAGAGGCCCGGCAGGTCGAAGGGCCGATCCATGATTGGCGCCTGGAACGCGTGAGCAGGAAGCGCAAGAGTTCGGACGCCCATGCTTACAGCCATTACGAATATTTTTCCGTCGGCCCCGTCGCGTTCCGCATCAATTGGGGCGCGTTGGAAGCGGGCTTCGCCAATCGCGGCAGCACCGAGGAGAAACCGGCGGTCCGGCTGGCGAACGGGATGGCCGCGCGCATCCGGTATGTGCCGATCGACGGCCCCGACAAGCCGCCGCGCATCGTCCGTATCGACCTGGGCACCAGCAGCCCCGCCGATGCCGTGCGGCAAGGCGAAGGCGGCGTCGCCTTCCGCATCGTGCAGGGGCGCATCGCCGACGAAGCGAACATCCTGTCCGCCGACAGCAAGGCGCGGCTCGATGCCGTGTTGACGGCCTTCGACGAGCGAAGCGGACATCCGCTGGTCATCGTCACCACGCCCTCGCTCGGCGGGATCGACATTGCCCGCTTTGCCGCGACAATCGCCGACCGCCGCGGCATGGCGGACAGCGGCATCCTGTTGCTCGTCGCGCCAAACGAACGGCAGGCGCGGATCATGGTCGGGCGCGACCTGTCGGACCGCCTGCCCGACGCCGCCGCGCAGGCCATCATGGACAGCGTGATCCTGCCCCGCTTCCGGCGCGGCGACATTCCCGGCGGAATCGAGGCGGGCGCGGTCGCCATCACCGGCCGGGTGACGGGCGGCGAGGCGCGATGAGCCGGTTGTCGAGCCCGCCAGTGATCGTCGCCGCGCTGCTGCTGCTGCTCGCGGGCGCGGGCGCGCTCGGCTGGCTGTGGCTGCGCGACGGCCGGATGACGCCCACCGCGATCGTCATCCTGTTCCTGCCGGTCGCGCTGCTGATCGCGGGTATGACCGCGTGGGGGACCGACCGCTCGCAGATCGGCATCACGGCCTGGGCGCTCACCATGTTCGGGGCGCTCGTCCCCGCTGTTTACGTGACGCAAAGCGGCCCCGATAACTGGTTCGCGCAATGGCGGTTCATGGTGGCCTTCGGCGTCGCCTATTTCGCGATCATGGTCGTTTTCATGCTGTGGCTCGCCGCCTGGACGGCGTGGGTGGCGCCCGCGCCCGGCGCCATGCCGCTGCCCGAGCATCGCCTGAAGCGGCGGATCGAATCGCTGGCGAATGCCGGGCTGAACCTTCGCGTCGAGCGCCCGGCGGACCGGCCCGAACAATTGCTGGTGACGCGCGACTTTCGCGGCGGCAAGCGGACGATCGGAGTGCGGCTGACCTTCGTTTCCGCCGGTCATTGCGTGCGGGCGCGCGAGGTGTCGCTGGTCCGCGGCGACAAGCCGATGAACGCGGGCGAGGCGCGGATGAGCAGCAGCCTGCGCCCGCGCGACGGCACGCACCCCGACGCCGACATCATCTACGACGCCAGCCTGACGCTGACCCCGCCGAACGAAGCGATTCGGCGCCGGATTGCCCCGCGCATCGCCGACGATCGCGTCGAGATCGCGGGCGACGGCGAAGCCGCGGCAGACCCCGCCAATCTGGCGCATGTGCTGACCGAGGTGGTCCACCAGTCGGGGTGGGGATGGCAGGGCGTGTTCTTCGACTGGCAGCGGGGCTGCCGTTAGGGCGTCGGGCCGTAAATCCGCCTATCGTTCCGTTCGTGTCGAGCGAAGTCGAGACACCCATCAGCGTGGCGCAAGGCCGACAAGTGTCTCGACTTCGCTCGACACGAACGGGAAATGGATGGCATTCAACCCGCGCCGCGCAGATCCGACGGGGTCATGCCGAAGCGGCGGCGGAAGGTGCGGTTGAAGTAGGACAGGTCGCCGAAACCGCAGGCATAGGCGACCGCCGCGATCGTCCGCGGCGCCTGCCCCGGATGCAGCAGCAGGCGATGGGCGCGGTCGAGCCGCTCGCCCAGCACATGCGCCGAAAAGCTGCTTCCCTCATCCTGGAACAGGCGGCGGACATAGCGCGGACTGATCCCGGCGCGCGTGGCCACGCCCACGATGTCGAGACGCGGATCGCACGAGCGCACCGCGATGTCGGCCTTGATCGCCCGCAGCCGCGCGGCCTTGACGCCGGGCCGCTCCGGCGCGCCATCTTCGGCCGCCGTGGCGGCGACGGCGCCGATGAGATCGCGGATATGCCCGGCCGTGAGCGCCGCCGCCACGCCCGACGCCGCGTCGGCGCGCAGGCGCAGCATGTCGACATAGGCGTGGAGCAGCCCCAGCAGATCGCTTTGCCGCGGGACGACCCGCATCGCCAGATCGTCCGCCCCCGACAGAAGCGCGCGCAGGTCGTCCTGCGCCACCGCGATGTTGGTGAAACGGCATCGCTTCCGACACTGGATGGTACTGACCTCTCCGCCGCGCACGAAGATCGAGTCGCCGACCGCCAGCACATGCTCGCGCCCGCGCTGGCGCAGTTCCAGCGGCGCATCGGCGGTGATCAGATAGAGCATCTCGACCGGATCGGCGGCAATCAGGCGGTGCGTCCGCGAGACCTGCACCGGCGATGCGGAAACCGAGGCATAGGCGGCTCCCGGCAGCGCGCACAATGTCCCTTCGGCGTGAAACGGCACGTTCCGGGCCGGTTCTATGTCGAGCCGGACCATCGCCTGTCCGAATAGCTCGCGCCACATCGGCAGCCGCTCGCGCTCCGGCACCGAGGCGGTGGACAGTATCTGGGAAAAACCGGTCGCGTCCATGTCCCCCTCCCGTCCGGCGCACCGTATCGCCGAAGTGCCGTCTGGTCCACCTCGCGTTCCTTCTGGTCCGAGACAGGCTTTCGCTGTCCATGGCATCACGGTGGGACAGGGAGACTCCGATGCACGAACATCCATTGCCCGATCCGACGCCCGCCGCCCCCTCGCGGGCGCCCGGACGCTGATGCGGGAACGGGTGCGTCGACAGCGACCCGTCGGCGTATCTGCTGGCCGGACAGGGGGACACTGCCGATCGGCTTCCCTCCACCCCGGTTCGGCCGCTCCCGTCGGGCCTGTCCGTGCCTTGTGCGGCACGGGCAGGCCCCTGATCCGAACAGGCTGGAGACAGATGCCATGACCCGCAAAGGGCGAACAAAGGCCGGATTTCCCAGATCGCCGACGCGGCGGTATCGGTGTATCCTGCTCGCCTCCGTGCTGGCTCTCGCGGCCACGCCCGCCGCGGCGCAGGACGGGCGGCCGCGCTGGTATGGCGTCGATCATGGCGCCCAGCAGGCGCGGCTCGTCTTTGGCGTGCCCGACGGCGGCATGACGTTGCTGAACTTCATCTGCGACAAGGGCGTTCCGGAGGTGTCGGCCTACATCACCCACCCGCCGGTGCGCCTCGCGGCCGGGACGAGCGTGCCGGTCCGCCTGAGCGACGGCAGCGCGACGCTGACCTTTCCCGCCACGGTTCAGCCGCCGGAGGCGGACGGCCTGCTGCGCCTGCGGGGGCAGGTGCCGCTCGACGCATCGTTCGAATCGATCCTGGCGTCGGACGACCGGATGTCGGTCAGCGTCGCCGGATCGTCGGCGCGCTATCCGCTGGACGGCGTCGCGGCGGCGGCGCGGCCGCTGATCGCACTGTGCGGCACCGCCGCGCGGGCGGCAATCGCCGCCGACCTGAAGGTCGCGGTCACGAACAGGAGCCGGCGCCGCCTCGAACAACTCGCGCTGCGCGCACCCGACGGCATCGAAAGCGATTCGGACGCCTTCGGCTATGACGGGCTGGCCCCGGGGCGCACGCGGACCTTCACCATCCCCGGCGGCGCGGGCGTCTGCACCTATGAAATCTCCGTCCTGTTCGAGGAAAAGGAAGAGGATTGCTGCAGCGACCCCATCCCCATCGCCCAGCAGGATCTGTGCGACGATCCGCGAATCATCGTCCATGACTGAGCGCGAGGCATCGTCATTGCGAGGAGCCGAAGGCGACGAAGCAATCTCCAGCTATCGTTCTGCCTCACCGATAGCTGGAGATTGCTTCGCTCCGCTCGCAATGACGTGGGAAAGCGGCCCCAAGCCTTTCCTCCGCCTCGGCGGCCTGTTTCTTTGCGCGCTGGCGCTGGGCGGCGCGGCCCCCTCGACCGCGCAGCCGGCGCCGTCCGCCACCGTTCCGGCCAGCTTCGATTGCGGCAAGGCGACGCGCGCGGTCGATCGCTTCATCTGCGCCAACGCCGCGCTGCGCTGGCAGGATCTGGCCCTGTCGCGCAGCTATCGCGCCGTGCTGGCGAAACTGGCCGGCCCGGCGCGCGCGGCGCTGGTGGCGGAGCAGCGCGACTGGGTGGGCGAGCGCGACCGCCGCTGCGCCGCCGATCGCAGCTTCGCCGAGTTGAACGATGCCGCGTCGTGGGTCCATGACCAGGCCTATGACTGCATGACGGTCGTTTATCTCGGCCGCCGCCAGGAACTGGGCGACCGCGCCGCCGCGCCAATCGCGACGCGCGTGATCGGCGAGATCGACCTTGCTCCCCTCGCCCGTGCGCGGCCCGAGCTGGTCGAGGACGGGAACGTGCGGGTAGCGGGGATGCGGCTGTCGCCCGACGGCAGCCATGTCGCGATCCTGCTGCCCAGCCAGGAAATCGACTATCCCGACCAATTGTGGCTCTATCGCGTGGCCGACCGCAAGCTGGTGCCCGTGACGCCGCCTCCCGACACGCGCGCGAAACATCCCGCCGACGCCGTGGCCCTGATCACCGGCTTCGCTTGGCACGGCGGGACACTGTTCGCCATTGCCTCGCTGTGGGGTGACGGCAGCGACGGCCTCGACGGCCCACAGGCTTATTACGCCGCGACGGTCGCGGGCGGCCGACGCCTGCGCGACAAACCGGCCGAGGCGGACAATCTGTGGGAATCGGTGACGGGCGGCCTCGTGTACCGCGAGGACGAATTTTCCGACGACCTCGACGCCGTGGACTCGCTGCGCGGCAATGCCGGCTGGCTGGTGTGGACGGCGGATCGCGGCCGCGGCACCGTCGACCTCCATATCCGCACGCGCAAGCCGCCTGGCGCGCCCTGGCTGGTGGCGTGGGGCGGGTGGGAACTGGCATCCTTCCTGTTCGACGACGCGCGCTCGCGCCTGACCTATCCCGCCGACGTCGGCATCGTGCGCTTCGACATGGCGACCCGCGCCGAGCGCCGCATCGCGGGCACCTGGCGCGGCGACCTGCCCTATGCCGTGTCCGCCGATCAGGGGACGCTGCTGTGGGCGACGCGCAACGCTTGCGGCGAGGAGCATGAGCCCGACCCCGACGCGCCCGAACGCTTCTGCCTCGCCGCGATGACGGGCGGGGCTATATGAGCGATTCGGCCATATTCACCATCGGTATGTTCCTGCTGGGACCGGCGATCATCGTGATATTTTCGCTGTCGGCGAAGCTCGCGCTCCGGCGCCGCCCCGGTCCGGCGGCGAAGCTGGGGTGCGCCCTGCTGGTGCTGCTGGGCGTGGCGGCTTTTTGCGGGATCATGGTGGCGAGCGCGGGCGGCGCGATCCACCCGCCGCTGGTCGAGCGCGCCGCGCCCTATGCCTGCGACGGAACGGTCGAGCGGCTTTCGCAAAACTATTCCTACAAGCCGGGGCAGCAGGGCGTATCGCACACCATCTATTGCATCGCGCCCGACGGCACCCGGCGCGACATCACGCTACGTGCGATTGGCGCGGCCAGCATCTATTACGGCCTTTATGCCTTTGGCGGCCTGATCCTGCTCGGACTGCTGCTCGCACTGTTCGGACGGCGCCGGACCGACAGCGAGATTGCCGACGCCAACGCCTTGGCGAGCGCCCTGCGCGACAAGATGGCCGAGCGGCTGCGCACCGACGCCGATATCGTGCGCCGCCCCGCCGCACCGTCCGACGCGGGCGGGGGCAGCGTCGAGGACCGGTTGCGGCACCTGCAATCGCTGCGCGACGGCGGCCTGATCAGCGAAGAGGAGTATCAAGCCAAGCGCGCCGAGATATTGGGGGGCCTGTGATACGCCGCCGGGTCCTCCTGTGTCTTGCGGTCCTGCTCCCGGCCGCCGTCGCGGGCTGCGCGAGCCGCGAGCGGGAGGCGCGCGAGACCTTCGCCGAACGCTTCACCTGCCCGATCGAACGGGTGACGGCGACGAAAGTCGATGGCGCACGCCGCAGTGAGGTGCACCAGCGTGCGACCCCCATTCCCGACCCGCCCGCCGAAATCCGCGCCGACCCGGCGCGGCTCGCCCAGTGGACCGAAAGTCACCGGGTCTCGTCCGGCTTAGATTGGTATTATGAGGGGTATCGCGCCGCCGGATGCGGGCACAGGGCCGAGTATCTCTGCACCTGTCCCATCGAAGCCCCGATCGCGAAACAGGCCGCCTGCACCTGCGAAGCGCCGTCCGTCCCGCTGTTGCCGGATGGAATGCAAGGAGAGCGGGAATGATGCGCGCGCTGATCGGACCGGGGATCGTCGCCGCGATCTTCGGCCTGATCTTCCTGCTCGCCGGGCTGGAGGATTTTCGCAAGACGCATCGCTCGCGCCTGTTCCGGCCGCTGGACATCCTTCCCGCCGCGGCGGGCTGGGGCTTCCTCGCCATGATGTTCGCGGTCGCGGGCGGCGCCGTCTATCCGCCGATCGTGTCGACGGTCGCCGAACCCATCGTCTGCCCGGGCGGCCTCGACACGCTATCGCGCGACTATAGCTATAGGCCGGGGCAGCAGGGCGTCACGCGCAACCTGCTGTGCGCGGGAGCGGATGGCGAGCCGCGCGACGTCACCATCCCCGCGATCGCCGTGGCGACATTGATCTATACCGCCGCCGGACTGCTGTTTTCGGCGTTGCGGTCGATGCTGCGCCGGCGCCGCCGCATATCCGGTGCCGATCCTGAAAGGCGAGACCATGATGTCGTTGAAAATTAATCCGCTCCCCGGCGTTCTGGCCGGCATCCTGCTCGCCTCGTCCGTTCCGGCGTCGGCGGAGGAGGAGCCTGTTGCATCTGCGGCCGTGCAGCAGGAATTCGACGCCTTCCTGACCCGATTCCGCGCCGCGCTCGCGGCCGATGATGCGACCGCGGTCGCGGGAATGACGCAGTTCCCGTTCATGCCCTATCTCGATGAGGGCGGCAGCAGCGACGCCGCCGCGTTTCGCGCCGAAAGCTATCCGCGCTTCCTGGCCGCAAAGGCGCGCCGATGCCTTGCGCGCCGGAACGCCATCCACGATCGCGAGCCCGATGGCGGCGAGACCTTCGTGATCTTCTGCGGCGATCTGGGATATTATTTCCACAAGACGCAGGACGGATTCCGGTTCACCGAGGTCGGACCGAACGATTGAGGCGCGCGCGCACCCTCGCCCGGTTCAATCGACCGCCGCGCTTCGGGGCGCGAGCAGGGCCGCAAGGAACCGCCGGTCGGACCAGTCGCTCTTGCGGCCGGCGAGCAACGCGGCGACGTCGAGGCGGGCCTGGCGGACGATGGTCAATCCCAGCGAGGGGATGACGTACAGCCGCTGGTCGCCGGCGCCCGCGGCAACGACGAGGTCGGCGGGAAGCCCCGCGGCGGGATCGGTGATGTCGGTCGAGCGGGTGACCGGGTCGTCGGACGGCGTCGCGCGCGGGAGCCACCAGGTGAGGCCATAGGCCGGATTGGCCTCGCTCCCCTCGAACAGCTCGGCAAAGGTCGCCGCGTCGACAAGCAGCTTGCCGTCGACCTTGCCGCCCATGCGAACGAACTCGCCGATTTTCGCCCACTCGGCGGCGGCAAGGACGAGGCCCTGCGGCATCAGCGGATGCCCGTCGGGCCCGTTTCTCCACTCGCCGACCGTTACGCCGAGCGGCGCCAGCAGCCGCCGCTCGACATAGCGCCGCGGATCGGCGTCGCGCCCCGCGGCCGCCAGCTTGCGCCGCATCACCTCGCCGAAGATCTGCAACGGCGTCGGGCCATATTGGAAGCGGGTGCCGGGCGCCGCGGTCAGCGCGACCCGCAGCGAATCGGCATAGCCCTGCGGGCGGCCGATCGCCGACGGCTGGCCGCTGGTCATGGCGAGCAGCTGGCGCAGCGTGATCGCCGCCTTGCCGGGATCGTCCCGCCATTCGGCGATCGTGTCGGACGCCCGTTCGTCGAGCGCGAGCAGCCCGTCCTGCACCGCCGCCGCCGCCATCAGGCCGACGAGGCTCTTGGTGCCGGACCAGAGTTCGTAGGGCCGGGCGGTGTCCTGCGACGCGCAGACGACCTCGCCATGCCGCAGGACGAGGACGGCGAGCCCCTTGTGCGCATCCGAATAGGCGATCGCCGCGGCGCAGCCGGGCCGCGCGTCTTCGGCCGCAGGCACGGGAGCGGCGGGCGCGCTTCCGGCCGCCACGGGAGTCGCCGTCGCGGCGACGGTCAGAAGAAGAAGACGCCCGATCATGGCCTGCCCTTTCCACATGCGCTGGGTTGTGTTCGCGTTTATTATCGATAATAAGTGCGACTGCAATCGAAGATTGTCCTGTCGGGCGCGCAAGCTAGGATGGGGCGTTCAACAGAAACGATCAGGGATCATGGCCGTCACGACGAGCGACGAGGACAATGCACCGACGCAGGACCGCGTCATCGCGCGGCTGCTGATCGACGACATCGTCGCGTGGCGCATTCCGCCGGGCTCATGGCTCCGCGAGCGCGAGATCGCGGCCCGCTTCGGAGTCAGCCATGCCCCCGTCCGCGAGGCGTTCCGCCATGTCGCGAGCATCGGCCTGATCAAGGTCGTGCCCTGGCGCGGCGCGTTCGCGATCGACGTCGACGATCATGGCGCGGACGAGATCTACGAGTTGTGGAAGGCGCTGTTCGGCGTCGTCTGCCGCCTCGCCTGCACGGCGATGAGCGACCGCGACGGGCGCGAACTCATGCACCGGCTCGTCGAATATAAGGATGTGACCGAGCGGACGACGAACTCGGCCGAGCATCTGCGGGTGTCGAACCGGATCGGCCGCTTCATCGCCAAGCGCTCCAACGCGCCGCTGGCGCTCGAACTGCTCGACCGGCTGGCGCTGCTCGCCCGGTGGCAGCACAATGTCTACACCGACGAGTTCGTCGCGGCGCATGGCGAGGGAGAGGTCGGCCGGCGCTCGGCGGTGCTCTACGAACAGCTCTGCCGCCATATCGTCGCCCGCGAGCCCGACGATGCCGATCGGGTGGCGCGCGACCTGATCGCGACGTCGCAGCAGAATTTCGCCGAGGCGCTCGCGGAATACAAGGCGCGGCGCGGCAAGCCGAAAACGGGCCGCCGCCGGGCGCGATCGTGAAGCACGACGGGACCGACCGCCGCACGCTGCTGAAGGCGGGGTTCGCGGCGCCGATCGCATGGCAGGCGCCGCCCGCCATGGCGGCTTCGCCCGATGGCGCGCTGTTCGACCCCGACACCTTGTTCGCGGACGTTCGGACCTATGCCGAAGCGGGCAACAAGCAGTCGGGCGGCGCGGGCGATCGCTGGACCGCGGACTGGACCGCGAACCGGCTTGGCGCGGCGGGCTTCGCGGTCGAGCGGCAGGCGTTCGAGGTGCCGTGGTTCGAGGCATCGCTCTGCACGCTGACGATCGGCGACCTTGCGATTCCGTCGACCGCGCAGCCGCTCGCGGTCCCCACGCCGCCGGACGGCCTGTCCGCGCCGTTGCGGCTGGCTGAGACGGCGGGGCGCCTCGACGGCGCGATCGCGCTCGTCCGGCTGCCGCACCGTCGCTGGTCCAGCCTCCTCGAACCGGCGGCCCGGGCGCCGATCGCCGACGCGATCGCGCGCGGAGCCGCCGCCGTCATCCTCGTCACGACCGGCCCGACGGGCGAGGCGCTGCTGCTCAATGCACCCGCCGACAAGCCGCTCGCGGACAGGCCGATCGTCCTGCTGGCGCCGAAGCGCGCGGCACCCGCGATCGAGGCCGCGCGGCACGGGGGCCAGGCGACGCTGCGGTTGACCGGGCACGGCGGCCGCCGGATCGCCGAGAATATCGTCGGACGGCGCCGGGTATCGGCGGGGCGCTGGATCATCGTGTCGACGCCGCGATCGGGCTGGACCGACTGCGCCGGCGAGCGCGGGCCGGGGATCGCGATCTGGCTCGCACTCGCCCGGTGGGCGCCGCGCGCCTTCCCGCGGCACAATCTGCTCTTCGTCTGCAACAGCGGCCATGAATATGAGAATCTGGGGGCCGCGCACCTGGTCGAGGCGATCGCGCCGCCACCGGGCGAGAGCGATTTCTGGCTGCATCTGGGCGCCAACGCCGCGACGCGCGACTGGCAGGAAATCCCGGGCCGCCTGCTGCCGCTGCCGAGCGCGGACAGTTATCGCTTCCTGATGACGTCGCCCGATCTGGTCGAACCCGCGCGGCGGATCTTCAAGGGGCAGCCGGGGATCGAAATGGCCTATCCCTCCAGCGAGGGCGCGGCGGGGGAACTGGCCGAGGTCGTCCGGGCAGGCTACCCCCGCCACGCCGGAATCTTCGGCGCCCATCGCCACCACCATGCCGCGACCGACGATTTGTCGACCGTCGCGGCCGAACCGCTTGCCGCTACGGCGCGCGGCTTTCGCGATCTTCTGACCGCAGCCATTCCCGCCGACCGCTGACCGCCGCCGCCCGCATCGCGATGTTTCCGGCTTGACTCGCGCTTGCCGATTGCACAAAATTATCGATAATAATTGCACAATGCCTTTGGGAGGGATTCATGAAACGCAAGACGCATCTTCTTTTCTGCGCGACCGCGGTCTGGACCGCGATGGCCGGCCCGTCCTTCGCGCAGGACGTCGCGCCCGCAGCGCCCCCGGCCGACGCGGCGTCCGAGGCGGGCGACGACGGCGCCATCGTCGTCACCGCGCGGCGCCGCGAAGAGCGATTGTCGGACGTTCCGACCGCGGCGTCGGTGATCGACGCGGCCGCGCTGACCGATCGCGGCGGCGCGCAGACGAGCGGCGAACTGCTCGCCGATCAGCCGAGCATCCGCTTCAACAACCTCAGTTCGTCGGTGACCTCGGAAATATCGATCCGCGCCTCCTCGACCGCGCGCGCGACCAACGGCGACCCCAGCGTCGGCCTCTATCGCAACGGGTCCTATATCGGCGGCGGCGCCGTCGGCGGGCGCAATTTCAGCCGCCTCGACATGCTCGACATCGGCCGGGTCGAGGTGCTGCGCGGCACGCAGGGGGCGCTCTATGGCCGCAACGCCGTCGGCGGCGCGATCAACATCATCTCGGCCGAGCCCGGATTCGACCTCTCCGGCTGGGCGAGCGCCCGCTATGGCTTCGAGACCAACAGCTTCCAGATGCAGGGCGCGGTCAACGTCCCGCTCGGCGAGGGCGCGGCGGTGCGCATCAGCGGCGACCTGGTCCAGCAGGACAAGGGCTTCTTCTACAACCCCGACAACGATGTCTATTTCGACCGGCAGAAGGGGCACGGCCTGCGCGGCCAGCTTCGCCTCGCGCGCGGCCCCGTCGACATCGTCCTGCTCGCCGAAACGCAGCGGCTGACGACGCCCGCGATCCACTATCAGATCTTCATTCCGGCCGGCACGCCGGGCTTTCCCGGCGGCTATATCCAGGATCGCTTCCGCTATCCCTGGAGCACCGCGCCGCGCGCCAGCCAGGACATCGACGGGCTGCAGGCGATCGTGCGCGTCGACCTCGGCGGCGCCCGGCTCAACGCGACGACCTTCTTCCGCAAGCGGCACAGCGAATATGATCTCGACAACGACGGCGTCAGCGCCGCGGAACTGGCGCGCGCCCGCGCTGCCGGGCAGGTCGGGCCGGCGACGCCGATCGATCCGGGCAGCGCCTCCTATGTCGTCGACACGACCGACATGCTGTCGCAGGATTTGCACGTCACCGGCGGCAGCGACCGCCTGACCTGGCTGTTCGGCGTCGAAGCGATGCTGCTCGACAGCGACTTCTCGGTGACGACGACCCGCACGCCGACGCTCGCCAATCCGTCGCCCGGCAACGTCGCACCCGCGCGGCTCCATTTCGAAAGCTATGCCGCCTATGGCTCGCTCGGCCTTGATCTCACCGACAGGCTCAACCTGACCGGCGAGCTGCGCTACACCCGCGACAGCCGCAGCATCAGCGCCCGGCTCTATGATCTGGGAACCGGGCTTCCGACCGGCGGACCGACCCGCGTCATCGACGACAGCATCGAAGCCGACAACCTCTCCTACAATGCGACGCTGTCCTACAAGCTCGCGCCCCGCATCCTCGCCTATGCCAAGGTCGGGAGCAGCTATCGCGCCGGCGGGTTCAACACCCGCCTGTCCGACCCGCGCGCGCCGAGCCCGGTCGAAGTGCTGTTCGGCAACGAGAACAGCACGAGCTATGAGGTCGGGATCAAGGGCCAGCCCGCCCGCCGCGGCTATTTCGCGATCGCGGGCTATTACACCGATCTTCGCGACCTGATCGCGCAGGTCGACGACGGCTGCGCCCTGACCAATCCGACCTGCCCGGTGGCCGCGGTCAGCTATCTGACCAATGCCGGCAATGCGAAGAGCTGGGGCATCGAGGCCGAATACAGCCAGGGATTCGACATCGGCGCGGGAAGCGGGCGCCTCGCACTCAGCGGTTCGCGTCAGGGCGGCGAGGTCAAAAGCGGACGCTACGCGGGGCTCGACCTGGCGCAGGTGCCCGACTGGCTGGCGTCGGCGAACCTCAATCTGCGCTACCCGGTCGCGCGCGACGTGACGATCACGGGGAACATTCTGGTGAGCGCGCAGTGGGGCGGCAAACAGGAACTGACGCCGACCTCGGTCGACCTCGACGACTATCGGCTCGTCAACCTGCGCTTCGGCGTCGAATTCGGCGGGTTCGGCATCGCCGCCTTCGCCAACAACGTCTTCGACAAGGTCTATTATGTCGCACAGGCGCCGACGATCAACCGCTACAGCCAGCCGCGCGTCGTCGGCCTCGAAGCCCGGTACAGCTTCTGAAAAACGGGCCGATGCCGGCCTGCACGGGCAGGCGCGGCATCGGCCCAAGGTTTCCCCAGTGGTGGGGCGGAGAAGACCGGGACGCGATCGGCGGCGGCTATTCGAGCAACGGCAGCAATTCGTCGGTCAGGTAGCCGAAGCGGCGCATCTGCTGGTGATGGGCGGTCACGACCGCGCGAACCTGACGCGGGGTCAGCCTGTCCCGCCACTGATCCGCCCGCCCCTCGCGGAAGAAGCGTTCGGCGCTGTCGGGCTTTTCGCTGAACCCCGCCTCATCCTCCTGCTGCTTCAGCGCGGCGAAGGACGACCGCTCGATGGCGGTGGCGAGTTGTTCGGGCGAAGGCGAAAGCAGCAGGTGGCGGGCGAGCGCCCCGAACGCCGCGGCCGGATCGGCCAGCATGTCCTCGTAGCGCATGACATGGATCGCGCGATGCGGCGCGCGCGTCCAGCTTTCGACATGCTGGCTCCACGATCCGTAGATCTCATAGACGCTCTTGTCGGAAACGCCGGTTTCCTTGTTGCGCAGCGCCATCTCTTCGATCGCATAGTCGATGTCGCTGCCCAGGTGATGCGCATAGGATATGGCGACGTCGAGCGGGTTGCGCACGATATAGATAGCGCCCGACGTCACCGCGAAGTTGATCGCGGGCACGCCGCGGTCGGACACCAGCGCATGATGGGTCTTGACCATCGCCAGCCCCTCGGTGCGCTCGGCGATCTCGGCCTGAACCGCCGGGCGGATGCGCGCGATCTCGGCGCGGTCGGCTTCGGCGACCGGCTTGCCCAGATGGCGCTCATAGGGTTTGGCCGCGATGTCCCACAGCGTATATTCGGTCATCCGGTTGATGCTCTGCGGCGCGTCCGCGTCGTCGTCCTGCAGGATCTTCAGCAGGTTGTTGAGGAACGCCCGCGTCCAGGTGTTGCCCGACTTGGGGTAGGAGGCGATCCACAGGATGCCGCTGGGCGCCGCCTCCGTCCCGGGCGCCTCCTCGCGGTCGCGGCGCTCGTCCCGCTCAATCGAGGCGGGCATGACGGAACCAGCCGACGCGCACCTGTTCGCCGCGCGGCGTATAGCCGATCAGCGTCAGGTCGATGCCATAGATCGGCCAGATCGGCTCGCGCTGCTTTTCGCGCAACTCCCCCGATTGCAGGATCGCGACCATGCCCAGCAGATTTTCCTGCACATGGTCGGCCGCCCACGCTTCCAGCACCGTGCGGGTGTGGCCGATGATCCGCGCCGCGACATCCTTGCGCCGCGCGGCGGGCGACACGGCGCACCGCAGATGGGCGAACCGCCCCTTGAGCGGCGGAAAATCACCCAGCCGCGCCGTCGAGACCCCCGCCAGCCGCCCACCGAGATAGGCGACGACGCACAGTTCGGCGGCGCGTTCCTCCGCGACATCGTCGGGCATGCCGATCTCGCGCCAGAAGCTCTTGGCGTCGGCGACGCAACGGGGATCGTCGCGCCGCCATGCCTGGACTATTTCCAACGGTTCCATATCGGCCACCTTATGTCCCGGTCGACGTGCACGACAAGGGAAAGGATTGGCGGCACAGCACGATCAGAAACCGATGCCGAACTTCACATAGGCACCGCGGATCGTCCGGTCGAAGGATTGCGCCTTGTCGATCCCGCCGTCGATGGCGTCGAAGAAGCGTTCCCAGCGATAGCCGGCGGCGACCTTCACCCCGCCGACGCGATAGGAGAGGCCCATGCTGGCGCCGAGGTTCGGCACGGTGACCCGGCGCGACCGGCTGCGGTCGATCGTTTCGTCGTAGAGGCTGTCCTTGAGCTGCGGCGGATAGGCCTTGTTCGGTTCGAAGTGATAGTAGGTGGCGTCGCGCTCCTCGCGGCTCGCCATCGTCTGCTTGCCGAACAGCAGGCCGCCGTTGATGCGCCAGTCGAGGGCGAGGCTGCCATCGCGGTCGTTACCCACCAGCCGCTTCGACGCTTCCCACGACAGCGAGGGGCCGAAACCTTCGAACTTGCGCTTGCTGGCCAGCGAAGCGTTGTACAGGCTGTGATGCTGGGTCGGATATTTGATCTGCTCATAATCGGCGCGATAGCGGTCCGGCACGCCGACCATGTCGATATCGGTGGCCGAGTCGAACCGCGCATAAGTCGCGCCGAAGCCGAGAACCGAACTGCCGCCGTCGCCCATCAGGCCGAGCCCGACATCCTTGCCCACCATGAAATCGACGATGTCATGATCTTCGTGCTGGCCGACGTCGATCGTCCCGAAATTCTCGCCGCCGCTCACATAAACAGGCGGATCGATGGGGAAGAGAGGTTCGCGGTAACCACCCTTCGCCTCCTCGGACTCGAGTCCCTTGTTACGCGCATTGAACTTGCCGCCGCGATAGGCGCCCAGCACCTGCCAGCCACCGGGCAGGTTGAAGGCAATCCGTCCCTCGCGAAGGTGGCTGGTGCCCAATTTGGCCTTTTGAGTCGCCGCCGACGTCGCCGCGAAAGGCTGGCTCGGCAGATAGCTTTCAAGGAAATCGGGAGCCAAAACGGCGTTCTGATATCCAAGCTGGTTGAAGCCCATGCCGAATTCCAGCTCGACGGGATAGCGTTCGCCCGGCGCGCGATGCCGCCAACCGCTTCCCCAGGGCAGCGAGCCTTCGCCGAAGCTCTTGTTGATACGCAGACCATAGAGCCGCGGCTCTGTCAGGAACACGTTGGTGGTCAGGCCGGAATCGTCGCTGTTGAGGAACGACCCGGTCAGCGCGGTCTTGTTGAAGACATTCTTGACATAGGCCATGATCCGCCAGCTGTCGGCGATGTTCAGGATCGCCGCGACATTGACCGTCGAATAACCGCGCAGCCGGTCATAGGGATCGGCGTTGATGACGCGTGCCCAGCTTTTCGACTGGTAGTGATAATCGCCGTGCAGCGTCAGGTCCCAATCGGTGGCGAGCGGGATCGTGTAATCCACTGTCGCCGTTGCCGTATAATGGGGCGCGTTCGGCAACTCGTTGCCGCTCAGATCCTTGGAAAATCCCTTTCCGCCGTTCGGAGCGGTCGCGGGATCGAAACCGATATAGCCTGCGTATGCGGGGTCAACCGGCACCGTGCCGTCACCGCTCCGCTTGACCGTCGGGTTGGGAACATAGGGCAAGCCCGTCATCGGGTCGACGCCGCCATAATAGGCGTCGATGCACATGCCGTTGAAGCTGCCGCCCTGACCCTGCGGAAGGTTGATCTTGCCGCCCGCGGCAACGACATAGGCTGGCAGAATGCAATTGGACGGAATCGTCGGGAACGGACGAACGACCACCCAGTCGGAGTTGCCGGCGGTCCGGTCCATCAGGTCGATGGCGCTCGATCCATTGGCAAGGCGCGTGTTCTGATATCCGCCCTTGAACCCCAGCCGCAGACGATCGGTCGGCCGCAAATCGGCCTCGATCTCGAGCCCCCACACCTTCGAATCGAAGTTCGAGTTCACCGCCGCCCGATTGACGATCTCCGACGTCTGATAGTCCTTGTAGTCGTAATAGAAGGCGCCGAGGTTCAGCGTCATCGCGCCGTTGAACAGCGTGTTTTTGGTCCCGATCTCGAAGGCGTTGACATATTCGGCCTTGAAGGTTTCGGGCGCGCCCTGAAGCTCCGAGATGATCGACGGGTCGAACTGGCCATAGGTTGCCAGGACGATCGGCGGTGGATTAGCGCCACCGGCCTTGTAACCCCGCGCGAACGACGCATAGAGCAAGGTGTGATCGGTGAAGCCGGTATCGGGCTGCCAGTCGAGCGCGATACGCCCGGTCGGTTCGCTCCATTTCTGGGACACCACCTTCGCCGTGGGATATTCGCCGGTCGCAAACCCGGCGAGCAGCCAGCTCGGAATCTGCGGCGCATCCTTCTCGTCGACGGTGAAGCGCAAGCCGCCGGTCAGTTTCAGATTGGGCGTGATATTATAATAGGCCTCGCCGAACGCGGCATAGGAATGAAGCGTGTAGGGGTTGCGGCTGAGGAAATAATTGCGCCCTTCACCGTTCAGGCTGCCGATCGGATTGGGATCGATATAGACACAGTTGGTGATGCCGTATTGCCCGCCCGGATCGGGCGCTGCACCCGACGGGTACTGGCATTCGCTGTTGTCTGAGACGCCCGGGACATAAACATTGCCATCGGCATATAAGCCCCATTGCAGAGCCGCAAACATGCTGAGGCTGTTGATGAAGACATAATAGCGATCTTCAGTCTTGTAGCGCAGATAGTTGGCGCCCAGGCTGAAATTGAACGGCCCGTCGAAATCCGACGACAGGCGAAGTTCCTGACTGAACTGCTTGGATTCGGCGGTCGACAAATCGCCGAGCAGCAGCCGATCCGAACAACCGAGTTGTGGATCGCAGAACACGCCATCGGCATCGAGAACACCGGGGCGCTGTGGCTTTACAACTTTGAACGTGGGATCGAATGCGCCCGATTTGGTGGTGAAGCGATTATAGTCCTGAGTGGAGAATAGCTTGTCGGTGCTATAGGCGGTTTCCGAACTCAGGGTCAGCGTATCGCTGAGGTCCATATTGAGTTGCAGCTCGAAGATATCGGTCTTTGCGCGATATTCCGGCTCGAACGAGGATTCGATAACGCGCAGGTCGCGCGACTGGAACGCGCTCGCATAGGGATCGACGTTCTGGTAAACTGAGTTCCCGAGATTTCCCGTCGGTCCGTAAAAGGGCAAAGCAAATCCGTTCGGCGTCTGGAACGCTTCGTCGGAATAGAGCGATACCGGTAGGCAGCCCTGGCTAAGATAGGTGCGGGCCCCGAAATACCCGCCCGAATCTTGGTTGACGGAAACGCCGCCAACTTCGCTCAGCCCCGGGTCTTTCTTGCACAACTGCTTGCCGCTGCGCAGCCGGTCGTCATGTTCCTGGAAATGCTCGTAGACGAAATCGGCGCGCAGCCACGAGGTCGGCTCGAGGCGCAGTGAGGCCCGGATCGACCACAGGTCGCGGCCGTCGATCTGCTTCCCCGTCATCTGGTTCGTCGTGTAACCGTCGCGCTTGGTCATCGCGCCCGCGAGGCGGAAGGCGACCTTGTCGTCGACCAGAGGGATGTTGATCATCCCTTCGACCCGCCGGTTCTTGTAATTGCCGGCATCGACCGACGCGAACGCGTCGGGGAAATATTCGGGCTTGGCAGAGATCAGGTTGACCACGCCCGCGGTGGCGTTGCGGCCATAGAGCGTGCCCTGCGGGCCGCGCAATATCTCGATCCGCTCGACGTCATAGAATTCCTGCTCGAAGAAGCGGTTGCGGACGAACGGCGTGTTGTTGAACGCGATCGCCACCGCCGGGTCGGTCGTCGCCGACACCGCCTGCGTGCCGATGCCGCGGATCTGGATCGTGTAGCCGGTGAAATTGGTCTTGCTGAAGGTGATGTTCGGCGCCTGGCTGATCAGATCGGGACCGCCCGCGACCTGCCGCGTCGTCAGATCCTCCTGGCTGAGCGCCGTCATCGCGATCGGCACCTCCTGGATCGATTCCTGGCGCTTTTGCGCCGTGACCACGATGATGTCGTCGCGATAGGTGCCCGCGCCCGCATCGCTTTCCGACGTGTCCGCCGGAACGGCCTTCGGGACGACCGAATAGGTCTGCGGCCCCGTGCGCTGGGCGACCAGCCCGGTGCCGTCCAGCAGGACGGCCAGCGCGCGGTCGGCGGTCATGTCGCCCCGCACCGCGTTGGTCTTCTTGTTCTGCGTATAGCGCCGCGCGGCGACGATCTGGATATCCGCCTGCCGGCCCAGCTCCGCAATCCCCGTTGCCGCCGCCTGCGCCGGAACGTCGAAAGTCTTGCTCTGCGCGTGCGCCGGGCTCACCGTCGCGACGCAGACGATCGCGGTCGAAGCCATCAGCGCGGCGCGGCCGATTCCAATCCCCATCATGTCCCTCCCTTGTCGGGCGCTTCCCTGCGCCCCTGCCCCACAAGAGACCCCGGCCCGGATTTTCCTTTTCCGGCGCGCCGATTCTTCAAAGACCGGGCCGGCCGATGCGGATCTGCGCGGGATCGGACAGGTCGACGGGCACCCCCAGGCTGACCTCGACCGCCTGCGCGAACCCTTCGGGATCGTCGGTGCGGAACACGCCGTCGAACCGCTCCGCCGCGACGGCGGGATCGGCGACGACCAGCTGGCGACGATTGTAGCGGTTGAACTCGGCCACCGCGCTGTCGAGCCGGTCGCCGGCGAGGTCGACCTTGCCGTTGCGCCATGCAAGCGCACGGTCGATCGCGGACGGTGCGGCCGGGGCCTGCTCGATCGCGGCATCGTCGGCGACGAAGCCGCGCGACCCGGCCTTCAATCGGACGCGATGGCCCTCCGCGCCATCGGCCCAGACCTCGACCACGCCTTCGGTGACGAGCACGTCGGCGCCCCCGGCGCGGCGGCGCACCGAAAAGGCCGTGCCGACCGCGCGGATGCGCGCGCGGCCCGCCGCGACGACGAAGGGGCGCCGCTTGTCGCGCGCGACCTGGAACCAGGCTTCGCCCCGCTCGATCCGCACGTTGCGCGCCGCGTCATCGAGACTGACGTCGATGGCGCTGGCGGTGTTGATCGCGGCGATCGAGCCGTCGGCCAGCGGCACGCGCCGGATTTCGCCCACCGCGGTCGCATAGCTGGTGCCGCCGAACAGCAGCACGCCCCCGCCGACCGCCGCCGCGACCGCCGCGCCGCCACCCGCGAGCACGCGCCGCCGGCTCCATCCCGCCCGGACGCCCGTATCCTCGCGCACCGCCGATTGCGCCGGAAACGGCCGGTCGAGCGTCATCCACGCGGCCTGGGCGCGCAGCAACGCGCCGGCATGCCTGGGGTCGCGCGCCAGCCAGCGTTCGAGTTCCCGCTCCTGCGCATCGGACCAGTCGTCGCCGTCCATCCGCGCGACATAGCGCGCGGCATCGGCATCGATGTCGCTGGCTCGCCGCCCGGTCATCGCGGCCGCTCCCCGCCCTCGAAAGCGGCGAGGCGCGCCGCGCTCAGCGCTTCGCCGTCGCGCCACGCGCGCTGGACCGCCCGCACGCCATGATAGATCTCATTCTCGACGATGCTTTCGCTGATGCCGAGCGCGGCCGCGATCTCGCGCTGCGACCAGCCTTCCAGCTTGCGCATCCGGACGATCCGGCGGCGGCGTTCGGGCAGGGCGTCGATCAGCGCCAGCAGGCGCCGATAGTCGATCCGGCTTCCCGCCTCGCGCTCGGGCGACGGGCGCATGTCGTCCTGAAAGGCGTCGATCTCGGCGATCGCCTCGATCGGCACGACCCGGGCGCGCCGCAGACGGCGGACGAGAAGGTTGCGGGCGATCGAGAAGAAATAGGCATCGGGGCGATCGATATGATCGACGCTCTCCAAGGCCGCCAGCCGCGAATAGGATTCCTGGATCAATTCGTCGATATCCTCCTGGGACGCGCGCGTGCGGGCCAGCCACGCGCGCACGGCCGCTTCGTGGGGAATGACGTGCTCGGTCACCCACGCGGCCATGCGGCGTCGCCGCTCGAACTTCACGCCCTTGGTCGTGGGCTTTTCTCCCTCTCCCTGGGATTCTATCGTCTTGAGCCCATAAGAGCCACGAGCGCGAATTTTCCTTTCGCGACCGGCGAAAATTGTCGGCGCGGACCTTCACGAAGGTGCGACGGCCGCAGCAGCGGGGGCCGGGTCGACCGCATAACACAGCGCGCAGCACGGCGCCGCATCGGGCGCCGGTCTCATTCTGATCTGTCGGAAAACTGGAGCGGGCGAAGGGATTCGAACCCTCGACCCCAACCTTGGCAACTTGATCGTGACACTTTTCGATTTCTTCCTTTTCTACGCTACCGCCCCATAATTGCTTACTTTCTTGAGATTATCTCTACGACGCCCTATCCTCGACTAGCCGCTGGAGTACCGTTCAGCGCTGACAATTTGTTGACAATTGCGTGATCTGAGATTTTGTCAGCAAGAGGAGTGGCAACATGCCGACGAGCAAGCTGACAAAGCGTACGATCGACGCGGTGGTATCGCCCGCCTCGAAACAACTCATCTATTGGGACACCGAGATTAAGGGATTCGGACTTCGCGTTCTCCCATCGGGCCTGAAGACCTTCATCGTTCAATACCGCAATGCCGAGGGCATTCAGCGGCGCATGAACCTGGGCCGCTTTGGCGTGCTCACCGTCGAGCAAGCGCGTGATCTCGCGCGGCTGAAGTTGGCGGAGGTCATCGTCGGCGGAGATCCAGCGGACAAGGTCCGGCAGTCGCGCAACGGCATGACGGTGGCCGAGATGTGCGATTGGTATCTCACTGAAGCACGGGCCGGGAACATCCTCGGACGAAAAAGCCTTCCGATAAAGTCATCATCGCTCGACATGGACGAGAGTCGCATAAAGACGCACATCGTCCCGCTGCTCGGAAAACGTGTCGTGAAGCATCTGAAAATTGCCGATGTCGAACAGATGCAGACCGATGTGAAGAACGGAAAGACTGCCAAGCCGCGCACCGGAGGCCGCGGTGGCAGGGCGACCGGCGGTCCCGGCGTCGCGGGTCGCTGCGTCGGAACGCTCCAGGCAATCATTGGTCATGCGAAGCACAAAGGCCTGCTCGAGGTCCATCCGACGCTGGGAGCAAAGAAGCTCGCGGGAAAGAAAAGGACTCGTCGTTTGAGCGTGGCCGAGATCATGATGATGGGAAAGGCGATCGCCTACGCTGAAGCCAATGGGGAGAACCCGATCGCCCTCGGTGTGTTGCGAGGACTATTGCTCACCGGCTATCGGCGGCAAGAAGCGCAAGCAATGCAGCGAGCCTGGCTCCATGCCGATCGCGGATACGTTGTCTTTCCGGATACCAAGGGCGGAGCGCAAGTAAGAGCGATCGGACCGGCCGCCATCCGCATTCTGGAAGCTCAGGTGGAGATAGTCGGCAATTCCCACTTCTTTCCGTCCGCAGCGGGCGATGGCCCATTCACGGCTGTTAGCGACTGCCTGAAACGGGTTTGCGGCTTGGCGGGTATCACGGGAGTTACACCGCATACGCTTCGCCATACCTTCGGAAGCGTTGCCGGAGATTTGGGATTCTCCGAGCTTACGATCCGGGCAATGCTGGGTCATGCCTCGCAGAATGTAACTCAAGACTATGTCCACATCGACGAGGCGCTAAAGCTTGCCGTGCAGCGAACGTCCGACGAGATTGCACGATTGCTTGACATCGGCACTGACGCAAAAATGGAAATGGCGCGACAGTGAGTGCTCAAACGCGGCTGGCCGGCTGCGCCAGTCAGCTTTCGGGCGCGGATGGAGAAATAGCCGATGGCCCAAAAGGCTCGCCGAACAGGGTGCTTGCGATTGCGGTTGCCGCGATCGCCCCGGCGAATTGCGCAACAACAAACATTGGAACGTCATGCGGCGCGATACCCGCAAATGTGTTCGACAGGCCGCGCACCACGGTGATCGCCGGATTTGCAAAGCTCGTCAATGACGTGAACCAGTAAGCAGCGGTGATATAGAGCCCGACCGACGCCGCCACGGCCTGTGGCTTGTATCTCGCGGTACCGAGGATCGTCAGTACGAGGCCGAAGGTCGCAACGAACTCGGCGGTCCACTGCCCCAATCCGGTTCTCGCCTTTGTCGAAAACTGTAAGATCGGAAGGTCGAACATCAGATGCCCGGCCCACGCGCCGAAAATGCCGAAGGCAAGCTGAGCAACGACATATGCACCGGCGTCGAGCTAATGCGTGCAAGTCCTCACGGTCGGACGCAGCGACCTCATGAAGCTGTGGTGCGCCGGGGAGGAATGACGAGGACGCGAAATCTATATTGGATTCGATTGCTTGATTGAGCGTTTCCCGAAATGCGACACCGATTGTGCGCTTCTGGAGCGAGATAAATGCGTTCACCTCGGCTTCGACTTTTTCAATCGACAGTTTCAGGCTTTGGAGATCGCGGAACAGGGTGGATGCAGGCGAAAGCGTGTCTGCACTCGGGGCGGGCGTTTCGGTTATTTTGGTCATGTCATCCAGTTGGCGGCGGGCCTGGACAATGACCAGAAGCTGAGATCGTCCGACATGGTCCGAGATTCTACTTTCTGTCGCGAAGCGTCTCAAAGGTGCTGGCCCGCGGTGCGCGCAGCTTCTCGCGCCGGAAGGGACGTATGCGGCCTATCTGTCTGTACGTGCGCACATCCGAGTGTCAAACGGCGTTCAAAAGGGATCCCCGATCGGCGTCGAAGAGGGACCCCCTTTTCGGATAATATGATGCTGGTTTGTTGAAGATGGCCTTGCGCTGCGTGCGGCGGAGGGCGGGCGTAGCCCGACCGGAGGCGCGCGCAGCGCAAGATAGATTTTTGAAGGCGCCGAAGGTGGCTGTCAGCTGCGGTTTTTGAAGCGCCAGCTGTCGTTGCCCGTCTCGACGATATCGCAGTGGTGGGTGACGCGGTCGAGCAGCGCCGTGGTCATCTTGGGATCGCCGAACACGGTCGGCCATTCGCCGAAGGCGAGGTTCGTGGTGATGATGACGCTGGTCCGCTCATAAAGCTTGCTGATGAGGTGGAACAGCAACTGCCCTCCCGAGCGGGCGAACGGCAGATAACCGAGCTCGTCGAGCACGAGCAGGTCGAGCCGCGACAGCTGCGCCGCCAGGGTCCCGCCTTTGCCGATCCGGGTCTCCTCTTCGAGGCGTGTCACCAAGCGTGTCGTCATCCAGTATATCCGTCGTCAGCCGTTTCACACTGGGATCGTTCGACGCCTCGGGCCGCCTGCTTCCTGCATAGACGCGGTCAAATCGACCCGATACGACAAGTTGATCGACAAGCGCGGCGCCGATGCCGCCACCGCTTCCAATCACCAATGCGCGCTTACCGCTCAAATGCTGCCCTTCCCGGCTATGAAATTGCTTCGGCTATCGGATGCTTAATCGGCGGCGGCGCGATCTCCCATATGCCTCAAAGGGAAGGTAGATCGGTGCCTAGAAGCCGGCCTCGACCGCGAGCCGGATCGCATCGGCCGTCGTTTCGACGCCGAGCGCGCGCAGCAGCGCAGCGCGGTGCATCTTGATCGTGCGCTCCGACAGCGACAGCGTGAACGCGATCTGCTTGTTGAGCTGGCCGCTCGCCATCAGCTTCAGCACCTCGCGCTGCCGCGGCGAGAGCGCCTCGATCTGCGCCCGCGCCCGCGCGCTCCGTCCTCCCACCGCCTCGCCCGCCTCGTCGATCTCGATTTGCGAGCCGAGAAAATACTCAAGAGTTCCGTCGGGGCCGAAAATCGGCGCTACCAGCACGGCATTGCGAAACGGCGTTCCGTCTTTCCGGTAGTTGAGGATCTCCACGAGAGCCGGCCTCTGCTCCCGGATGGCGATCCTTAAAGTTTCGGTCAGTTCGGCTTCGGTAGCGGGGCCGGCGAGGAAGCGGCAATTGCGCCCGACGATTTCCTCCGGTCCATAGCCGGTGAGCGCCGAAAAAGCCGCATTGCACTCGACGATCGGGTTATCGGGGAGGCGCGGATCGCTGATCACCGCGGCGATCGGGCTAGCCGCGATCATTGTCTTCAATGACATAATATCCGCCCGCTCACCCCTGGATGCCCCAAGGGACATGTTGCGACACTTCCCCTTGCTCATGCAAGCCTGCGCCGATGACAAATGCGACGAACCGGAAAAAATTGCGCATGACGCCCCGCATGTCGACGGCACGGGCAGGCTCACCGGCGGCGGCTGGCCATCGTGCGTGCCATCGCGGCGACCGCGAGACCAAGGTCTGATGCGGGTCGCGATCATTGGAGCCGGCATTGCCGGGCTCGCCTGTGCGCGGCGGCTGCGCGATGCCGGGCTGGAGGCAACGCTTTTCGACAAATCCCGCGGCATCGGCGGCCGCCTCGCGACCCGCCGCGCGGAGCCGGGCGATCCCGGGGTCGCATTCGATCATGGCGCAACGCATTTCACGGCGCGCTCCGAAGGTTTTACGAGGCTGGTCGCCGCGTGGGAGAAGGCGGGTCTCGCGGCGCGCTGGCCAGTCGCGGGCGCGGACAGCTGGGTCGGCACGCCGACCATGACCGCGCCGCTCAAAACCCTCGCGGACGATCTCGATGTCCGCCTGTCACGACCGGTCACGGCCCTGACCAGATCCCGCACCGGCTGGACGCTCCACAGCGAAGCCAGGCGGCTCGGCAAATTCGATACGGCGGTGATCGCCATTCCGGCCGAGCAGGCCGCCCCGCTTCTGTCGCTCCATGATTTCGAGATGGCGCGCGCGGCCATGGCGGTGCGCTATAATCCTTGCTGGACCGCGATGTTCGCCTTCGAGGAACGGATCGAGGAGCTCCCCGATTTCCTTCGCGGCGCGGGCTCACTCGTGACCGCGGCACGCGACAGCGCCAAGCCCGGACGCGCGCCGGGCGAACGGTGGGTGGTGCAAGCCGACTGGACCTGGTCGGAAGCGCATCTGGCCAGCGAAAGCGCGAGCGTCGCACGTCTGCTGCTTGCCGAACTCGGAAAGGTCGCCGGCCGCGAATTGCCCGCCCCAAGCCATATCGCGGCCCATCGTTGGCTATTCTCTCAGCCATCGGGACAGGATCCGAAGCTGCTGTGGAACCCTGCCATCGGCCTCGGCGCCTGCGGCGACTGGCTCTACCATGGCTTTGCCGAATATACCTGGCTGTCGGGCCATGTTCTCGGCGCCGCGATCGCAGCGGAGGCGCCGCGATGACGCGCGCAATCGTGATCGGAGCGGGCATCGGCGGCCTTGCGCTCGCCATCCGCCTCCAGTCGGCGGGCCTCGATACGCTGCTCGTCGAAGCGCGCGACCGACCGGGCGGCCGTGCCTATGTCTTCGAGAAGGATGGTTTCACCTTCGACGCCGGGCCGACGGTCATCACCGACCCGGCCTGTCTTGACGAGCTCTGGGCGCTGAGCGGTCAGCGGCTCGAGCGCGATGTCGACCTCGTCCCGGTCTCGCCCTTTTACCGGCTGAGCTGGCCCGACGGATCGATCTTCGACTATGGCAATGACAAGGAGGCGCTCGCCCGCCAGATCGCCGCGCTCTATCCCGCCGATGTCGCGGGATATGAGCGGTTTCTCGGCTTTTCCGCGTCGGTTTACGAGGAAGGCTATGTGAAGCTCGGCGCGGTCCCCTTTCTCGACTTCCGCTCGATGCTGAAGGCGGCGCCGGCGCTTGTGCGGCACCGGGCCTGGCGCTCGGTCTATCAAACCGTCGCAGGCTATGTGCGGAGCGAAAAGCTGCGCGAGGCGCTGTCCTTTCACACCCTGCTCGTCGGCGGAAACCCGATGGCGACGAGCAGCATCTATGCGCTCATCCACAAGCTCGAGCAGGATGGCGGCGTCTGGTATGCGCGCGGCGGCACCAACCGGCTCGTCGCCGGCATGGCCACGCTGTTCGAGCGTCTCGGGGGCACGCTGAGGCTCGGCGATCCCGTTGCCCGCATCGAAACCGAAGGGGACCGGGTAACCGGCATCATGACGCGGAGCGGCTTCACAGCGCGCGCCGATCTCGTCGCCTCGAACGCCGACCTCATGCACAGCTACCGCGACCTGCTTGCGCATCCGCGAGGCAAGCGCGAGGCCGGACGCCTCGCGCGCAAGAACTGGTCGCCGAGCCTCTTCGTCCTCCATCTGGGTGTGCGCGGCACCTTCCCCGAGATCCCCCACCATATGATCCTCTTCGGTCCGCGCTATCGCGGGCTTCTCGACGATATCTACCGGAATGGCGGGCTCGCCGAAGATTTTTCGCTCTACCTTCATCATCCGAGCGCAAGCGATCCGGGCGTTGCGCCGGCGGGCCACAGCAGCTTCTATGCGCTTGCGCCGGTTCCGCATCGCGGCCATGCGCCGCTCGACTGGGAGGTCGAAGGCCCCAACCTCGCGAAGCGCATCATCGCCGAGATCGAGCGGCGCCTGATCCCGGACCTTGGCGCGCGGATCGTCACGCAAATCCAGTATGCGCCGCCGGACTTCGAACAGGATCTCGCCGCGCATCTCGGGAGCGCCTTCAGCCTTACGCCAACTCTGCTGCAGAGCGCCTATTTTCGGGGACACAACCGCGACGCGCGCATCGAAAATCTCTATTTTACGGGCGCGGGGACCCATCCCGGCGCAGGCATTCCGGGTGTCGTCGCGAGCGCGAAGGCGACGGCGCGCCTCATTCTCGGCGACATCGGGGTCAGGATGGACGACCGCCGCTACGAGAGCGGGGGACGCCCGAAATTTTCCGGGCTTGATGGCGCCACGGAAGATGCCATGTCAGGCTGAGCGGATCGACATTCCGGTTCTGCCGGCGGCCAGCGCCTTGCGACCTACGCCTGGCCGCGGCGGGGGGCGGTGATTGTTCATCGCCGGGCGGTGCGACACCATGTCGCACCGCCCAATCCTCCGCATGGACATCCCCGCCGATGCGAGTGCGCACCGTCCGGGCTTCCCGAAAGGTCATCTTTTGCGGAGGGGGGAGCGTGCCCGATGGCAGAACCAGCGACTGCCCGCACCACGGCCCGCCAAAAAGGGAAACCGCCGCCATGCCCCCCGCCATCTTGTGGCTTCGCCAGGACCTCCGCACCACCGACCATCCGGCGCTCCTCGCAGCGATTGCCGAAGGCCCGGTCATTCCGCTCTATATATTGGATGACGAGAGCCCCGAAACGCGCGCCATCGGGGGCGCGCAGCGCTGGTGGCTGCATCACAGTCTCGCTGCACTCGATGCGAGCCTTCGCAAACGCGGCAGCCGCCTCGTCCTGCGCCGCGGCGCTGTCGCCGAAATAGTCGAAAGCGTCGCGGCAGAAGCCGGCAGCACAAGGGTGCACGCGACCCGCTGCTACGAGCCCTGGTGGCGGCACTGCGAGGAAGCGATAGACGCCAGGCTCGAACTGCGACTCCACGACGGCAATTATCTTGCGCCGCCCGAGAGCATCACCAATGCGCAAGGCGCGCGCTACCGCGTCTTCACGCCATGGTATCGCGCGCTGCTGGAGCGCATGCCGCCCGCCCTTCCCCATGCGGCGCCCGACCATATTCCGCCGCCTCGGGCCTGGCCGGCGTCGGACAATCTCGCCGATTGGGGCCTGACCCCGATAAGCCCCGACTGGGCCTCGGGATTTGGCGACTGGCGCCCGGGCGAGAAAGGTGCTTGGCGGGCGCTACGCGACTGGCTGCCGCTTGCCGGCGCCTATAAGGCCCGCCGCGACTATCCCTCGCTCCCCGCGACATCGCGGCTGTCGCCGCATCTTCATTTCGGCGAAATCAGCCCCCGGTCGATCTGGCATGCGCTCGGCGAGCGCGACGATGCTGGCGCCGAGACCTTTCGATCGGAGCTCGGCTGGCGCGAACATGGCATCAATCTCGTCGACCAGATGCCCGATTATGGCGATCGGAACGGGCGCCCCACCTTCGATGATTTCGGCTGGCGGAGCGGCCCCGAAGCCGACCGGGACTTCACCGCCTGGACCCGGGGACGGACCGGCTACCCAATCGTCGACGCGGGTATGCGTCAGCTCTGGAATATGGGATGGATGCACAACCGGGTCCGGATGGTCACCGCCTCCTTCCTCGTCAAACATCTGCTGATCGACTGGCGCCGGGGAGAGCGCTGGTTCTGGGATACGCTGCTCGACGCCGATCTCGCCTCGAACGCGATGAACTGGCAATATGTCGCGGGCACCGGCGTCGACGCGCCAGTCTTCTCGCGCATCATGTCGCCGCTACTCCAGAGCGAACGGTTCGCGATGGGCGACTATGTCCGCGCTTATGTTCCCGAACTTGCGCATCTGTCGGACACCGAGATCGTCGCGGCCCATGGTCAGGATGCGCGGGTACCAAAGTATCCGCCACCGCTTGTCGGTCACGAGGCGGCGCGGGCGCGGGCGCTGGCTGCCTGGGAAGCACTGCGCGGCTAGCGAAGGAAGGTCATGCGGCTAGTCGAAGCCGGCGCTTGCCACGCCTTGGCTGTTGTAAACCGGGCCTTCGCGCGACACCGCGAATTTGCGGCTCGACGACGCGCGCACGCCAAATGCGCCGATATGCCCCAGCATTCCCCTGTACTGCGGCCCGGCCAGATGCGCGGCGAGCGCAGCTTCGCCGTGCCATTCCTCGAACACGTGGATGCGCGTCGCCACATGCGGATCGGCGGTCCAGTCGTAAGCGAGACAGCCTGGCTGTACGAGCGCGCCTTCGATCCAGCCGCGTGCGCCGGCCAGCGCCTCTCCGCGCGCCTCGGGATCGATATCGATGACCGCCTAGATCAGGATCTTCATGCCTGCACCTCGGTTCTTGAAAGCTGCGGCAACGGCCGGAACCGCCGCTCTGCAAACAGCCACCTGCCATCGACCCGGCGGCAGACGTCGTCATAGATGCCGAGGGTCCGGTGAAGCGCGCCGTCTCGCAGGAAGATTTCCTCGGTGTAGGACCGCATGGCCGCCTTTTCTTCACGGACCTCGATCAAACCCGGCCAAGCGCGAAAGACGATGTCGGGAAAGGCGCGCATCGCCGCGCGCCAGGTGTCGACGATTGTCGCCTTGCCCTCGAAAATCCCGAAACCGGGAAGCGACCACAGGCTGCCTTCGTCCCAGGTCGCGGCCCAGGCTTCGCTGTCTGCCCGGTTGACCGCGTCGGCATAGGTGTCGAGCAGGTCGCGTAGCGCCAGCCGGTCTTCGAACGATCCCTCGAATGGCATGCAAGCCCCCTTCTCGCCCGGCTGCGTCGATGGTTCAGCCTGCCGCCGGTTTGCCTCCAGCGGTTCGGAAGGAAAACTGCCGATATCGCTAGCGGCGAAGGCCGCCTCTGCCGGACCGGAGAACCCGCCCCAAAGGACAGGTCGCCCCGGCAGGGCGGGGCGCCTAAATTCACGCCTGTCCTATCCCCCCGGGACGAACATTCGAAAAGGAATGACCAATGGCTATTTCCCGTATCTCGCTTTCGCTTGCTACAGCAGCGCTCGCGCTTGCCGGCGGCATCGCGGCCGCCAAGAACCCGATGGTCGGCGGCGCCGCGATGTATGAGACCAAGACCATCGTCGAAAATGCCGCCAATTCCAAAGATCACACGACACTGGTCGCGGCGGTCAAGGCCGCCGGCCTCGCCGAGACGCTCTCGGGCGCCGGCCCGTTCACGGTCTTTGCACCGACCAACGCCGCCTTCGCCAAGCTTCCCGCCGGCACAGTCGATACGCTGCTCAAGCCCGAGAACAAGGCGATGCTGACGGGCATATTGACCTACCATGTCGTGCCGGGCCGCCTGACCGCGACCGATATTGCGGCGCAGGCCAAGGCCAATGGCGGCAAGGCGGTGCTCACGACGGTGCAGGGCGCCAAGCTCGCCGTCTGGGAGAAGGATGGCAGCTGGTATGTGAACGACGCCAAGGGCGGCACGGCGAAGATTGGCCCCGCCGACGTTCTCCAGTCGAACGGCGTGATCCACGTCATCGACGGCGTGCTGCTTCCCGCCTGATACATCACCGGGGCCGCGCGACGTCTGTTGGCGCAGCGCGGCCCCGCTTATCGAAAGCCCTCAAAGCCAGCCCGAAAGATCGCTCCTGACCAGGGCGGTGAGCATGTCCATCCCGACATCGCTGTCGTTGAGACAGGGTATATAAGCGAAGTGGCGGCCGCCGGCGGCAAGGAACTGCTCGCGGCCGCGGATAGCGATTTCCTCAAGGGTCTCGAGGCAATCGGCGGCGAACCCCGGCGCGATCACAGCCACCGACCGGCCTTCGCGGCCGAGCGCCTCGAGCATCATGTCGGTTGCCGGTGTCAGCCATTTGGCCTTGCCGAAGCGCGACTGAAAGCTCGGCACGACAGTCTTCCCCAGAACCTCGCCCAACCGGCGCGCGGTCTTGAGGCACATGCAATGATAGGGATCGCCGAGATGCAAGGTGCGCTCGGGCATGCCGTGGAAGCTTGCAACGATCGTGTCGGGCACGAAGTCGAGGCCACCGATCGCACGTCCGAGCGACGACGCCAGCGCCTCGAGATGGCGATCGTCATCATGATAGGGTGGAAGGATGCGCAGCGCCGGCTGCCAGCGCAGGCGCGCCATATGCGCCTGGACCGCATCGCTCACGCTCGCGGTCGTCGCGGCGCAATATTGCGGGTATAAAGGCGCGACGAGAATTCGGCGACATCCTGCCGCAAGAAGCGCGTCGATGCCGTCCGCGATCGGGCTGCTGCCATAGCGCATCGCATGCGCAACCACCGCATCACCTCCAAGCGATGCCTGGAGCGCTTTTGCCTGGCGGCGGGTGATCGCCGCGAGCGGCGAGCCCTCCGATGTCCAGATTTCGCGATAGGCCTTGGCGGACTTTCGCGGCCGAACCGCAAGAACGACCCCGCGCAGGATCGGCTGCCAGATCAGCGAGGGCAGTTCGACCACGCGCCGGTCGGAGAGAAATTCCGCGAGATAGCGCCGTACCGCGCGGCTCGTCGGCGCGTCGGGCGTGCCAAGATTGACGAGCAGCACGCCGATCCGGTCGGCCGTCACGGCGGGGTGCGCCGCCGGAAGACGGGCGAGCTCCGCCTCTCCGTAACAGTTCCCGATTTCAGGCGTTGCCAGAGGCCCTTCGACAGTCATTGCAATCTCCGCGGTCAGGATGCCTCGCGGCAACCATGCCGCGCGGCGTCGATCGCATGTCTTCGACTTGCCCTTCGCCGCCAAGCTGCACCAAGGGGCAGACTGGATACCGTTTCCCGCCTCCCGGCAGCCCCCCGGGATGCGGAAACTTCGCTTGCTGCCGCGACCCATCGCCGACATTCCGAGCGGCGCCCACACTCTTGAAACGGTAAAACGGCTTTCCTAACTTTTCCCCGGACGCGGGATTTTCCGTGTCCTCAGGACATAGAGAGCGCCGGCTCTGAGTCCCGGCGCATCTCATGCCCGAATTGCTTCAATCAGGAGGATTTGGAAATGAGAACCGATTTTT
>NZ_BCUA01000027.1 GCF_001591045.1 Sphingopyxis granuli NBRC 100800 | reverse complement strand
CTGAATCCCCACACGCCTTAATCGGTCCGTGCAAGGTCGATAGCCGGCGATGGCTTCGCCGCCACGTTCCTCGCAATGCCGAGGAGCGCGCCGGGGCTTCCCGATGTCCTACTTGATCTTGTCGCGATTGGCGTAGAGCAAAGCCGCGAGCACCGCGGCCGAGCCGATGCCGAGGCCCGCCGCGGCTTTCCACGCGATGCCCTTGCGCTCGCTGCGGACGGTGGCGTCCCTCGCGGCGGCTTCGGCCGCTTCCGCGGCTTCCTTCTGCTGCTGGAGTTCGCGCGTCGCGCGCAGCACTTCGTTTTCCTCGTCTTCGGCCGGGGGAGGAGTGGGCTGGCCTTGGTTCGTCATCTCAACTTTCCTGATTAACTTAGCGCCTGTTCGACAGGCACATAGTCGGTTCCGGTCGCTTCCGCTACGGCTTCGAACGTCACCTTGCCATTCCAGACGTTCAGGCCCTGCGCAAGATGCGCATCGCGCCGCAACGCCTCCTTCCAGCCGAGCCCGGCGATGTGCAGCGCGTGCGGCAGGGTGACGTTGTTGAGCGCATAGGTGCTGGTGCGCGCGACCGCGCCGGGCATGTTGGCGACCGCATAATGGACGATGCCGTCGACGACATAGGTGGGGTCGGCGTGCGTCGTCGCACGACTGGTCTCGAAACAGCCGCCCTGATCGATCGCGACGTCGACGAGCACCGAACCGGGGCGCATCGTCCCCAGCATTGCGCGCGTCACCAGCTTCGGCGCCTCGGCACCGGGGATCAGCACCGCGCCGATGACGAGGTCGGCCTCCGCGACGCATTCGGCGAGGTTGGCGCGGTTCGAGAAGCGCGTCTTCGCCCGCGCCTCGAAGAAGGTGCCGACGCGTTCGAGCACCTCGGGATCGCGGTCGAGGATGGTCACGTCGGCGCCGAGCCCCGCCGCCATCTGGGCCGCGTTGAAGCCGACGACGCCGCCGCCGATGATGCAGACCTTGCCGGGCGCGACGCCGGGCACGCCGCCCAGCAGCACGCCGCGCCCGCCGTGCGCCTTTTCGAGCGCGGTGGCGCCGGCCTGGATCGCCATGCGCCCCGCGACCTGGCTCATCGGCTTGAGCAGCGGCAGGCCGCCGTGCGGGCTCGTCACCGTCTCATAGGCGATGCACACCGCGCCCGACGCCATCAGGTCGCGCGTCAGGTCGGGATCGGGGGCGAGGTGAAGATAGGTATAGAGGATCTGCCCGGGGCGCAGCATCGCGCGCTCGGCCGGCTGCGGCTCCTTCACCTTCACGACCATGTCGGCGGCCACGAAGATGTCGGCGGGGGTCGCGACGATCTCCGCCCCTGCTTCCTCATAGAAGCGGTCGTGCGCGCCGATCCCCTCGCCTGCCGCGGTCTCGACCAGCACGCGGTGGCCGTGCGCGACCAGTTCGCGCGCGCTCTCGGGCGTCAGGCCGACGCGATATTCGTGATTCTTGATTTCCCGCGGGGTGCCGATAATCATGGTCGTTCTCCGTCTGCGTCCGGGCCGGCGCGCGCCTCTTCGCCATCCGGTCTTCGCCACCGCCTATACAGCAAACGCGCGGCGCGCGACGAGGGATGACGCATGCATGTGCGCGGCTGGTTAACGGCGAATTTACCACTTTCCCCGCATATCCCTCAGCCATGTATCGCGGGGCGCGCGCGAACGGCGAATCCGCGCGCGCGAAGATCGTTCGAGGGAACAGGATCATGGTGAAGGAAAATCCGATTCATAAGCAGCAGATCGACCCCGTGGCGATGGCCGAGCGCTTTCCCTTCTACGATCTCGACGGCCGGCTCGCCGCCGACGCCGCCGAAGTCCACGCGATCGTCGCGGGGCACGAGGAGGCGATGGGGCGCGCCTATTGGGAGGCGTTCAACGCGCTGCCGTCGATCGACCGCCCGATCGAGGGCGAGTTGCTCGACGCCTATGTGCGGGGCAGCGCCAGGCATATGCGGGTCAAATATACCGACGCCGCCGGCCAGGAGTCGGCGACGATCGCCTGCCAGAACACGCATATGGCGCTGCGCGTCGGGGTTCCCCTCGCTTCGGTCCTGTCGTGCATCGCCGAAAGCCAGCGCGCGGCGATCGCGCATGTCGTCGCGGCCTGCGCCGACGATGCCGCGCGCACGGTGCGGCTGACGAGCGCTATCAACCGGCTCGCCATCCTCGAATTCGACATCATGCACGCCTATGCCGAAAAGCTGGATCACGCCGCGCGGTCGAGCGAGCGGCACGCGCTGGCGGGCGACTTCGACCGATCGATCGCATCGCTGGTGCAGGACACCGACGGCGTCCGCCGCGAACTGGCCAAGCAGGCCGCGTCCGCCGACCAGGCCGCGAAGGGCATGATCGCCAAGACCAGCGAGGTCGCCGCCGCGTCCGAGCAGTCGGCGATCGCGATGCGCGAGGCCGCGTCGACCGCCGCCGGGCTGATCCGCGCGATCGAGGATGCGCGCAGCGAGGTCGAGGCCTCCGCCGACGTCGCCGTCCGCGCCTCCGAACAGGCGGGCGAGGCCGTCGCCATGTCCGAAGCGCTGTCGCATCACGCCGAATCGATCGAATCGATCCTGGGCCTGATCCGCGAGATCGCCGGCCAGACCAACCTTCTCGCGCTCAACGCGACGATCGAGGCGGCACGCGCCGGCGAATCGGGTCGCGGCTTCGCGGTCGTGGCGCAGGAGGTGAAGAGCCTCGCCAACGAAACCGCGCGCGCGACCGACGACATCGCGGGCAAGATCACCGCGATCCAGCAGGCGACGCGCGGCGCCGTCGCCGCCAACCAGTCGATCCAGCAGACGATCATCGAGGTGCAACAATCGGCGCAAAACATCCGCAACGCAATGGACGCCCAAGCACAGACGGTCACCTCGATCACCGCGGCGGTCGACGAGACCGCGCTCGCCGCCGATTCGATGTCGTCGACCATCGCCAGCATCCGCAACGATTCGGGCATGGTCGCGGGCGAGATCAGCACGCTGAGCGAGGAATTCTCGAAGATGGGCGAGCGGCTCCAGTCGCTCGAGCAGGCCGCGACCGAGTTCAGCCGCCGGGTCGCCTGATCCCGGGCCGGCGCTTGGCAAGCCCCACCGCCCTCTCCTATAGGAGGGCGATGACGACGCATATCCTGATCACCGGCGCGAGCCGCGGCATCGGCGCCGCGATCGCCGGCGCGCTGACCGGCGACGCGACGCGGGTCGCCGCGCTGTCAAGCGCCGACGGCGACCTGTCCGACCCCGCGGTCCCCGAACGCCTGTGGGCCGAAAACCTCGACCGGATGGGCGGCCGCATCGACGTGCTCGTCAACAATGCCGGCATGTTCGCGACCAACCCGATCGACGCGGCGGACGACGCCTGGATCGCGGGCTGGAACCGCACCCTGCAGATCAACCTGACCGCCGCCGCGGCGCTCTGCCGCCTCGCGGTGCTCCACTGGCAGGTCGGCGGGCGCAGCGGCCGGATCGTCAACATCGCGAGCCGCGCCGCGCACCGCGGCGACAGTCCCGACCATTGGGATTATGCGGCGTCGAAGGCGGGGATGGTCGCGCTGACCAAGACGATCGCCCGCGGCTACGCGGCGCAAGGCATCCTCGCCTTCGCCATCTGCCCCGGCTTCACCCGCACCGGCATGGCGGATGCCTGGCTGTCCGGCCGCAACGCGGCGGCGCTGCGCGCCGAAATCCCGCTCGGCCGCATCGCCGAGCCCGAGGAAATCGCCGAAATGGCGCGCTGGTGCGCGCTCGACGCGCCGCCGTCGATGACCGGCGCGGTGCTCGACGCCAATGGAGCAAGCCATGTTCGGTAGCCGCCGCATCGCGCGCCGCACGCGGCGAGACGTCGGGACGCCGGCTCCGCGGGGCCATGGCCGGCTTTCCATGGCGGCACTACTGCTGGCAGGCTGCACACCCCAGACCGGGACGCCGCCACCGACCCCGGCCGCACCCACCGGCGAGACGCTCGCCGCCGCATGCCAAGGTCGTGACGGCTGGAGCGACCCTGCGCCGCCCGCGAAAATCTTCGGCAACAGCTATTATGTCGGCACCTGCGGCATTTCGGCGGTGCTGATCGAGGCGCCCGACGGTCTCGTGCTGATCGACGCAGCAACCGAGGAGGCCGCGCCCGCGATTCTCGCCAATATCCGCGCGCTGGGATTCGACCCGAAGCAAATCCATACGCTGCTCGCCAGCCACGAGCATCTCGACCATGTCGGCGGGCTCAAGGCCTTGCAGGATGCGACCGGCGCAACGGTTCATGCGCGCCCCGAAGCGGTCGCCACGCTGACCAGCGGTGAGCCCGAGGCGCGCGATCCGCAGCACGGAGCGATCCCGCCGTTTCGCGGCGTGACGGTGACGGGCGACCTGCGCGACGGAGAGGCATTGCCGATCGCGGACCTGCACCTGACGCCGCACGCGACCCCGGGGCACACGCCGGGAAGCACGAGTTGGACATGGCGATCGTGCGAGGGCAGCGACTGCCGCATCATCGCCTATATCGACAGCCTCAGCGCGGTGTCGGCGGACGCCTACCGTTTCGCCGACCATCCCGATTATGTCGCGATGCAGCGTGCGACCTTCGCCAAAGTGCCGACATTGCCGTGCGACATATTGATCACCCCGCATCCGGGCGCGAGCGGCCTGTTCGCGCGTTTCGCGGGCGACGCGCCGCTCACCGACCCGGAAGGCTGCCGCCGCTATGCCAAGGATGCCGCGAAACGGCTCGACGCGCGGCTTGCGAAGGAAGCGGCCGCGAAATGAGCTGGCTCGTCTCCCTGCCCTGCACGCGTGCCGAGGCCGAGGCGCTGTCGGCCGAGCAACCCGAACTGGAGGCGCTGGCCGATGCCCCGGTGGTGGTGACGCGCGAGATCGACGAAGCGAGCGGCCGATGGCAGCTCGACGCCTATCTCGACGACAGGCCCGGCCCCGCGCTGCTGGCGCTGATACGCGCGCTCGCGCCGAGCGCGAAGGGGGTCGAACCGTCGATCGAGGAACTGCCCGAGGCGGACTGGGTTACGCTGTCGCAGCAGGGGCTGGAGCCGGTGCAGGCGGGCCGCTTCTTCGTCCATACGAGCAGCTATGCCGACCGGACGCCGGTGGGGAGCGTGCCCTTCCTGATCGACGCGGGCCAGGCATTCGGCACCGGTGGGCACGACACGACGGCGGGCTGCCTCGCGATGCTCGACCGCCTAGCGCGCCGGGGCGTCCGTCCGCGCGCCATCGCCGACATCGGCACCGGCACCGGGCTACTGGCCTTCGCCGCGCTGGCGCTGTGGCCGCGCGCCCGCGCGATCGCGTCGGACATCGACCCCGCGAGCATCGCGGTGACGCGCGAGAATGCCGCGATCAACCATGTGCCGCTGGGATGCGGCGCGCGCCGCCTCGCGCTCGCGGTCGCGCCGGGGACCGACCATCCGGCGATCCGCCGCCGCGCACCCTATGATCTGGTCGTCGCCAATATCCTCGCCGGTCCGCTGATCACGCTAGCCCCCGACATCGCCAGCGTTACCGCGCCGGGCGGCCACGCGATCCTGGCCGGGCTGATCGCGCGCCAGATGGAGCCGGTGCTCGCCGCCTATCGCGCGCACGGCTTCCGCCTCGCCGCGCGCGGCGGCAGCGCCGAATGGCCGTGCCTGCTGCTGATCAAACGCCAACGCCACGGCTGGCGGCGCAAACAACGCGCGCTGCACCGCGCCAGCCCGTCGGACGCGACGTTCGGGAGCTGGTGAATCTCTACCCGCTCCCCTTTAGGGAGGGGATATTGCTAAGCCGCTTTTCGCCAGCGCATAATCCTGCGTGCCGCGCGTGATGACCGTATCGCCGGGCAGGATGTCGGCGATCGGGATCGGCGGCAGCGCGGCGTTGGCGGCATAGAGCGGCGCGAAATCGGTGTTCACCGTGACGTCAAGCAACTGGTCCAGACTGTCGACGATGAAATAATTCTGCTGGAAATCGTCGATCCGGTAGTCGGTACGCATCACCCGTGACAGGTCGAAGCCGATGCGGTTCGGACTGTCCGAATCGAGCGCGAACAGGCTTTCGGCATAGGAAGAGACGATGCCCGCGCCGTAGATGCGCAGCGCGCCGCCTTCGCGGATCAGCCCGAACTCGACAGTGTACCAATAAAGGCGCGCAAGCTGCTTCAACGCATCATATTTCAGGCTGCGCAACCCGCCCCGGCCATAGGCGGCCATATAGTCGGCGAACACCGGATCGGCGAGCATCGGGACGTGACCGAAAACGTCGTGGAAGACGTCGGGTTCCTGCAGATAGTCGAGTTGCTGCGGGGTGCGGATAAAATTGCCCGCCGGAAAACGGCGATTGGCGAGATGGTCGAAGAAGACATCGTCGGGCACCAGCCCCGGCACCGCGACGACGCGCCACCCGGTCGCCTCCGTCAGTCGCGCGTTGAGGTCGCGATAGTCGGGAATGCCCGGCTTTTCGAGCCGAAGCACGTCGATGCCGCGTAGAAAAGCGTCGGACGCGCGGCCGGGCAGCATCGCCGACTGGCGCGCGAAGAGGCGGTCCCACATTGCATGCTCGTCGGCGGTGAAGGCGTCCCAGTCCTGCGGACACGTCCAGTCGGGCGCGGCGCCCAACGGCGGGGTGGCGTGGACGTGGCTGGGCGGGTTTTCCATGCCGGGGTTTCTAGCATGATCTGGTTTCATATGAAACTGCTCAGGCAGACTCTCGATCGAAAAGCGAGCGCTCCCGCGAAGGCGGGAGCCCAGAGCGGATAAAGCCAAGGCTGCTTTTCTGTCGCTCTGGGCCCCCGCCTGCGCGGGGACACGGCGATGTTGCAAAACGCCCGGTCAACCGTTCAGTGTCACCACTTCGGTCGCCAGTCGGTCGACCTCGGTGCGGTCATGGCTGACGTAGAGGATCGGCAGCCGCAGCTCGTCGCGAATGCGCTCGATCACCGCCATGATGTCGCCGCGCCGCGCCGCGTCGAGCGACGACAGCGGTTCATCCATCAGCAGTATCTCCGGTCCCGCCAGCAGCGCGCGGCCGATCGCGACGCGCTGCGCCTCACCGCCCGACAGGCTCTGCGGCCAGCGGCCGAGCAGGGGCTCGATGCCGAGGAAGGCCACCGCCTCGACGAACCCCATCCAGCGCCGCGCCGGATCGGCGAGATGGTAGCCGTAGAGCAGGTTCGCCTTCACCCGCCGGTGCGGGAACAGCCGCCCGTCCTGAAAGACATAGCCGATGCGCCGCGCTTCGGGCGGCAGGTCGACGTCCGCGCCGAACAGCGTCCGCCCGCCGACGCGGATATGACCGCGGTCGGGACGCAGCAGCCCGGCGACCATGTTCAATATGCTGGTCTTGCCCGCCCCCGACGGCCCGAACAGCGCGGTCAGCCCCGATTCGGCCGTAAAGCACGCCGCGATCGTGCGGGTCCCGAAACGCTTTTCGACGTCGATCTCAATCGCCACGGCGCAGCCTTTCGGCCGGAGTGCGCCGAACCAGCCATTCGGAAACGAGCAGCGCGCCGAGCGACAGCGCGACCGACAGCAGCGCGAGCCGCGTCACCATCGCCTCCCCCCCCGGCACCTGCAATGCCGAATAGATGGCGAGCGGCAGCGTCCGCGTCTCGCCCGGAATGTTCGACACGAAGGTGATCGTCGCGCCGAATTCGCCGATCGAGCGCGCGAAGCCGAGCACCAGCGCCGCAAGCACGCCGGGCAGCGCGAGTGGCAGGCTGATCGTCCAGAAGGCGTGCCAGTGCCCCGCGCCGAGCGTGCGCGCCGCCCCCTCGAGCCGCCGGTCGACCCCCTCGATCGACAGCCGCATCGCGCGCACCATCAGCGGCAGCGCCATGATCGCCGCCGCGAGCGCCGCGCCGGTCCAGCGGAACATCAGCGTCGTGCCGAACCAGTCGTTCAGCCAGCGGCCAACCGGTCCCAGCGGCCCGAAGGCGAGCAGCAGCAACCAGCCGGTAACGACCGGCGGCAGGACGAGCGGCAAGTGGACGAGCGCGTCGAGCAGCAGCCGCCCCGGAAAGCGATGGCGCGCCAGCAGCCACGCGAGCGCGAAGGCGAGCGGCAGGCAGGCGAGCACCGCGACCCCGCCGACCTTGAGCGACAGGGCGACGATGCCCCATTCCTCCGGCGACAGCATCAGGGCGCCGCGAAGCCGTAGCGGGCGAAGATCGCGCGGCCCTCCCGCGACGCCAAGAAATTCCGGAATCCCATCGCATCGGGATGGCGCGACGCCTTGAGTAGCGCGACCGGATAGCGGATCGGCGGATGGCTCGACGCCGGAAAGATGCCGACGACGCGCACCCGCTTCGACGCGCGTGCGTCAGTTGCATAGACGATGCCCAGCGGCGCGGCGCCATGTTCGACGAGCGCCATCGCGGCGCGGACATTCTCCGCCGGCGCCAACCGGCCCGCGACGCCGCGCCAGACGCCGAGCGCGGTCAGCGCCGCCTTCGCATATTTGCCCGCCGGCACCGCGTCGGGATCGGCGAGCGCGAGCCGCCCGCCGCCCAGAGCGTGCGCGAGCGGAAAGCCCGGCGCGGGCGTCAGGCGCAGCCGCCCGCTCGCGGGGCCGACCAGCACCAGCCGGTTGCCGAGCAGCGTCGTGCGCGTGCCCGGTCGCAGCAGCCCCGCCTTCGCCACCGCGTCCATCCACGGCTCGTCGGCTGACAGGAAGAGGTCGGCGGGCGCGCCGGCGACGATCTGCCGCGCCAGCGCCGACGACCCCGCGAAGGACAGCAGCGGCCGCGCATGCCCCTTTGCCGCCCAGGCGTCGGCGGCGGCGGTCAGCGCCTCCTGAAGGCTGGCCGCGGCCATCACGACGGGGCCGCGCTCGGCCGCGGTGGCAGCGGGCGCCAGTCCGAGCAGCAGCAGGAAGAGGAGCAGGCGGCGCAGCAGGATCATCGCCCGCCTATAGCCCCCTCATCCGGCGGGCGGAAGCGGTGTCGCGATGCGCAGCCAGCCATAGCCGCGCTCGATCTGCCCGCGCGCCGTCAGATCGCGCAGCGCGGCGCCCAGCGTCACGCGCGACACGCCTAGCAGGTCGGCGAGTTGCTGCTGCGTCGCGCGCACCGTGCGGCCATCGTCGGCGTCGGCCGCCATCGCCGCCAGCAGCCGTGCGAGCCGCTCCGCCGCGGGCAGCCGCCGGTCGGCGTCGATGATGTCGAGCGACACGGCGAGCTGGCGGCCGAGGCTGCGGAGCAGCAGCTCGGCCCAGCCGATGTCGGCGCTCATCAACGAGCGGAGCAGCGGTCGGTCGATCGCGATCAGCCGTGCCGGCCCGCTCGCGATCGCATCGGCCTGGCGCGGGATGCCGGTGAAGAAGGCAAGCTCACCGAACATGTCGCCGGGGCCAAGCACGGCAAAGGCGGTGAAACCGCCGTCCTCGGCATAGCGGCCGACGAGCACATGCCCCTCGACCACCACCCAGAAGGCGTCGCCGGGGTCGCCCTGATGCTGGACGAACTGTCCGTCGGCGAAGCGGCGCGCCGGTGCCGTCGCGAGCAGTCGCTCGCGCCCCAGGGCCGGCAGCCGGGTTCGCTCGGCGAAGGTCAATTGATAACTTCTTTGCATTCCCGGTGCTGCTTCTGCGGCGCTACGCCCGGAAAGGCAAGCGGCGCGGCGGCGCGCCGATCACTCGGCGGGCGCCTCCGCCTTCCCCTTGCGGGTCCAGGGATAGAGGAACTGGCCGGCGTAGCTGCGCGGCACATCCTCCGGTATGCCGTAACTCTCGGGCCAGCGGTCCTTCGGCAGGTGGAAGGTGCCGAACAATTTGTCGAGCCATGGGAAATGAATCGCGAAATTGACGTCGAATGCCTCGCGCTCCAGCCCGTGGTGCCAGTGATGGAAGCGCGGCGTCGCGATCCAGTGGCCGATCCGGTTGAAGCTGCCCCCGACATTGGCATGGAGCAGCGACGACCAGACATAGACGAAGCCGATATAGGCCTGCATCACCGACGGGCTGAAACCCAACGTGAACAGCGGCAGCGAGGTGACCGAGCGCAGCAGGATGATCTCGACGAAATGCATCCGCGATCCCGCGAGCCAGTCCATCGATTTCGCGCTGTGGTGGATCGCGTGAAAACCCCACAGGAACGGGACCTTGTGGAACAATCGATGATACCAATATTGCGCGAGGTCCGACGCGACGAGGACGATCGCGAACTGCACGAGCCACGGCAAGGACGCGACCCCGGCGCGGAAAGCATCCCAGTCGGTCGTGTGCGCGTTGACGAATTGCTGCGGCGCGAGCGCGAGGAAGCTGAGCACCTGCACGAACATCGTGCTGACCAGATAATAGAAGAGATCCTCGCGCCATTCGGTGCGGAACAGGCGCTGCGCCCGGCGATGCGGAAAGGCGCGTTCGAGCGGTGCGAACATGAAGCCGGTGACCAACAAGTTGACGATGAAGAAGTCGAGCCCGAAGAATATGCCCCAGTCGCGCGTCTCGGCGGGCTGGACGTTGGCGCCGCCGAGCAGCACCGCGGCAAGCCCGATCATCAGCGCGGTCAACCCGAGCACCTTGCGCGGACGCAGCAACAGACTGAGCAGCGCGAGCGCATAGCTGGCGAGCAGGGTCAGATGGACGAAACCGCGAAAACCGGTCCAGTCCTTGACCACCGCCAGTTCGGGGGTGGCGAACCAGTCCGGGAAACGCAGCGCGACCACCATGAACAGCCCGCTGATCGCGAACAGCAGGCCGAAGAAGCCCGACAGCCAGCCGCTGCCGAACCGCCGCACCTCGGTATGCGATTCAAGGTCGCGCATCAGATTTTGCAGGTAATCACGCTTTGCCATGTCCGCCGCTCTCCACTCTCGTCACTCCGGACTCGATCCGACATTCATTGCCGGTCCGGCTTCGTGGACCCCGGATTAAGTCCGAGGTGACGAAGAAAAATTGCCGATTCGCTAACCCGCTGCCTCGACGATCTGCGCCCATTCGGCTTCGTCGATCACGCGGATGCCGAGCGCGGCCGCCTGCTTGAGCTTCGACCCGGCGCCCGGGCCGGCGACGACGAGATCGGTCTTGGCGCTCACGCTGCCCGCGGCCTTGGCGCCCAGCCTTTCGGCCTGTGCCTTCGCCTCGTCGCGGCTCATCGTCTCAAGCTTGCCGGTGAAGACGACGGTCTTGCCCGACACCTCGCTCTCGCGCGTCTCGACGACATAGGGCGGCGGCGCGACTTCGGAGAAAAGATCGTCCCACAAGGCGCGGTTGTGCGGTTCGTGGAAGAAATCGCCGAGCGCCTCCCCCACCGCGACGCCGATGCCGTCGGCGCGCACCTCGAGGATCGTCTTGATCGCCTCGACCTTGCGCGCGAGATATTTGCCGTCGGATTCGCCCTCGGCCTGCGGGTTGGCATCAAAATAGGCGTGGATTTCGGCGGCTTTGCCGGGCAGGCGCGCGAGGTCGCCCAGCCCCTTCATCAGGTCACGCGCCGTCACTGCGCCGACGTGGCGGATACCGAGCCCGAACAGCAGCCGCGCCGCGTCGGGCGACCGCTTCGCCTCGATCGCGGCGAACAGATTGTCGACCGACTTGTCCTTCCACCCTTCGCGACCAAGCAACTCGTCGCGGTGATCCTTCAGCCGGAAGATGTCGGCGGGCCCCTTGTCGAGCCAGCCAAGTTCGAGAAACTCGGCGATGCTCTTCTCGCCCAGCCCCTCGATATCGAGCGCGCCGCGGCTGACGAAATGTCGTAGCCGTTCGAATTTCTGGGCGTTGCAGATCAGGCCGCCGGTGCAGCGCACGTCGACCTCGCCCTCCTCGGCGACCGCTTCGCTGCCGCACACGGGGCAATGATCGGGGAAGATATAGGGATCGCGCGGTTCGGCGCGGGTCAGATTCTCGACCACCTGCGGGATCACGTCGCCTGCGCGCTGGACGACGACACGGTCGCCGGGTCGCACGCCGAGGCGGCCGATCTCGTCGCGGTTGTGGAGGGTCACGTTCGACACCACGACCCCGCCGACGGTAACGGGGGTGAGCCGCCCGACCGGGGTCAGCTTGCCGGTGCGGCCGACCTGGATATCGATCGATTCGAGCGTCGTCTGCGCGCGTTCGGCGGGGAATTTATGCGCGATCGCCCAGCGCGGCGCCTTGGCGACGAAGCCCAGCCGCTCCTGCCAGTCGAGCCGGTCGACCTTGTAGACGACGCCGTCGATGTCATAGGGCATGTCGGCGCGCTCGGCCTCGATCGCGCGGTAATGGTCGAGCACCGCCTCGACGCTCTCGAAGCGCGCCAGCAGCGGCGAGACGGGCACGCCCCAGCTTTCGATGCGCTTCATCATCGCAAACTGCGTCGCCTCGGGCAGGCCGCTGACCTCGCCCCAGCCGTGGGCGAGGAAGCGCAGCGGGCGCGATGCGGTGATGCTCGCATCCTTCTGCCTCAGCGAGCCCGCCGCGGCGTTGCGCGGATTAGCGAACTGGCGCGCCTTCTCGAGGTCGTTGGCCTCGGCGAGCAACCGTTCGTTGAGCGCGGCGAAGTCGGCCTTCGCCATATAGACCTCGCCGCGAATCTCGAAGACGTCGGGAATATCCGTCGCCCCGGCTTTCGCTGGGGCGACGAGTGTCTGGGGAATATCGGCGATACAGCGCACGTTCGGGGTGACATCCTCACCCACCGTGCCGTCGCCGCGCGTCGCGGCCTGCACCAGCACGCCCTTTTCGTAGCGCAGCGAGCAGGAGAGGCCGTCGATCTTGTCCTCGGCGGTCAGGGCGAGCACCTCATCCTCGCTGAGCCGCAGGAAACGCCGCACGCGCCGCGCGAACTCCTCGACATCCTCGGCCGCGAACGCGTTGTCGAGGCTCATCATACGCACCGCGTGCGTGACCTTGGCGAGCGGCGACGCCTCGACCGCGGCGCCGACCAGCCGGTTCGGGCTGTCGGTGCGGATCAGGTGCGGGAACGCCTCCTCGATCGCATTGTTGCGCCGGACGAGCGCGTCGTAATCGGCGTCCGAAATCTCCGGACTGTCCTCCGCATGGTAAAGCTTGTTGTGATGCGCGATCTGTTTCGCGAGCCGCATCAGTTCGTTGGCGGCCTCGGCTTCGGTCAGCGATTCGACATCTTTCATGCGCCGGCTTTTGCCACCGGCTTGAACTCGGCGCGAGACCCAAATCCGGCGATCAGCGGCCGCCCCTTCGCGATCGCCGCCTGCACCGCGGGCAATTGCAGCGACGCGGCGTGCGCCGCCTTGTCGGCCCACAGTTCGACGATCCACAGCGCGTCGGGGTTCTCGCTATCCTCGCCGACGATATAGGCGAAATTGCCCGGCATCCGGCCGGTGCCTTCGGTCAGGACCACCGCGAGCGCGGCGCGCTGCCCCGGTTGCGCGATCATCTGGCCGATCAGGCCATATTCGGGAAACTGTTCTTCCATGATTGCCTCCAAGGCCCGCAAGGATCGCACCGGCAGCACCGCCGCCGCAAAAGCCGCAAGCGCGGCGAGATGAGTGCGTCGGTCGATCATCGCGCGATCGCCAGCACATGCACCTGCCGCCGGATGCGGAAGCCGAGCGATTCGTAGAGCGCGATCGCGCCCGCATTGTCGGCATAGCTGTGCAGGAAAGGCTGCTCGCCGCGCGCCATCATCGCGCGCATGACATGACCGATCAGTGCGCGGGCGAATCCGCGACCGCGGCAATCGGCCCAGGTCGCGACTCCGCTGACCTCCGCCATGCCGGGCATCAGCATGCGTTGGCCCGCCATCGCGAGCAGGCGGCCATCCTCGCGGATGCCAAAGAAGGGGCCGTAGCGATGCGTCGCCGGCCCCCACGGCCCCGGCCGCGCATGACCGGCGAGCGCCGCCATCTCCGCCGCGTCGGCGTCGGACAGCGGGATGATCGGCGGCTCGCCGTCACGCGCCGGCGGCGGAGCGCCTACCGCGACCATCTGCGCGAGCAACGCGCGCTTCACCTCGCGCGTGCCGGGCGGCACCGGCCACGGCTCATCCTCGACGATCCATAATTCGCCATCGTCGGGAACCAGCGCGGCGAGCGCCGCCTGCGCTCCGGCCCCCCAATCGGCGGCGGCGCCGAACGGCCCATAGCGGAGATCGATCCGCACCGCCTGCGCATCGCCCTCGGCCAGATGCGCCTGCCGCCCGGTGAGCGTGCTCCATACGGGGCGGTCGAGGGGATGGTGGTCGCCCCCTATCGGCCCTTCCTCCGAAGCGGAGGGGGTTGCATATGTCTCCGGTCTCACGCCACCTCCAGCAGCCGCTGCGCCTGCGCGCGCGCTTCCGCCGTCACCTCGGCGCCCGACAGCATGCGGGCGATTTCCTCGCGGCGGCCGGCGGGGTCGAGCGGGCGGACGCCGGTGCGCGTCACCAATCCGTCGCTGGCGCCCTCGCTCGACTTGGCGATGACGAAGTGCGTCGCGCCCTTCGCCGCGACCTGCGGACTGTGCGTCACGACTAGCAACTGCCTGCCCGCGCCGGCAAGCCGCGCGAGCCTTTCGCCGATCGCGCTGGCGACTGCGCCGCCGACGCCGCGGTCGATCTCGTCGAAGATGATCGTGTCGGCGCCGCCTTCCTCGGCCAGCGCGACCTTGAGCGCGAGGATGAAGCGCGACAGTTCGCCGCCGCTCGCGATCTTCGCCAGCGGCGCGAAGGGCGCGCCGGGGTTGGTCGAAATGAGGAATTCGACGCGGTCCATCCCGTCCGCCCCCCAGCGATCGGCGGGGAGGCGCTCGACGAGGGTGCGAAAGCGCGCGGCGTCGAGCTTCAGCGGCGCAAGCTCGCCCGCCACCGCGGCGTCGAGCCGCGCCGCCGCTTTCGTCCGCCGGTCCGACAGCGCCGTCGCGGCATGGGTGTAGGCGGCCGCGCTTTCGGCGACCGCGGCCTCCAGCTTCGCGAGTCCGGCATTGCCGCCCTCGATCGCGTCGAGCCGCGCGGCGAGGTCGTCGGCGAGCCCCGGCAGTTCGTCGGGCTGGACGCCATGCTTGCGCGCCATCGCACGCAGTTCGAACAGCCGCGTCTCAGCCGCCTCCAGCCGCTCGGGATCATATTCCATCGCGCGCGCGGCTTCGTGCAATTTCGCCTCGGCCTCGTCGGCGTCGATAATCGCGCGGTCGAGGCCGGCGAGCGCCTCGGCAAGCAGCGGATGGTCGCCCGCGAGCCGGTCGAGCCGCCGCGCCGCGCCGCGCAGCAGCGCCGGGCCGCCCGCGCTGCCCTCGAACGCTTCGAGGATCGCCGCGAGGTCGCCGGCAATCTTCTCGCCCTTCTGCATCGCCGCGCGCGCCTCGGCGAGTTCGGCTTCCTCGCCCGGCTGCGGGGCGAGCCGTTGCAGTTCGGCGACGCAATGTTCGAGCCATTCACGGTCGCGCGTCGCCTCGCTCACCGCCGCCTGCGCCGTCGCGAGTCGCGCCTCAGCGGCGCGCCACGCCGCATGCGCCTCGGCCACCGGCCCGGTGTCGACGCGCGCATAGGCGTCGAGCAGCGCGCGATGCCCCGCGGGCGCGAGCAGGCCGCGATCGTCGTGCTGGCCGTGAATCTCGACCAGATGCCCCCCGACCTCGCGCAGCAGCGCTGCAGAGCTGGGCTGGTCGTTGAGGAAAGCGCGGCTGCCGCCATCGGCCCTCAGCGTGCGGCGGATCAGCAGCGGCTCGCCGGGTTCGAGCGCGATGTCATTGTCGGCAAGCAGGCTGGCGAGCAGCGTCCCCGGCGCGGGCGGTGCGAAGCTCGCGGTCACTTGCGCCCGGTCGCTGCCCTGTCGCACCAGCGCGCTGTCGGCGCGCATCCCGAGCGCGAGACCCAGCGCGTCGAGCAGGATCGACTTGCCCGCCCCCGTCTCTCCCGTGAGCACGCCGAGACCAGCCTCGAAATCGAGGTCGAGCCGCTCGATCAGCACGATGTTGGCGATGGACAGCGCGGTCAGCATGGCTCGCTCTTAACGCAGAACAAAATGCGAATCTATTCGGGAGTGTGGAGGTCTGGGGTGGGATATGCGATTCGCGCAGAGGCGCGGAGATCGCGGAGAGGCGATGCGAAAGATTCCCACGGAGCCGCGGAGAATCCGGACCGACAGGTCTCTTGTTCTTCTAGGCTTCGATCATATCGCCATGACGCCTGGAAAAAGGCCGCTTCGCGGCCAACGCTTCTCTCTGGTGTTCCCCACGGCTCCGCGTGAACCAGAAATCTCTGCGATCTCTGCGTCTCTGCGCGAATCCAACCAGCCCGCGTCAGGCGGCCGGGGCGTGCTTCCGCATCAGTTCGTAGGCACGGTCGTACCATTTGCTGCCCGGATAGTTCGCGCCCAGCACCGCCGCCGCCTTCTTCGCCTCTTCGGGGACGCCGAGGGCGAGATAGCATTCGGTCAGCCGGAACAGCGCCTCGGGCACGTGACTGGTCGTCTGGTATTTCTCGGTCACCTCGCGGAAGCGGATCGACGCGGCGAGCCAGTTCGAACTGCGCTCGTAGAAGCGGCCGATCTCCATCTCCTTGCCCGCGAGATGGTCGCGCACTAGGTCGATCTTGAGCCGCGCGTCGGCGGCGTAGCGGCTGTCGGGATAGCGACGGATCACCTCGCCGAGCGCGTTCGATGCCTGGAGCGTGATCCTCTGGTCGCGGGTGACGTCGCTGATCTGCTCATAATAGCTGAGCGCGATCAGATAATAGCCGTAGGGCGCGTCCTTGTTCCCCGGGTGGATCGCCAGGAAACGCTGCGCCGAATCGATCGCCGGCGTATATTCGCGATCCATATAATAGGAAAAGGCGCTCATCAGCTGGGCACGGCGCGCCCAGGGCGAATAGGGGTGCTGGCGCTCGACTTCGTCGAACAGCGCCGCGGCGATCTTGTACTGGCCGCGGTCGAGGCGGTCCTGCGCCGCGCGGTAGAGGGTGCTGACGTCGCGCGCGACGTAACGCGTGTCCTTTTTCACCCCGGACCCGCCGGCACAGGCCGCGAGCAGCGGCGAGATCATGAGGGCGGCGGCGAGAAGGCGCACGGCGGCGCGAGCGGGAGGGCGCTGGGTCATGGCGGCGGTATAGCCACAGCGCGCATGAACGCAAAATAAATGATGGGTGCGGCGCTCAGTTCTCCCCACCATTCCCCGCGACCACGCAACCCTTCGGCGGCTCGGCCGGCGCCGGGACGCGACGCGCCGAGACGATCGTCACCATCGGATCGAGAATCTGGCCCTGCATCACCCCCTCGCCCGCGGTCGGAGAGATGGGCGCGGCGAAGATCGCCTCCGCGACATCGGCGCCCGCGACCAGTTCGCCGAACACCGCGAATCCCGCATTGTCGCCGCCGAGCGCCGGGTCGGCATCGAAGCCCTTGATGTCGGAGAGCAGCAGGAAGAAATCGCTCGTCGCATCGCCGGGGTTAAGCCGCGCCATCGACAGCGCGCCCTTGCAGTTGGTGAGCCCTGTCGCGGTGGTCGGCTCGTGCGCGATCGGGGGAAAATTCCTGCGCGCGTCGCCGCGATTGCCGCCCTGGATCAGCCGGTTCGTCGGCCCCCAGTTGCGCGTCGCGCGATAGAATTGGAAACCGTCCATCCGCTTCGTGTCGACATAGCGGAGGAAATTGGCCGCGGTGACCGGCGCACGCCGGTCCTCTATGCGCACGACGATCGTGCCAAGGTCGGTGACCAGCGCGACATAGGGGCGCGTGTCGGCCTCGACCGCCGGAGCGACGGCGGCGGTAACCGGTGGCGGGGGCGGCGGCAGTTGCGTCGCCTGCGGCGGAACGGTCTGGGCAGCCGCGGCGAGCGACAGGAGCAGCGTTTCGAACATCGGGGCATTCCTCTGGCGGGACTGTGGTCGCGGGCGAGGCTAGACGCTGATCGCCGCCGCGCCAAGCCGTCGCTGCGTGCTTTTGCGCGCTGCTGCGGACGAGGCTCCCCTCCCGCTTGCGGGAGGGGAGGCCAGTGTCCTAAACCCAACGAAAAAGGGGCCGCTTTCGCGGCCCCTTCATCGTTCGCTGTCCGAAGGATCAGTCCTTCAGGAAGTCGGGCACATGGCCCTGGTCTTCCGGACCGTCGTCCGAGCGCTCGCGGCGCGGGCCGCGGTCGCCCCGGCCTTCGCCGTCGCGGCGGGGGCCGCGATCGCGGCCGCCCCGGCCCCGGTCACCGCCTTCGCGACGCGGGCCGCGATCACCGCGGTCGCCCCGCGGCTCGCGCGCCGGACGGGTGTCTTCCAGTTCCTCACCGCTTTCCTGATCGACGACGCGCATCGACAGGCGCACCTTGCCGCGCGGGTCGATCTCCAGCACCTTGACCTTGACCTCCTGCCCTTCGGACAGGACGTCGGAGACCTTTTCGACGCGTTCGTTCCGGATCTCCGAGACGTGGACGAGACCGTCCTTGCCGCCCATGAAGTTCACGAAGGCGCCGAAATCGACGAGGTTGACGACCTTGCCGTTATAGATCTTGCCGACCTCGGGTTCCTCGACGATGCCAAGGATCCAGGCCTTGGCGGCCTCGATCTGCGCAGTGTCGGACGAGGCGATCTTGATGATGCCCTCGTCGTCGATGTCGACCTTGGCGCCGGTGGTCGCGACGATCTCGCGGATCACCTTGCCGCCGGTACCGATGACGTCGCGGATCTTCGACTTGTCGATCGTGATCGTCTCGATGCGCGGCGCATGTGCCGACAGTTCGCTGCGGGTTTCGCCGAGCGCCTTGTTCATCTCGCCCAGGATATGCGCGCGGCCTTCCTTGGCCTGCGCCAGCGCCTTTTCAAAGATTTCCTGCGTGATGCCGGCGATCTTGATGTCCATCTGCATCGTGGTGATGCCTTCGGACGTGCCCGCCACCTTGAAATCCATGTCACCGAGATGATCCTCGTCGCCGAGGATGTCGGAGAGGATGGCGAAATCCTTGCCTTCGAGGATCAGGCCCATCGCGATGCCGCTGACCGGGCGCTTGATCGGCACGCCAGCGTCCATCAGCGACAGCGAACCGCCGCACACCGTCGCCATCGACGACGAGCCGTTCGATTCGGTGATGTCGCTGGTCAGGCGGATCGTGTAGGGGAAATCCTCCTTCGAGGGCAGCACCGGGTGCAGCGCGCGCCACGCGAGCTTGCCGTGGCCGATCTCGCGACGGCCCGGCGCCCCGAAGCGGCCGACTTCGCCGACCGAATAGGGCGGGAAGTTATAGTGGAGCATGAAATTCTGATACGACAGGCCGTTGAGCCCGTCGATCATCTGCTCGGCTTCCTTGGTGCCCAGGGTGCAGGTCGCGATCGTCTGCGTCTCGCCGCGGGTGAACAGCGCCGAGCCGTGCGCGCGCGGCAGGAAGTGCGTTTCCGCCTCGATCGGGCGAATCTGCGTCGTCGTGCGGCCGTCGATGCGCTTGCCTTCCTTGAGGATGGCGGTGCGGACGATCTCCGCTTCCAGCTTCTTGGTCAGCTTGATGCCGGCCATCACCGCCTGCGGGTCCAGCCCCTCGGCGATGAACATTTCCTTCGCCTTCGCGCGCGCTTCGTTGAGCGCGTTCGAGCGGGCCGACTTGTCGGTCAGCTTGTAGGCGGCGGCGATATCCTTGCCGACCAGCTTCTTGATCTTGTCCTTGAGCGCGGCATTGTCGTCCGACGACGCCATTTCCCACGGATCCTTGGCGGCCTGCTCGGCGAGCTTGATGATCGCCTTGACGATCTCGCGACACGCGTCGTGCGCGAACATCACGGCGCCCAGCATCACCTCTTCCGACAGCTCGTTTGCTTCGGATTCGACCATCATCACCGCATCGTGCGTCGCGGCGACGACGAGGTCGAGGTCGCCCTCGGCAACCTGCTCGTCGGTCGGGTTGAGAATATATTCGCCGTTCAGATAGCCGACGCGCGCGGCGCCGATCGGCCCCATGAAGGGCACGCCCGAAATGGTGAGCGCGGCCGAGGCGGCGACCATCGCGAGGATGTCGGGCTCGTTGTGGCCGTCATAGCTCAGCACCTGAGCGATGGCGTTGATCTCGTTATAGAAACCCTCGGGGAACAGCGGGCGGATCGGACGGTCGATCAGGCGGCTGACCAGCGTTTCCTTTTCGGTCGCGCCGCGCTCGCGCTTGAAGAAGCCGCCGGGGATGCGCCCCGCCGACGAGAATTTTTCCTGATAGTGGACGGTCAGCGGGAAGAAATCCTGCCCGTCCTTCACTGACTTGGCGGCGGTGACGGCGCAGAGCACGACCGTCTCGCCAAGGCTCGCCATGACGGCGCCATCGGCCTGGCGGGCAACCTTGCCCGTTTCGAGCGTCAGCGTTTCACCGCCCCACTCGATCGATACTTTTTTCACGTCAAACATTCGGTTTCCTTCGCCCGCCGGGCCCTATGCCGGGCGGGGCCTCTGTTTCCGGGCAATCCGGCCCGGGGCGGTGTAGGGCGTCTATCTGCCCTATGGCGGCCCCGCCGGATGCGGGAGCGGCCCTTGCGGTTCGCGAATTCCACGCGAACCAAAATGAAAGCGGCCCCGAACCCGGAGCCGCCCTCGCATTCCTATTTGCGCAGACCCAGCTTCGCGATGAGGCCCTGATAGCGGCCCTCGTCCTTGCGACGCAGATAATCGAGCAGGCTGCGGCGCTTGTTGACCATCATCAGCAGCCCGCGGCGGCTGTGGTTGTCCTTGTGGTGCGCCTTGAAATGCTCGGTCAGCGTGTTGATGCGGTGGGTCAGGATCGCGACCTGCACCTCGGGCGAACCCGTATCGCCCTTTTCGCGGGCATGTTCCTGAATCAGTTCTGTCTTGCGTTCGGCGGTAATCGACATGTGTTACGTCCTTCGAACATCCTCGTTACAGATTGAAGCCCCGCACGACCTTCAGCCTTCCGGCCAAAGCCTCTATCAACGCAACGGGCCGCTTCTCGCTGTCCCGTCCCCAATAGAGCCCGTCGTGCGCGCTTTCCCCGGTCCAGACACGACCCTGGCGGATCGCCCCTGCCGCTTCCGGGGAGAGGTCCAAAGCCGGGATGTCGACCAGCCCTGCCTCGAGCGGCAGAATCACATCTGATTGCGCGGCGCCTTGACCGAAAGCGTTCAATTTGTCCAGCGAAATCGCCTGATCCAGCGTGAACGGCCCCGCCCGGGTGCGGCGCAGCATGGCGACATGCCCGACGGTGCCGGCCGCGCGGGCGATGTCGCGCGCGAGGCTGCGGATATAGGTGCCTTTCGAGACATGCGCGGTAAGGGTGATGGAGTTCAACCCCTCCGCCATCTCATCACCCCGGCCTTGATCCGGGGTCCATTCTTCCCGCGCCGAACGAATGGATGCCGGATCAAGTCCGGCATGACGCAGGTTGTAGATGATCACCGCGCGCGCCTTCATGTCGACCGCCGCGCCCTTGCGGGCCAGGTCATAGGCGCGCTGCCCGTCCACCTTGATCGCCGAAAAGGCCGGCGGCACCTGCTCGATCGGCCCGGTGAAGCGTGGCAGCACCGCTTCGATGTCCGCCAGCGTCGGCCGGACGTCGCTCGTCGCGACGACCTCACCCTCGGCATCGAGGCCCGCGGTCTCGGTTCCGAACGCGATGATGAAATCATAGACCTTGCTCGCGTCGAGCATCCGACCGCACAGCTTGGTCGCCTCGCCGAGCGCGATCGGCAACACCCCGGACGCCAGCGGGTCGAGCGTCCCGCCATGCCCCACCTTGACCTTGCCGAGCCCGCGTTCGCGGCACACCCGCTTGACCGCAGCGACCGCCTGGGTCGAGCCGAGGCCGATGGGCTTGTCGAGGATGATCCAGCCGTTCATTCACGCGCCGCTAGGGCGCGACGACGCGCCTTGTCAATTTCGCTTCAATTTCGCGTCACTTTTGCGGATCGGCCGCCGCCTTCTTCGCGGGCGGCGGCGCCGAGGTGACGAAGGAGTTGAGACGGCAACGTTCGCCGCGCACGATGAGCGTCGCGAACTTGTCGAGCCGCGACACGCCGCGCGCGTCGATCCCGATCGCCTGCGCGAAATCGAGGTCGCGGCACGGGCCGACGAAGCGTCCGTAGAACCATTCGCCGCGGCGCCCCTCGATCCAGATGCCGTCCTCGCCATCCGCCTGCCAGTTGCGGATCGTCGCGTCGCCGGGAAAGGCGATGCTCGATTCGACGCCCAGCGCGCGCAGCGCCTGTGCCGGTTCGTCGGCCGCCGCTGCCGAAAGGGGAAGCAGCAGGGCGGCCAGGGAGAGAGCGATTGTCCGTTCCATGCCGCGGATGATGGCACGGCGCGCCTGAACGAGGGCTGACCCGCGGACAGCAAATTCCCGACCCCGTCATTGCGAGGGGAGCGAAGCAATCTCCGGCCTCCGGCCTTGCGCGGGAGCGATGGCCGGGGATTGCTTCGTCGCCTGCCGCTCCTCGCAAGGACGAAGAGCTAGCGGCGCCAGTCCGCTTCGAGCAGCGACCACAGCCCCGTGTCGCGGACATGGCCGGTCCAGGTGAGACGCTCGGCGCGCAGCACGCCTTCCTTGCGCGCGCCGAGCTTCGCGACCGCCGCCTGGCTGCGCGCATTGCGCTCGTCGATACGGAATTCGATGCGGCGGATGCCGACCGCGAAGGCGTGGTCGATCATCAGCCGCTTGACCCGGCCATTCAGGCCGGTACCGCGCGCGTCGGGATGGATATAGCTGTTGCCGATCTCGACTGTCTGCGCCGACGGGACCGGGCGCAGCCACGCGGTCATGCCGACCAGCCGGCCGTCCGCGACGATCGCATAGGGCATCCGTCCCTCGCCGCCTATCAGCGCGTCGAAGCTCGCATCGAAATGCGCGGGATCATAGCTGACCGAATAGATCGGCCAGATATCCGCGTCGGCGGCGCAGACCGCGCGGAGCGCCTCGCGGTGTCCCTCGGTCAGCCTGACGAGCGCGAGGGCGCCGTCGGCAAGTTCGGCATGGAGGCGGTCAAGCATCGGCGGGCGCCTTTACCTCCGCGGCCTCGCGCCGTTTCTGCATGAAATGCCGCCGGCACATCGCGACATAGCGGTCGTTGCCGCCGATCTCCGTCTGCGCGCCCTCGACCACCGCGCGGCCGTCGGCGTCGACGCGCAGGTTCATCGTCGCCTTGCGCCCGCACTCGCACACCGCCTTCAGTTCGATCAGCGCGTCGGCCAGCCCGAGCAGCGCCGCCGAGCCGGGGAAGAGGTTGGCGGCGAAATCGGTGCGCAGGCCATAGCAGAGCACCGGGATGATCGCCTCGTCAGCCAGCCGCGCGAGGTCGAGCACCTGCGCGCGCGACAGGAACTGCGCCTCGTCCACAAGCACGCAGGCGAGCGGGCGCTGGCGATTCTCCGCCTGCACCGCCGCCCACAAATCGCTGTCGGGATCGAACTTGCGGGCATCGGCGAGCAGGCCGATGCGGCTGGTGATCTGCCCGGCGCCATAGCGGTCGTCGAGCGCCGCGGTCCACAGCATCGTCTCCATGCCACGCTCGCGATAGTTGAAATCCGCTTGCAGCAGCGTCGTCGACTTGCCGGCGTTCATGCTGGCATAATAGAAATAGAGCTTGGCCATCAGCGCCTGTTATCGCGTGCGCGGCGCGGCGCAACGGGAATCAGGCGACGCCGAGCAGCGCGCGGAACCGCGATGGCTGCGGCACCAGGTCGGTGAGCGTATAGCCGTCGAGATGCGCCAGGAATGCCGCCAGCGCTCCGCCAAGCGCATTCTGCAGGCCGCACCCCCCGCACACCGGGCAGGTCGAGGTCGCGGGGTCCATGCATTCGACCAGCCCCTCCAGATTTTCGAACTGGCGGACGACCGTGCCGACTCCGACGTCATCGGCCCCGCGCGCGAGCGTCAGCCCGCCGCCGCGCCCACGCTGCGCGCTGACATAGCCGAGCGCCTGCAGCCGCTGCGCGACCTTTGCGAGATGGTTGCGCGAAATGCCGTACTGGCCCGCGATCTCCTCGACCGACATCTGGCGCCCGGTGGCGGCGAGCGCCATCAGGATGCGCAGGGCGTAGTCGCTGTGCAGGCTCAGTCGCATGAATTAGGTATATTGAATATTGCTTTTCCGCTCAAGGTCGCTAAACAGGTATTTCAAATACTCAATTAGATCGAACCTCAGGATTTCGAACGAGCCATGGCAACGAGAACGGTGCAGGCCCACCCGCATGCGATCGCGGCGCGCGAGGAACGGCGCGCCGAGGCGCTTGCGATGGGAATCGATGAACCCTTCATCGCCGATCTGGTCGATCGCTTCTATGCCTCGGTGCGCGAGGATGCGGTGCTGGGCCCGATCTTCGACGCGCAGATTTCCGACTGGCCCGCGCATCTCGGCCAGATGAACCGCTTCTGGCAGTCGGTCCTGCTCAGCGCCGGCAATTTCACCGGCAACCCGATGATGAAGCATCTCGCGATCCCGACGATCGCACAGGAGCATTTCCAGCAGTGGCTCGCGCTCTTCTACCGGACGCTGCACGCGATCGCGCCGACCCCCGAAGCGGCCCGCCACATCGGCGGCAAGGCGCGGATGATCGCCGAGAGCCTGCTCACCGGCATCTGGGTCCATCGCGACCGAGAAGACCCGCTCGCCAAGAAAGTGGAACTGCCCCATGTCTCATCCGTCCTCTGACCTGCCTGCGGCATCGCAGCCGCCCTACATCGCCAACGACCCGCACGAGACGAGCGGGGTCCAGGCCGGCTTCCAGCTTCCGCGCTGGATATGGCATTCGATGTTCGCCTTCTACGCGATCTTCTTTATCGCCGTTGCCGCGGCGACGGGGCGCGACACCGCAACGGTGATGATGCTCGTCATCTCGCTGCTCTACATGCTGATGTTCTTCGGCACTGCTGGCCTCCTCCACAAGCAGAAGGGACGCGAGCACGACTCGCCGCTCGACCGCACCGGCGGCCTGCTCGAAACCTGGACGGGGCCGATGGACACGCGCACCGTCGCCGCGCAGATCCTCGCGGTTCCGGCGGGCTTCGCCTTCCTCGGCATCGTCGTCTTCCTCGCTCGCGCCTCGGCCGGTTTCTGATCGTGGCGCCGATCGCGGAGCGCGGGCCGCCGCGTCCCTCCGGCGCCCGCGCGTATCGCACCATCGGGCCGTTCGGGGCCGATACCATTCCCATCGGTTTGCTCAGCCGCCATACGCTCAAGGAAGGGGCCTGGGGTTTGCTGTCGGTCATCGCCGGATCGATCCGTTTCCATTGGGACGACGAAGCCGGGGGCCATCGCCTGCTGAAATCCGGCGACACCATGCTGATCCCCCCGCGTGTTCCGCATCATCTGGAACGGCGCGGGTCGGTGACGATCGAAATCGCCTTTTGCGCTGCCGCGTCCGCGGCTTGACTCGCCGCCATCGCCTGTCATGCTGCGCACAAAAGATGCAGCATGTTGGGGAGAGAGCTGCCTATGCGTCTGATGCCGATCAGCGATGCGATGTTCCTGGTGGGGGAAAGTCGCGAGATGCCGATGCATATCGGCGGCATCAACCTCTATACATTGCCCGATGACGTCGACGAGACCGATTGGCTGAACGAGCAGCTCGCGCTGCTGCGACAGCCGGAGGGCCTCCGGCGGCCGTTCAGCGAGGTGCTGAAGCTGACGCCGCTCGGCCAATATGGCCCGATCCGGCTCGAACCCGACCGCGACATCGACATGCACTATCACGTCCGCGCCGCGGCGCTGCCCAGGCCGGGGCGCTATCGCGAGATGTTCGAGCTCGCTTCGCGCCTCCATTCGGGGCTGCTCGACCGCACCCGCCCCCTGTGGGAGATGACGCTGATCTCGGGCCTGCCGAACCGGCAGATCGCGACCTTCAAGAAAATCCACCACGCGCTGATGGACGGCGCGGCGAGCATCCATTTCTACAATTCGATGCTGACTCCCGACCCGAACGAGCGGCGCACCGCGTCGCCGCTGTCGGTCGAGGCCTATGAAGCCTATAAGCGCAAATTCCCGATGCCGAAGAAGCCGCCGCGGCCCAGCCTGACCGACGTCACCGCGATCGGCGATTTCCTGAAGGAACAATGGGGCAACAGCGTCGGGGTGACCAAAGCGCTCAACCAATATGTCGCCGCGATGTTCGGCATCGGCGGCGACGGCCTCGCCACGCCTTTCGCCGGCGTCCCGCGCACCAGCTTCAACCGTAACATCACCGGTGCGCGGCGCTTCGTCGCGCAGAGCTGGTCGCTCGACCGGGTGCGCGCGCTGGGCAAGGCCTATGACGGAACGATCAACGACGCGGTGCTCGGCATGTGCGCGGGGGCGATGCGCAAATATCTCCAGTCGCTGAACGAGCTTCCTGACAAACCGCTGAAAGCGATGGCGCCGGTGTCGATCCGCCCCAAGGACGACATCGATTCGGGCAATTCGGTCGCCTCGGTCACCGCCAATCTGGCGACGCACATCGACGACCCCGCGGCGCGGATGGCGGCGATTCAGGAATCGATGAATTCGGCGAAGGCCCAGCTTCGCGCGATGACCGCGGCGCAGATCCAGCTCTATACCGCGATCACCAGCTTTCCGATGATGCTGACCGCGCTGACGCGCACAGCCGACAAATTCCCCGCCTACTCCGCGACCATCTCCAACGTGCCGGGGCCGCGCGAGCAGATGTACTGGAACGGCGCGCGGCTCGACGGCATGTATCCCGCGAGCATCCCGGTCGACGGCATGGCGATGAACATCACCCAGGTGTCGAATTTCAGGAATATCGACTTCGGCATCACCGCCTGCCGCCGCAGCGTCCCGCACGCGCAGCGGATGATCGACTATCTGGAAGAGGCGCTGGTTGAACTGGAGGAAGCGGCAGGAATCCGGAAGGGGAAGAAATAGCCTTCGCCCCCAACCTTCGCGGAGACGGCGGTGGTTATTCGGCCTCGGACTCGCCCAGATCGCGCGCCACCTTCGGGTCGCGCAGCAGCTTGTCGATGTGGCTCGCCTCGTCGAAGCTTTCGTCGGGCAGGAATTTCAGCTTCGCGGCATATTTCATGCGGATGCGGTGCGCGACCTCGCGCTGGAGATAGGCGGTGTTGGTGCGCAGCGCCCGCAGCACCGCCTCTTCGTCGCGGCCGAGCAGCGGCTTCACGAACACCGTGGCATGGCGCAGGTCGGGCGACATGCGCACTTCGGTGATGCTCACCGGATGGCTCGCGAGCAAATCGTCGTGCACGTCGCCGCGCTGAAGGATTTCGCTGAGCACATGCCGCACCTGCTCGCCGACGCGCAGCACGCGGACCGAAGAACCGGACGGGGCTTCGCTATGACGCATTTCGATCAAATTCCATGATGCGCGCGCTCGACGTCGCGCGGGCCAGAAGCTCGCCCTTCTCGTCGAAGAGTTCGGCTTCCAGAAAAGCGACCGATCGGCCGCGACCGACGACGCGCCCCTTGCCGATGACCCGGCCGGGCATCACCGGCTTGAGGAAGCTGACATTGAGGTCGATCGACGCCGGAACCTCGGTGCCGCCGGTCATGCTGACCAGCGCCGGTCCCATCGTGTCGTCGAGCATCGCCGCGACGAAGCCGCCCTGCACCGTCCCGCGCGGGTTGAGCATCTGCGCGGTCGGGTGAAAGGCGATCTCGATCCGCCCCTCGCCCGGATAGTCCGCGATCAGTTCCCAACCGAGAAGCTGCGCGCAGGGCGGCGCCGGAAACCGGCTGAAAAAACTCTCAGCCATGGGTCGGTCCCCTTACAGCGTCCGTTCGCGTTCCTCGACCTCGAAGACTTCGAGGTGATCGCCCGGCTTGATGTCGTTAGTGTCGGCCAGCACCACGCCGCACTCCAGGCCGGCGCGCACTTCGGCGACGTCGTCCTTGAACCGGCGCAGCGAGGCGATCGTCGTCGCCGAGACGATGACGTCTTCGCGGGTGAGACGCGCGTGGAGCCCCTTGCGGATGCTGCCTTCGAGCACCAGCAGGCCCGCCGCCTTGTCGCGCTTGCCGGCCGGGAAGACTTCCTTGACCTCGGCGCGGCCGACGACGGTCTCGACGCGTTCGGGACCCAGCTCGCCCGCCATCTCCTTCGCGACTTCCTCGGTCAGGTGATAGATGACGTCATAGTAGAGGAAGCGCACCTTCTCGCGGTTCGCGATCTCGCGCGCCTTGGCGTTCGGACGGACGTTGAAGCCGATGATCGGCGCGCCGGTCGAGGCGGCGAGCGTCACGTCGCTTTCGGTGATCGCGCCGGCACCCGAATGGAGCACCCGGACGCGAATCTCGTCGGTCGACAGCTTGTTGAGCGCGTTGACGATCGCCTCGACGCTGCCCTGCACGTCGGCCTTGATGACCACCGGATATTCGATGACCTTGGCCTTGTCGGCGAGCGCCGAGAACATGCCTTCAAGGCTGACCGGCGCCTGCGCGGTCCGCTTGCGGAGCGCCTGTTCCTGGCGATAGGCGGCGACCTCGCGAGCGCGTGCCTCATTCTCGACCACGGTCAGCGTGTCGCCCGCCATCGGGACGCCGCCGAGGCCGAGGACCTCGACCGGCATCGACGGGCCGGCCTGCTTGATCTGCTTGCCATGATCGTCGACCAGCGCGCGGACGCGGCCGCTTTCGGCGCCGCAGACGAACACGTCGCCGACCTTGAGCGTGCCGCGGCGAACGAGCACCGTCGCGACCGGGCCGCGCCCCTTGTCGAGCTTCGCCTCAACCACCGTGCCCTCTGCAGCGCGGTCGGGGTTCGCCTTCAGCTCCATGATCTCGGCCTGCAGCGCGATCGCGTCGAGCAGCTTGTCGAGATTGATCTTCTTGAGGGCCGACACCTCGACGTTCTGGACGTCGCCGCCCATTTCCTCGACCACCAGCTCATGCTCGAGCAGGCGCTCGCGCACGCGCTGGGGATTGGCGCCGTCCTTGTCGATCTTGTTGATCGCGACGATGATCGGCACTCCGGCCGCCTTCGCATGGTTGATCGCCTCGATCGACTGCGGCTTGAGCCCGTCGTCGGCGGCAACCACCAGGATGACGATGTCGGTGATGTTCGCTCCGCGCGCGCGCATCTCGGTAAAGGCCTCGTGGCCCGGCGTGTCGAGGAAGGTGACCATCGACCCGTCGGGGGTCTTCACCTGATAGGCGCCGATATGCTGGGTGATGCCGCCGGCCTCGCCCGCCTGCACGTTCGCGCCGCGCAGCGCGTCGAGCAGGCTCGTCTTGCCGTGATCGACGTGGCCCATGATCGTCACCACCGGTGCGCGCGCCTTCATCTGCTCGGGCGAATCGACATCCTCTTCGGTGCGGATGTCGACATCGGCCTCGCTGACGCGCTTGATCTCGTGCCCGAACTCGGTGACGAGCAGTTCGGCGGTGTCCTGGTCGATCGTCTGGTTGACCGTGACCATCATGCCCATCTTGAACAGCGCCTTGACGAGGTCGGCACCCTTTTCGGCCATGCGGTTGGCAAGTTCCTGCACCGTGATCGTATCGGGCACGACGACTTCGCGGACCTGCTTCTCGCGCGGCCCGGAGGACGGCCTCATGTGCGCGCGCTTTTCCTTCTCGCGGGCGCGCTTGAGCGCCGCGAGGCTGCGCGCGCGCGCGCCCTCGTCGTCGTTGAGCGCGCGGGTGACGGTCAGCTTGCCCGACTGGCGGCGGTGGTCGCCGCGACGCTCGGTCTTAGGCTCGGGGCGCTTCGGCTCCGGACGCTTGGTCTCGACCGGCGTGAAGCGGCGCGGCGCTGGAGCGCTCGCGGGCGCGGCGCGGGGGGCTTCCTCCGCCTTCGCAGCGGGCGCGGGCGCCGCTGGCGCCTCCTCGGCCGGCGCCGGCGCCGGTTCGGCGGTCTCCACGGCTTCGGCGGCCTTCGCCTTTTCCTCGCGCGCCTCGACGCGGGCCTTTTCCTCCTCGATCGCGCGGGCGCGCGCAGCTTCTTCGCGGTGACGCGCGTCCTCGAGCGCCGCGAGGCGCGCCTCTTCGGCCTCGCGCAGCAGCTGCGCCTGGCGCTCCTGGCGCGTCATCAGGCTGTCGACCTTCGACGCGGCGGGCTTGGGCGCCGGGGCGGGCGCGGCGGGCTTGGGCGCGGGAGCCGGAGCGGCCTTCGCCTCTTCGACCTCGGGCGCCGGAGCGGCTTCGCCCGGACGACCGATCACGCGGCGGCGCTTCACCTCGACCACCACCGTGTTGCGGCGGCCGTGGCTGAACTGCTGCTGCACCTGTCCGGCCTCGACCGTCCGCTTGAGCCCAAGCGGCTTGCGGGTCAGAGTCGGCTTGTCCTGTTCGTCACTCATCGAAACGTCATATTCCTTCAAAAGGCGTCCGAAACGGCAGAATCCGTCGACGCCGCCCCAGCCCCCGCATCGCGGGAATCCGCATCCGGGCCGCGGTTCGCCGCGTCCCTAAACCATCCGGTGAAAAACTGCCAGCGGCTCAAATGCGCCAGCACCCGGTCCGCGGCGCGGGCGTCGGTCAACGCCAGATGCACCGCATTGTCGCGCCCCAATGCCATAGATAGGGCGTCCCGGTCCACCGGCAAGACCATACCCTGCCGGCCCGAGCCTTCGTCGTCGGTGCCGACGCGCCATGCCTGCGCCAGTTTGCGGCGCCCGTCCTCGCCGGCATCGCGGGCGTGGAGCAGCAGGCGCACCTGCCCGCGCCGCGCCGCTTCCTCGATACGCTCGCTGCCGAGGATCAGCGTGCCCGCGCGCGCTTCGAGCCCCAACCGGTCGAGCGCCGCGCGGCGAAGCTGCGCCTCGATCCGCGCACCGAGATCGTCGGGGATCGTGAAATCCTTCGCATGCAGCGCCCGCGCGAGCCCGCCCCGGAGCTTGCCCTTCGCCTGCGCGGTTTCGAGCTCGGCGCGTGGCACGCCGATCCACGCGCCGCGTCCCGGTGCCTTGCCCAGCACGTCGGGCGCGATGACGCCGTCGGGCCCGAGCGCAAGGCGCACGAGCCCTTCAGCCGGCGCCACCGCGCCGGTCACCACACAGCGCCGCTCGGGCGCATGGTCGCCGCGCCTGCCCGCGCGGTCGGTTCGGCCTAGCTGATCATTGCGCGGGGTCCGCATCGGCGGCCTCCCCGGCTTGCGACGCGACTTCCGCCTCAGGCGCCGGCTCGTCGTCGAACCAGTGCGCGCGCGCCGCCATGATGATCTCGTTGCCCTGCTCTTCCGACAGGCCGTATTCGCCGAGAACGCCGCCGCGATCCTCTGCGCGCTCGGCGCGCTCGCGCGACGGGCCGCGCCGGTTGTCGCTGCGCTTCTTCGCGATCAGTTCGTCGGTCGCGAGGTCGGCGAGGTCGTCGAGCGTCTTGATCCCCGCCTTGCCGAGCGTGACGAGCATCGCCTCGGTCAGGTGCGGAATCTCGGCCAGCGCATCCTCGACGCCGAGTTCGCGGCGTTCGGCGCGCGCGGCCTCCTCGCGGCGTTCGAGCGCCTCGGTCGCGCGGCTCTGCAATTCCTCGGCCAGTTCCTCGTCGAAACCCTCGATGCCCGCCAGTTCCTCGAGCGGAACATAGGCGACCTCTTCGAGTTCTCCGAAGCCCTCGGCAACGAGGAGCTGCGCGAGCGTCTCGTCGACGTCGAGTTCTTCCTGGAACATCGTCGAGCGCTCGATGAACTCGCGCTGGCGCTTCTCGCTCGCGTCGGCCTCGGTCATGATGTCGATCTGCTTGGCGGTGAGCTGGCTCGCGAGACGGACGTTCTGGCCGCGCCGCCCGATGGCGAGCGAAAGCTGGTCGTCGGGAACGACGACCTCGATACGGCCGTCGTCCTCGTCGATCACGACGCGCTGCACCGTCGCGGGCTGGAGCGCATTGACGACGAAGGTCGCGGTGTCCTCCGACCAGGGAATGATGTCGATCTTCTCGCCCTGCATCTCCTGCACCACCGCCTGGACGCGGCTGCCCTTCATGCCGACACAGGCGCCGACAGGGTCGATGCTGCCGTCGTAGCTGATGACGCCGATCTTGGCGCGGCTGCCCGGATCGCGCGCCGCTGCCTTGATCTCGATGATGCCGTCGTAGATTTCGGGGACTTCCTGCGCGAACAGCTTCTTCATGAAGTCGGGGTGCGCGCGGGACAGGAAAATCTGCGGCCCGCGGTTCTCGCGGCGCACCGACAGGATCAGCGCGCGGACGCGGTCGCCGACGCGCATCAGTTCGCGCGGGATCTGCTGGTCGCGGCGGATCACGCCCTCGGCGCGACCGAGGTTGACGACGATGTGGCCGAACTCGACCGACTTGACGACGCCGGTGATGATCTCGCCCGCGCGGTCCTTGAACTCTTCATACTGGCGCTCGCGGTCGGCTTCGCGCACCTTCTGGAAGATGACCTGCTTCGCCGACTGCGCGTCGATGCGGCCAAGGTCGACCGCGGGCAGCGGATCGACGATGAAGTCGCCGATCTTCGCATCCTTCTGAAGCTTCTGCGCGGCGGCAAGGTCGACCTGCTTGAAATAGTCGTCGACCGTCTCGACCACCTCGACGACGCGCCACAGACGAAGATCGCCGGTCTGCGGGTCGAGCTTGGCACGAATGTCGTTCTCGGCGCCGTAGCGGGCGCGCGCAGCACGCTGGATCGCTTCCTCGATCGCCTCGATGACGATCCCCTTGTCAATCATCTTCTCGCTGGCGACGCTGTTGGCGATCGCAAGCAGTTCGGCCTTATTGGCGGAAATGGCAGTGGCCATCAGTCCTGTCCTTCTTCTTCCATTTCGTCGGCGCCCTCGGTCGAGAGCGGAACGGTTGCGGCAATCAATCTGTCGGTGAGTACCAGCTTCGCCGTGTCGATCGCGTCGAACGGCAGGCGATGCTCGATCTCTTCCTTGTCCACTATCGTCACGACATCGCCGTCGATGCCGATCAGCGTACCGTTGAAGCGCTGGCGCCCGTCGCGCTTTTCCTTGAGCGCGATCTTCGCTTCGTGCCCCGCCCAGTCGGCGAAGTCGGCGGGTCGCGTCAGCGGCCGGTCGATGCCGGGCGACGAGACCTCGAGCCGATAGGCGCCGTCGATCGGGTCCTTCCCCGCTTCTTCCAGCGCGTCGAGCCGGTCGGAAATGCGGCGCGACAGGTCAGCGCAGTCATCAATGGTGAGCTGGCGCGTGTCGGGCCGCTCGGCCATCACCTGCAGCGTCGGGTCGCTATCGCCCCCGAAGAAGGCGACGCGCACCAGCGCGAGGCCCATCGCCTCGGCTTCGGGCGCGATGATCGCGTTGAGGGCGTCGAAATCGACCAACTGATGATCCCAAACCGGACGACCGGAAAACCCATGCGGGAAAAGCCGCCGCGGCCCGCGGCCCCGACGTCCCAACTGGCTAACCATGTCAAGAAGTGCGCTGCATATAGGCGCGTTGCGAAGAGTCGGCAAGGGGGAATGAAAAGGGACGCCGTTCCCACTTGCCACATCTACCCCCATAGGATAGCCTCCTATCCTATGGGGCATATGGCCGCAAACAGGGATCAGCTTCTCGCGCGCACCCGGCGCATCGCCGGACAGGTGGCCGCGATCGAGCGAGCGATAGCGAACGAGGCGGGCTGTGCAGCGATCCTGCACCAGGTTGCCGGCGTGCGCGGCGCGGTGGCGGGACTGATGGACGAACTGATCGCGGACCATCTGCAATCGCACGTCGTCGCGCCCGGCCTTTCCGATGCCGAGCGCGCGCAGGGCGGCGAAGAACTGCTCGCGGCGATCCGCCGCTACGCCCGATAGGGAGCGCGCCGCATGTCGCTCGACAGCGAAATCGACACGCTCACGCACAATCATGTCTATCTGGGCGCGCGGCACGACGAAAATGCCCGCCGCACCCTGTGGGTCGTGCTGCTGACCGCGGCGATGATGGTGGCGGAGATCGCCGCGGGGCTCGCCTTCGATTCGATGGCGCTGCTCGCCGATGGCTTTCACATGGCGACCCATGCCGGCGCGCTGGGCATCGCGGCGCTCGCCTACGCCTATGCGAAGCGCCATGCGACGAGCGGCCGCTACAGCTTCGGCACCGGCAAGGTCGGCGACCTCGCAGGTTTCGCCTCAGCGCTCGTGCTCGGGATCGTCGCGATCGGCATCGCGTGGGAATCGCTGACGCGGCTGGTCGACCCGCGCCCGGTGGCCTTCGTCGAGGCAGCCGTGGTCGCCGCGATCGGCCTGGCGGTGAACATCATCAGCGCGCTGCTGCTCGGCCATGGCCATGACCATCATCATGACGAGCACGCGCATGATGGGCATGCGCATGGTGAAAGCGAGCCCCACGACCACGACAATAATCTGCGGTCGGCCTATCTGCACGTGCTCGCCGACGCCCTGACCTCGGTGCTCGCGATCGTGGCGCTGCTCGGTGGGCGCTATCTCGGCTGGGCGTGGCTCGACCCGGCGGTCGGGATCGCCGGATCGATCGTCATCGCCGTCTGGTCGTGGTCGCTGATGCGCGACACGGCCTCTGTGCTGCTCGACGCTACCGACCCGGCGCTGGAAGCGGAAATCCGCCGGCATGTCGAAGGTCCGGGCGACGCGCGCATCATCGACCTGCACGTCTGGCGGCTCGGTCCCGCGGCGCACGGCGCGATCATCAGCGCGGAAGGGATCGATCGCGACACCGTCCACGCGCGCGTCCGTCCGGTGCACGAAATCGCGCATCTGACGATCGAGATACGGCCAACGCAGGGCTGAGCGATCCGCCGGGCGGACATTCGCACCTTGCCATCACCCACCGACGGCGCAACAAAGCCTTTTTTTTCGAGGGGATTGTCCATGCGCCGTCGCACGCTTCTCGCCGCCGCCCCCGCGGTGGCCTTCCTGCCCACGGCAGGCACCGCCCAGCCCGCGAAGAAGGATGCGCCGCCGCTGCCGCCCGCGTGGGACGCGGGCGCGGACCGCTTCGTGCGCCCGGATGTCGGCGGCGGCGACCGGCCGGTCGGGGCGAGCTTCGCTTCACGCACCGCCGCCTATGGTCTCAGCGGCGCGGTCGGCACCGCGCATCCGCTGGCGACGCAGGCGGGGATCGACATATTGAAGCGCGGCGGGTCGGCGGTCGATGCCGCGATCGCGATCAACGCCTGCCTCGGCCTGCTCGAACCGACCGCGAACGGCATCGGCGGCGATGCCTATGCGATGATCTGGGACCCCGGGCAGCGCAAACTCGTCGGGCTCGCGGGTTCGGGGAAGAGCCCGCGCGGGCTCGACCTCGCGACGGTGCGCGCGCGGGCGAAGCAGGGCGCCCTGCCCGCCTATGGCGCGATCAGCGTTTCGGTGCCCGGCGCGGTCGACGCCTGGTGGACGATGCACCAGCGCTACGGAAAGCTGCCGTGGAAGGAACTGTTCGAGCCGGTGATCGCCCACGCTGAGGCGGGGGCGCCGGTGCCCGACATGATCGCCTGGTACATCCGCCGCAGCCTGGCCGGTTTCCGCCAGCCGGGACGCGGGATCGAGGAGATCGACAATGCGATGCGCACCTATGGCATGGCCGACGGCAAGGGGCCGGCGGCGGGTCAGGTATTCCGCAACCCCGACCTTGCGCGCACCTTCCGCCTGATCGCCGAGGGCGGACGCGACGTCTTCTACGAGGGCAAGATCGCACGCACGATCGATGCCTATTTCCGGCGCATCGGCGGCTGGCTGCGCCGCGAGGATCTGGCGGCGCACCGGTCCGAATGGATCGAACCGCACCGCACCAGCTATCGCGGCACCGACGTCTATGCGCTCGGCGCCAACACGCAGGGGATCGCGACGCTGCAGATGCTCAACATCCTCGAACATTTCGACCTGAAGGGCGCCGGATTCCAGTCGCCGCTGTCGATCCACCTCCAGGCCCAGGCGAAGCGCCTCGCCTATGAGGATCGCGCGCGATATTATGCCGACCCGCATTTCGCCGAGGTGCCGGTCGAATGGCTGGTGTCGAAGGATTATGCCGCCGAGCGCGCGAAGCTGATCCGCCCCGACCGCATTCTGTCGCCGGTCCGCCCCGGCCAGGCGCCGAGCCACGGCGACACCACCTATTTCAGTTGCGCCGACAAGGACGGGATGATGGTGTCGATGATCCAGTCTAACTTCCGCGGCATGGGGTCGGGGCTGGTCGCCGACGGGCTGGGCTTCATGTTCCAGGACCGTGGCCAGCTCTTCACTCTGCAGGACGGGCATCCCAACATCTATGCCCCCGGCAAGCGGCCCTTCCAGACGATCATCCCCGGTTTCGCCGCGCACGGCGACACGCCGTGGATGAGCTTCGGCGTGATGGGCGGCGACATGCAGCCGCAGGGGCAGACGCAGATCGTCGTCAACCGCGTCGACTATGGGCTCGAAATCCAGGCGGCGGGCGATTCGCCGCGCTGGCACCATGAGGGATCGTCGCAGTCGATGGGCGAGGATGCCGAGGGGCTGGGACCGAACGGACTGCTGCGCCTCGAAAGTGGCGTGCCCACGGCGACGCGCGCGCGGCTGGCGGAGATCGGCTGGACGATCGGCGAGCCCGACGGCGGGTTCGGTCGCTATCAATGCGTCGAGCATCGCATGGACGGCGACACGCGCGTCTATGCCGCCGCGAGCGAGATGCGCGCCGACGGCTGTGCGCTGGCCTATTGACGGCGGCGGCATTTTTGCTTGCCCCGATGCGCCCCGCCATGCTGTGGGGCGCGCGATGACCATCGACCCGCCCCTGCTCGACCTTGCCGATGTCCGCGTCATCGCCGACGAGACGTGCATCCTCGACCTGCCCGCGCTGACCATCGGCGCGGGCGAGAATGCCGCGATCCTCGGCGCCAACGGGTCGGGCAAGTCGACGCTGGTCAAGCTGATCGCGCGCCAGCTCTATCCGCATTACGGCGCGCAGGTCCGCATCTTCGGGCAGGAAAGCTGGAACGTCTTCGACCTGCGGAAGCTGCTCGGTATCGTGTCGGGTGCGATGCAGCTCGATTTCGACGCCGACCCGCCGCTCGAAACACTCGACTGCGTCGTCTCGGGTTTCTTCGCCTCGCGCGGGCTGTGGGCGCACCAGCATTATACGCAGGCGATGATCGACGCCGCGCGCGCCGCGCTCGAAGAGGTCGGGGCGAGCCATCTGATCGGGCGCAGCATGGCGAGCCTGTCGACGGGCGAGGCGCGGCGCGTGCTGATCGCTCGCGCGCTCGCGCATCGGCCGCGCGCGCTGCTGCTCGACGAGCCCTGCGCCGGGCTGGACCCCGCATCGCGCCACCATTTCCTCGCCATGCTGCGCGACGTCGCGCGCGGCGGCACCACGCTGCTGCTGATCACCCATCATATCGAGGAGATATTGCCCGAGATCGACCGCATCGTGATGCTGCGCGGCGGCCGGCTCCACCGCGACGGCGCCAAGGCCGAGTTGCTGACCGGCGAGGCGCTGACCGGCCTGTTCGGGCTGCCCATGACCGTGCGGGCGCGCGGCGAATGGTTCGACGCCGCCATCGAGGCGTAACCGTTGGGGCCGCGCGATAGCGCGATAGCGCGATAGCGCGATAACCCCCGAGGCGCGCCGATTTGACAATCGCGCCGTTTCGCCCCATCCGCCGCGCCTGTCCCGCTGCGGGACATGCGGATCGTGCCGCAACACTTTGTTCGCACCTCACGGCATAAGGCGGATCGAATTGTCCCGCACGAATCGGTCGGGCGGAAGCCGAATCGGATGATTGACGCGCGCATGAAGCCCGAATTGCACCTGACGGCTCGGTCGGCCTGGCTCGACCCCGCGGCGGCAAGGCCCGCCGGGCCGGGGCGCAATTTCTGGGCAGCGCTGGTCGCAGCGGTGATCGTTGCCAGCCTCGCGCTCGCGCTGTCGAGCGGCGCGGCGCGCGCACCCGGCTTCGGCCCGCACCGCATCACCGTGCCGCTTGATTTCAAGCCCTACGACCCGACGCGCTGGGCGGTGATGAATGCCGGCATTTATGCCGACGCGCTGAAGATCGACCCGACGCTGCCCGATCCCGGCAGCATCGGCTATGCCGACGCCGCCGCGCAGCCGCCGGTCGATCCGGCGACGCTGCGCGACGAGGCGTTCGTCGGGCCGCCCGCGAAAAGCTATGCCTTCAAGGGGCTCACCGCGCTCGACCGCGAGCGCGCGCATTACTGCCTGACCGCCGCCGTCTATTATGAGGCGGCGTCCGAAAGCGACGACGGGATGCGCGGCGTCGCGCAGGTCGTGCTCAACCGCGCCCGGCACCCCAGCTTTCCCAACACGATCTGCGGCGTCGTCTTCCAAGGATCGCAGCGCCCCGGCGTATGCCAGTTCACCTTCGCCTGCGACGGCGCGATGGCGCGCGCGCCGGACAAGGCGATATGGCTGCGCGCGAGCCGCATCGCCTCGGCCGCGCTCGGCGGCTCGGTCTATCCGGGCGTCGGGCTGGCCACCCACTATCACACCACCGCCATCTGGCCGCGCTGGGGCAAGAGCCTGGTTATGACCAACATCGTCGGCGCGCATATCTTCCATCGCTGGCGCGGGCGCTGGGGGATGCCGGACGCCTTTCGCGCGCCCTATCTGGGCCATGAGCCGGTGCCCGGCCCCTATCTGCCCGTTGCCGGTCAGCTCGCCGCGTTGCGCGGCGGCGGGGCGGCGGCGGGGCTGCCGCCGATCGACGGCGCGATCCTGCCTGCGCCGCTGCCGGGCGGCGCCGCGGCCCCGATGCCGCAGGCGATGGCGCAGACCGGCACCGCCGCCGCGACGCCGACGCCAAGCGCACCGCCCCCGGCCTACACCGACCCGCGGCTCAACCAGTCGGGCCAGATCCGCGAGGAGTTCCGCAAGAGCGGAGAGTGGATTCGGTAGAGCGGCGGAGGTATCGTCCGGCCGACACGGCAGGGAGGCTGGACATGGGACATGTGAAAGGCATCGGCGGGCTGTTCTTCCGCGCCCGCGACCCAGATGCGCGTCGACGATCTCGACGCCGTGCTCGCGCCGTTCCGCGCCGCGGGCGAGGCCATCGTCACCAAAGCCGAATGGGACGACCCGGCCGTCGGCCGCTTCGCCCGGGTGCACGACCCGGAGGGCAACCCGATCGAGTTATGGGAGCCGCCGGCGGGCTGAACCCAGCCGCCGCGCAGTCATGTGAACCCCTCCCCGCAAGCGTGGAGGATATTCGGAACCCTTAGCGCCCCTGGCTGCGCCAGCGCTTGACGATGCGCTCGACCATCTCGGCCTCGCCGCCGGTTTCGCGCCACAGCTTTGAGAAGAGCGGGTCGCCCGAGGCCGGTCGCTTGTCCTCTTCGAGCGTGTCGAGATGGATGCGGATCGGGATCGACACACCCTCGCCGCAGACGATGCATTCGCGGTTGCGCAGCGCCGGGATCGAATCGATGAAGCCGCGCGATCCTTCAGGCATCGCCGCCTTGACGAAATGCTGGTCGCGCTCGTTGTTGAGGCGCATCGAGATGATCGTGCCGCACTGCGACAGCACGCCCTCGGCCAGATCCGACGGGCGCTGGGTGATCAGGCCCAGCGACACGCCGTATTTGCGGCCTTCCTTGGCGATCCGCTCGAGGATCTTGCGCACCGCCTGCCCCTGGCCGACGTCCTTGGCCGGAATATAGCGGTGCGCCTCTTCGCAGACGAGCAGGATCGGGCGCTGCGGTTCGCCACGCGACCAGATCGCATAGTCGAACGTCAGGCGCGAGAGCACCGCGACGACGACGCCGGTGATATCCGAGGGCACCCCCGACACGTCGATGATCGAGATCGGCCGCCCGTCCGACGGCAGCCGGAATATCTTGCCGATGAAGTTCGCCATCGTGTCGGCGACGAGCATGCCCGAGAACATGAAATTATAGCGCGGATCGGCGCGCATCTCCTCGATCTTGCCCTTGATCCGCATGAAGGGCGCCGATGATGTCGCCTTGTCGAGCTTGCCCATCTCGTTGGTCAGGATGCTGAGCAGGTCGGACAGCAGGTAGGGGATCGGCGAATCGACGGTGATCTTCGTCATGCCTTCTGCCAGGCGGTTCTTCATCCGCGCCTGAAGCAGGCATTTGGCGAGCACGTCGCAATCGCCCTGCCGGTCGCGGCCCTCGCTGGTGACGAAGACCTCGCAATGCTCCTCGAAGTTCATCAGCCAATAGGGCATGGCAAGGTTGTCGACATCGAACAGCGCGCCGGTGCCCTTGAAAGCCGCCGAATATTCGCCGTGCGGGTCGACCATTACGATATGACCCTGCGGCGCGAGTTCGCAGATGCGGTGGAGGATCAGCGCGGCGCTGGTCGACTTGCCGGTGCCGGTCGACCCGAGCAGCGCGAAATGCTTGCCGAGCATCGCGTCGACATAGAGCGAACCGCGGATGTCGCGCGTCGGATAGACGGTGCCGATCTCGACATGCGCGCGCTCGTCGGCGGCGTATATCTGCTTCAGGTCGGCGTTGGTCGCGGCATAAACCTGGCTGCCGGGGATCGGATAGCGCGTCACGCCGCGGCGGAAATTATGGATGCGGCCGGTGATCTTCTCCTCGTCGCCCTCGCCGAGGAAGTCGATCGACGCGACGATCAGGCCCTGCCCGCTGTCATGAAGCTGCTGGTCGCGGATGCTGGCGAGCAGCCACACATTGCCGACGCGAACCTTGACCTGCGCGCCGACCTGCCCTGCCATCGCGAGGGCGGGGTCGGGGGAATTGGCGAGTTTTGCGAGGGTCGTGGCGTCGAGGAGGATGCGTGAGGCCGAACCCGCGATGTCGATGACCTCGCCGATCAGCAGGTCGTCGCGATGCGGCGCCGCGACGGGCGCGGGCGCAGCGGCGGAGGCCGCCACGGTGCCGCCGCCGGCCAGCCGGACGTGTTGCACCGCCGTCGAATCCGCGGCCGGAAAGCCGCTGCCCTGCATATCCATCAATCGCCCCGCCTGCTCTGGTCTGTCCCGTGGGCGATTATCGCATCGGATCGTAAAGAAAGCGCTTATGCCGCGCGCACCGCCGTCAGCGGCGCCGGAAGAGCGCCGAGGCGCCGTAGCCGAGCACGAGCGACAACAGCACCGCGCTCAATCCATAGAGAAAACCGTGCCGCTGCGCCGCGAGCGCGACGAATCGCTCGAAGCCCGCCTTGCGGATCTGCACGTCGCGCGAGGCGACCGCGAGCACCCGACCCTTGCTGATCAGATAGGTCTCGGCGCGATAGGTGCCGACGGGCACGCGCGCGGGCAGCGGGATGCGCGCGCGGTAGAGCACGCCCTCGGTGATCTCGACCGCCCGGGGGTTCTGGTAGAAGAGACCCTGGCGCGTGTAGAGGTCGATCAGACCGTTCTCGAAGCGTTCGAGCTTGCGCGATTCCGAAAAGCCGGTCGGCGACATCGACAGGTTGCTGAGCCCGAGTTCGAAGATCGCCGCGGTGCGCTCGTCGACCAGTTGCTCGATCGGGCGCGACGAGCCGATCGCGTAGAAACCCGGCGAGGTGCGCAGGCGGATGCTGTTCGCATTGACCCACATGCCGGCGACGCGCCGCTTCTCGCGCAGCACGATCGGGCGCACCGGCCCTTTCAGCACGACGACGATGTCGGCGCGGTCGTCGGGCAGGCGCTGCCCCGGATAGAGGATCGCGCCGAACAGCAGCAGTTCCTCGCCGGTGAAGCTGTACTGAATCTCGATCGCGCGGCTCGACACGTCGGGAACAAGGCGCGGGTCGGCGGCGTGCGCAGCGCCGCCCAGCCCTGCCGCCAGCGCCAGCCAGAGCAGAAAGGCGGCAAGCCGCCTCATTGCACCGTGTAGATTTCGTCGGGACGGATGAACAGGCCGACCGCCATCTGGACCGCGACGAGCAGCACGATGACCGCGAGCGCGAGGCGCAGATATTCGGGCCGCGCCTTTTGCGCGAAGCGCGCGCCGACCTGCGCGCCGGTGACGCTGCCGAGCAGCAGCAGCCCGGCGAGCACGATGTCGACCGCGCCGGTGGTCATCGCATGGACCATCGTCGTGGCGATCGTCACGAACAGAATCTGGAACAGCGAGGTGCCGACGACGACCTGTGTCCCCATGCCGAGCAGATAGAGCATCGCGGGGACGAGGATGAAGCCGCCGCCGACCCCCAGCAGCATGGTGAGGATGCCGACCGCCATGCCGAGCAGCAGCGGCGCGAGCGGCGAGATATAGAGACCCGAGCGATAGAAGCGCCAGCGCATCGGCAGGTTGGCGACCATCGGATGATGGCGCCGCTTGCGCGCCGGCGGCGGCAGGCCCGCCTGCATCGAGCGCAGCGTTCCCCACGCCTCGCGCCCCATCAGCGCACCGACGGTGCCGAGCAGGCCGACATAGAGGATCGAGATCGCCGTATCGATCTGCCCGAGCGCCGCGAGCAGTTCGAACAGCCCGGCGCCGATCAGCGAGCCGAGCAGCCCCCCGGCGACGAGCACCGACCCCATGCGCAGATCGACCGCATCGCGATCGAGATAGGCCATCACCCCCGACACGCTGGCCCCCGTCACCTGCGTCGCGGCCGAGGCCACCGCAACCGTCGGCGGAATGCCATAGAAGATCAGCAGCGGCGTGGTCAGGAAACCGCCGCCGACGCCGAACATCCCCGACAGCAGGCCGACGCCGCCGCCGAGCAGGACGATCACCAGCGCGTTGACCGACAGATTGGCGACGGGAAGATAAAGATCCATGGAACCCTGAACGATGGCCGAGCCCCGAACGGGGCCGATTCCGGCACCCTAGACCATTTTTCGGAGCCGGGGAATCGGCTGTGCGGCGAATGCGGAGAATTTCAGAAATCGGTCGCCAGCGTCAGCGCCAGTCCGCTTTCGGGGCGCGCTTCGCCCGCGATGCGCTGGCGCCAGTCGAGCGCCAACCGGCTGCCCTCGCCGACGCGGGGCAGGCGCAGCGTCAGCCGCGGCCCGACATCGACCCGACCCGCGCCGGGCTGGACCGCGGCCGCCGCGAGCGCGCCGATCCGCAACCGGCCGGCGCCGTCCGCGCCGAAGCCGCGATCGATCGCCACCGCACCGTCGGCAAAGGCGTCGCGTCGCTGCGCCCCGACGACCCCGGCCTGGCCATAGGCTTCGAGGCGGAAGCCTTTCGCCAGCGGCACGTCGCCGATCCCGCCGCTGACGAAAGCGGCGAGCGCGGTCCGGCCTTCGCGGCCGATGGCGACGCGCTGCTCGACGGCGAGATCGATCGGCCAGCCCGTCACCGGCGCATGAACGACACCGAACGCCAGCTCGCGCTGCCGCGTCCGTTCGAGCGCGACGATCGCGCGGCCATAGACGCGCGTCCGTCCCGTCGCGCCGAGGCCGTAGGCCAGCCGCGCGCCCGCCTGACTGCCGCCGAGCCCGCCGGCCGCCGCGATTCCGCCCGGCACCGCGCTCGACGCTTCGCGCAGATAGACCCAGCCGCCGAACGACAGGCCCGACAGGTCGCGCTGCATCCAGAAGGGCGCACCGCGCCCCGGATCGGCGTGCCGCGCCGCCGCCCCGGAGGGCCATGGCAGCGATCCGCGCAGCGCCGAGCGCGCCTCTCCGCCGACCGGCGCGGGCAGCGTCCGCGCGATCAGCGCGAGGCGAATTGCATGGCGGTTGGTCCCCCATCCCGCAAAACCCGGCTCGCCGCCGCCCCGGCCGCTGACGGCAGTCGGTTGGCCGACCATCGGGGCGGGCTCGGCGACCGATGCGAAACGCGGCTCGGCGACGGGCACGGCGGCGGCGCGCCGCGGCGGCGCAGGCATCGGCGTCACATCGCTTCGATGCGGAGTGGCGAGCGCGGTATCGCGCCATTGCGGCGCGACGAAGGGCGCCGGCGGCCGCCAGCGATCCGCGCCCGGATCGGACAGCAGCCAGGCCGGATTCCACAGCATCATCGTCCGCAGCGCGATCCAGCCCCCGACGCACAGCGCCAGGAAGCGCAGCGCCGAAGCGTCGCGCCGCGAACGCGGACCGGGCGAGAGCATCATCATGCGATCCGCACCGGCATCGCCAGCGGATCGGCCAGCGGATCGGGTTGGGAGGGCAGCGGCGCTTCGCTATGCCGCGTCTTGTCCCAGACCACCTCGCGCGATCGCAGCATCCGGCCGTAAAGCAGGACCGCTCGGCGCGCGGCGAGCATGGCGACGATATTCGCGACAAAGGCGCGCGGGATCGACAGCATTGCCTCGCGCATCCCGTACCAGCGCGCGGCAAAATGCCCCCGCATCCCGAGCCGCCAGAGCAGCAGCGCGGCATCGACCGCCAGCAGCAGGCGAAAGCCGTCGCCGATCGGCGGCGGTGTCCAGCCGAGCAGCGCCTCGCCGGCCCATACAATCCCCGTCACGACCATGCCGGCATAGGCAGCAAGCAGGATCAGCGCCGCGAGCGGGGCCCGGCGATCGCGCCACAGCATCCAGCGCGCCAGCCACGCGCGCCGCCGGCCGCCGTTTCCGCCGGCCAGCGGCGGCCAGCCGAGATGATCCCAACCGGCGAGCGAAATGCCCGCGACCCAGCGCGCCTTCTGCCGCGCCGCCGCCTCCAATGTCACCGGGAACGCCCCGCGCGAGACCACCGGATCGCCCGGCGCGCGCCACGCCTCGACGAAGGCGGCGGACAGCCCGTAATGGCCGATGAGCATGCCGACCTCATAATCCTCGGTCAGGCTGTCGGCGCGAAACGGCGCGCCGCCGCGGTGGAGCGCGAGCAGCGAAAGCGCGTCGCGGGCGAAGGCGCAACCGACGCCCGCCGCGGGAAGCGGCAGTCCCAGATGCGAGCGGACGCCCAGTTCCTTGCCGTGCGCCTCGGCGAACTCGTCGCCATAATGGCCGCTGACCCACGTCGCGTCCGCGCCTTTCGTCGGCACGACGGGAATCTGGATCATCGCATGATCGGGCAGCCAGTCGCGATAGAGCGCGATCTCGGCCGGGTGGACGCGATCCTCCGCATCGTGGAGGACGACGGCGGCGAAGCGCAGCCCCTCGCGCCGCTCATCCTCGCAAAGCGCATCCCACAGCCGATTGAGATTATCCCCCTTGGTCGTCGGACCGTCGGCGTCGCCGATGACCAGCCGCACCCGCGGGTCGCGCGCCGCGAACGGCGAGGCGGCGAACAGCGTGGCGGCATCGTTGGGATAGCAGCCGACATAGAGGCGGACCGCCTCGCCATCCCAGGCGCGAAGCGCGTGGATCAACGTGTGGGGCAGGACATCGGCCTCGTCCCACGCGGGCACGAAAACCGCGAAGACGCCGCGCAATCGCGGCCCGGCGGGACGGCTCGCCGCGCGACGGGCGATGCTGCGCCGGACCCCGAACCACAGGCCGTCGAACAGCAGATCGTCGAGGCCCATGACGAGGATGCCGACTGCCGCGAAGAGCATCAGTTCGTGGCGGATGCCCTGCACCAGCCATTCGATCCATGCGGCCGCCTGATCCACCGCCGAACTCGCCCCCCTGCGCCGACGTCCATCTCCCGAAGGGTCCATGCCTAGTGCCGGTCACGCATTTGTAAAGCGTGAGGAATGCGGGGTGGTGACTCAGTTTGAAAGCAGGAGCGAGGTTTTGCTTTCTTCGTCACGCCGGACTTGATCGGGATATATACCCTTCAGACAAGTCAGGAACTGTTCCCCGGCGAAAGCC
>NZ_BCUA01000026.1 GCF_001591045.1 Sphingopyxis granuli NBRC 100800 | reverse complement strand
GGCTTTCGCCGGGGAACAGCCCCTTACCTGCCTGAAGACATATGTGCCGACCCGATCCAGGGTCGGCGCAAATGCGGAAGAAAGCCTGATGCGATCTTCAGGGCCCGCCCCCTACGCCGTGCCGCTGAACGCCATGGTCTTTTGCAGACGTTCCTCGGACAATTCGGTCTGGCGGCGCGACGCGGCATGACGCCGCTCGGCCGCGCCCTGCGCCCAGCGGCGCAGCAGGTTCGCGGGACGCCCCTCTATCGGCCAGACCTTTGCCGACGCTTTCAGCGCCCGTGCGGCGCGCGGGGCGAACAGCGCGTAAAGCTCGTCGTCGATGGCGGTGATCGCCTGCGTGCTGCCGGGATCGCCCTGCCGCCCGGCGCGCCCTTCGAGCTGGCGGTCGATGCGCGGGGTTTCGTGAAAGGCGGTCAGGATGACGTGCAGCCCGCCCGCCGCATGCGCTTCCTTCGACAATTCGATATCGGTGCCGCGTCCGGCCATGTTGGTCGCGACCGTCACCGCGCCGATCCGGCCCGCCGCCGCGACGATCTCCGCCTCTTCGGCGTCCTGCCGCGCGTTGAGGATGCGGCAGGCGATGCCGATGCGGTCGAGCGCGGCGGCAACCGCCTCGGAATCCCCGACCGAGCGCGTCCCGACGAGGATCGGCCGCTGCCCTTCCTCCTCGCGCACCGTGCGCACCGCCTCTGCCACCGCCGCCCATTTCGAGGCGGCGTCGGCATGGAGCCGGTGCCCGCGATCGCGGCGCAGATTGGGGCGGTTGCGCGGCACGACCGTGACCTTCAGTCCATAGTCGGCCCACAGTTCGGGCGCGGTTTCCTTCACCGTCCCGCTCATCCCCGACAGGCGCAGATAGCGGCGGAAGAAACGCTGATAGGTGATGCGCGCCATCGTGTTGCGCGTGCCCGACAGCTCAACCTCCTCCTTCGCCTCGATCAACTGGTGCAGCCCGCCCTCCCACGACCGGTCGGCCATCACGCGGCCGGTCGATTCATCGACGATCTGCACCTTGTCCTCGGCGACGATATAGTCGCGGTCGCGTTGATAGAGGCGCAGTGCCGCGATCGCCTGCGACGCGATCTGCTCGCGCGCCTGCCGAATCCGCCAGCGCGTCTGCGGCAGCCCTTCCGACAGCTCGGCGACGACGCGATGTCCGCGCTCGGTCAGTTCGACCGCGCGGTCGGCCTCGCGGATGCGGTAATGGCGCCCCTCCTCCAGTTGGCGCACCAGTTCGAGCGCGGCCAGATACAGGCCGTCGTCGTTCGCCGGCATCTCGGCCGACAGGATCAGCGGCGTGCGGGCCTCGTCGATGAAGATCGAATCGGCCTCGTCGACCACGGCAAAATAAAGGCCGCGCATGATCAGCGGTTCGGCCACTCGATCGCCGAACAGGTCGCGCATCACCCGCCGCGCCGCGCCGCGCTTTGGCCCCAGCGCGGTCTGGTCGCGCAGATAGTCGAAGGTGATTTCCTTGTTGGTGCCATAGACGACGTCGGCGCGATAGGCGGCGCGGCGCTCGGGCGTCTCCTGCCCGTGGATCACCACCCCCAGGCTGAGCCCGAAGCGTTCGTAGACGGGGCGCAGCTTGGCGGCGTCGCGCTCCGCGAGATAGTCGTTCACCGTGAACACATGCACCGGCATTCCTGCCATCGCCCCGGTGATGGCGGGCAGCAGCGCGGTGATCGTCTTGCCCTCTCCCGTCGCCATTTCGGCGAGGCCGCCCTCGACCATCACCAGACCGCCCATCAGCTGCACGGGAAAATGCCGCATCCCAAGCATCCGCCCCGTCACCTCGCGGATCAGCGCAAAGCATTGATCGATCAACACCGGGTCGGAAAGTCCATGGCGCATCAGCCTGACGCGCAGCGCGGCGCAGCGCGCGTCGAGGTCCGCGTCATCCAGCGGGCGGAGCGCCTCCGCCGCCTCCGCGATCGCCTCCGCCCGCGCGAGCATGGCGGGCCGCGCGCCCGCCAGCGCGCGGCCGACCAGCAGGTCGACGGGGCGATCCCATTTCCACGACGGCGCGGGGCCGCGCTCGGGATAGGGCGCGATGACCGGGCGCGCGTCGCTGCGCACCTCGCGCCACAGGTCGCGGGCGCGCTCGCGGAGGACGGACAGCTCAGGCATTGAACCGCGACAGCAGCAACTGGCGCAGCCGCCGCGCGACCTGCCAACCGATCGGCTCCCAGCCGAGCTGGAAGCGGACATGGACGCGCGTCCCGAACGGCACCTGCCGCAGTTCGGGCGGCAGGCCGATGTCGAACAGGAAGACGCGGCCCAGCGCCTTGCGCCCGTTCGGATCGGTCGGGTCGGTGGGAATGGTGCCACCCTTGCCCAGCGCCAGCGCCTCGCTCGGCAGGTCGCGCGTGCCGCCGGGCACCTCGCGCACCACACGCCCTTCGTGCGTCGCGCCGGGCAGCGCGGCGATGCGGTAGCGGACGCGGACGAGTTCGCGGCGGACGAGGTCGATGTCGTCCTGAGTCACCGCGACGCGCACCACCTCCGCCTGTCCGGGGGTGACATAGCCGATCAGTTCGCCCTGGCGGACATGCCGCCCCGGCAGGTCCGACGCGGGCGCCAGCGCGGTGACGAACCGCCCCTCCGCCCCCGCGAGCAGGCGAAGCTCGCCATAGCGCTCGCGCTGGATCGCCAGCTTCTGTTCGGCCTCGTCGATCGCGAACTGACCGATCTGACGCTTGACGCGGTCGCCGCCCAGTTCGGCATCGGCCGCCGCCTGCAACTCGCGCCGCCGCCAGTCGAGCCGCGCGACGTCGGTCTCCAGCGTCGGCTGGCTGGTCTCGATCAGCAACTGCCCGGCGCGGACGAAGCTCCCCTCTCCCACGGCGACGCGGGTGATGAAGCCGCCGGTCGCGGCGCGCACATGCGCCTGGTCGGGCAGCCACACCACCCCCTGCGCGTTGACGTGGTGCGGCGCCGGAATGACGAACAGGATCAGCAGCGCCGCCGCCACCGCGCCGCCCGTCAGCCGCATCGCGAAGCCCCGGTTGCGGTGGAGTTGCGGGCTGCTGACGACATGCGCCCCCATCTTCCACAGCGGCAGGCCGACCCCGGTCCACAGCGTCCACAGCGCGATCAGGACGCCGATCAGGAAAAAACGCGACGCAACGATCAGCGCGATGCCGAACAGCATCACCATGCGCGCGACGAAGGCCGCCGGGGCGTAGACGAGGAACCAGCGTTTCTCGCCCGGCGTCGCATCGAACGGCGGCATGTCGTGGGTGCGAAAGACATGCCGGTTGACCAGATCGCCCCAATAGCGATTGGCGCGCGAGCCGAGGTTGGGGATTTCGAGCAGGTCGGCGAGGATATAATAGCCGTCGAAGCGCAGCAGCGGATTGCCGTTGACCAGCACGGTCGAGATGCCGGCGATCAGCATGACGTTATAGGCGAAACTGCGCGCGAGCCCGGGCTCCAGCACAACCCACAGCAGCGCGGCAATCGCGGCGACGAACAGTTCCGACACCATCCCGGCGGCACCGACCAGCGCCCGCTGCCACTTGTTCGGCAGGGCGCTCGCCGCCGACGCATCGACATAGGGCACCGGAAAGAGCACGAGCAGCATCACGCCCATCTCGCGCACCTCGCGCCCCCATGCCTTGGCGGCGAAGCCGTGGCCGAGTTCGTGGATCGTCTTCACCAGCGGATAGCAGACCGCCATGATCAGCAGATTGTCGGTCGACAGCACCCGGTCGATGATATTGGTCGTCAGTTCCTGCCAGTGGGTGCCGACGACCAGCAGCGCCGCGCCGACCACGGCGAGCCACAGCGCCAGCCCGGCCCAGCCGAACAGCGGCCGCACCCACGGCATGGCGCGGGTCAGGAAGGCATCGGGATCGACCAGCGGAATCCGCAGCGACATCGGGCTTTTCAGATTCTGCATCAGCAGTTGCCGCCGCTGCTTCCTCTGCCGCTTGATCAGCTCGCCGGTATCGGGAAGCATGTCGGTCGACAGCAGGTCGGACCCGTGCAGCTGGCCGAGCGCCGTGATGACGTCGTCCTGCGTCGGCGCGTCCTCGCCCAGTTCCTCGACCAGCCGCTCCCACAATTGCTCGACCGTCCGTTCGCCGTCGAGCCGCCCGACGAAGCGCCACGCGCCCTTCGTCAGCCGGTGCGCCTTGCCGGCGGCGCCGTCGTCGAGCACATATTGCACCGTGCCGCGATAGCGGTGGCGCCGGACGCGCACATGCGTCTTGAGCCGGGGCCTCAGCCGGGCGACCTGGAACCAGGAGGCGCTTTCAAAGGGATTGGCCATCGCGCGCCCAATCCGACAGCCTATCTCGAGGCAGATCCAGAAACCCGTTCGTGTCGAGCGAAGTCGAGACACCCATCAGCGTGGCGCCGGGCCGATGGGTGTCTCGACTTCGCTCGACACGAACGGATTCAACGAAATACTTCATGCTCTAGGGCAGCCACTTCCAGAAGAACAGCCGCAGCCATTCGCGCAGGCCGCGCGTCCAGATCCAGGCGTTGCTGCGCCGGTCGATCTTCACCTTGGCGACGCCTTCCATGCCGGGGCGCAGCACCGCGCGGCGGTCGCCCGCCAGTTCCGCCTCGACGCGGAATACATTCTCGCCATCGACATTGGCCGTGACCGACGTGATCCGCCTGACCGTGAAGGGCACCGTCTCGCCCGCAAGTCCCGTGGGCGCGAAGCGGCCCTGCTGCCCGGGGCGCAGATAATTCACATCCTCCTCCGCGACGTTCAGCACGACACGGAAGCTGCCGAGCGGCGCGACCTCGAACAGCACGTCGCCTTCCTCGACCGGCGTCCCGACCTTCTGGCTGAGGTCGCCCGACACCAGCACGCCCGACAGCGGCGCGACGATGCGGGTGCGCGCGAGCTTATATTCGATCAGGCGCAGGCTCGCCTCCGCCTGGCGAAGCTGCGCGCCGGCCAGGCTCATGTCGGCGCGCTCGTGCTTGGCCAGCGCCTCGCGATAGCGGCGGTCGAGCTGCTGCACCTCGCCGAGCGCGCGGGCGCGGTCGACGATCAGGTCGCGGTCGTCGAGCGTCGCCAGCACCTGTCCCGCGCGCACGACGTCTCCGGCGCGCGCCTGCGACCGCGCGATGAAGCCGGAAAAGGGCGCCGAGGCCGCGCGCTGCACCTGGCCTTCGAGTTCGGCGTCGGCGCGCACCTGAAACTGGGCGAACGGAACGAACAAGATCATCAGCAACAGCAGCGCGCCGATCCCCAGCGCCTTCGCCAGCGGACGGCGCGGGCCGAACAGCGCGCGCGCGCCATCCATGCCGTGCCGCCGGATGCGGCCGCCGATCCATCTTTCCTCGCGCCGCCGCAGCGCGATCCCCGGCGCCACCAGCGCCGCGATCGTTTCGGCGAGCAGCAGGTCGCGAGCATCGAACGGATCGGCATCGACCGCGCGCTCGATCGTCAGCACCCCGACCGGCAGTCCGCGGTCGGTCATCGGCACGCTGGCGACCGCGCCCTTGCCCGCCAGCGCGAGCAGGCGGTCCTGCTGCAACAGGATCGGATCGCACTCGCGCACCAGCGGGACCGACAGCAGCATGTCCTGGTCCATCGCCTCGTCCATCGCGGCTTCCAGCGCCTCGGCGACGTCCGACCGTTTCCGAAACCACGCACCGTGCGACATGGCGGACAGCTTGACGCGGTCGCCCTGCACCAGCCCCAGCGACACCCGGTCGGCATCGAGGGCGATCGTCGCCGCGTTGCACAGCGCCAGTTCCGCTTCGGCCAGCGTGTCATGCTCCTGCATCGCCGCCAGCACGTCCATCGCCGCGGTCGCCGCCTCCGTGCGCCCTTCGTCGCCGGCGGAGCGGTGCTGCCAGACCAGCGAGTGAATCCAGCCGACGCCCCAGTGGAGTTCGCGCAGCAGCAACTGCATCTGCGGCGAGGTCAGCCCGGTCACGGCGAGCAGCACCGCGCCCATCATCCGCCCGTCGGCGGCGATCGGATAGCCGATGCCCATCGTGTCGGGATCGTCCGCATCGCCTTCGACCACCACCTGCCCGTTCGCGAGCGTCGCCTCGGCGACCTTGCGCAGATGGGGGTGCTCCTGCGGGCCGGCGGGCCATCCCGCCGCGGGGGCGAAGGCGCCACCGGTGCCCTCGAGCAGGATCAGTCCGGCGCTGACCCCGCGCGTGCGGGCGCATTGCAGGTCGAGCCAGGCCTGACAGAAGGACCCCGCGTCGCGCGCCGACGCCAGCGATGCCCACAGCCGGGCCTCGTCCGCCCCCTGCGACCGCGACGCGGTCCCGATGTCGGCCGCCACGCTCACCCGGTCATCCGCGCATCAGCCGAGCGGGCCATAGCGCTGCTCATAATCGCGCACCAACTGGCCCAGCGCATCGCTGAGGCGCTTCGCGGCAAAGGGGCTGAGGATCACGCGGTGCTGGACATCGACCTCGAGCGGTCCCGGCGCGGCGCCGGGCTGGTCCCAATTCTGATTGACCCCGAAATTCAGCACCACCTCTTCGCGGGTCGAGGTGACGTTGGCCATGTTGCAATAGCTGCTCTTCAGATTGTCGGTGCGGAACTTCAGCGTCTGCTGACGCGGCGGCGGCGCGGGCGTGTTCTTGCCGGCCGCCGCGCGTCCACCCGCTTTCGCCTTCGCCGGTCGCTTGTCGTCGCTCATCATTTACGATCCTTGTTCCTGCGGCCCTTGCCGCGGCGCGGGCGCGGATCGGAACGGCGGTCGAGCAGCAGCGCCGGAAGCGCCACCAGCATCAGGTCGAGCGCGTCGCCGTCATCCACCGCGCCGGCGAGCCACTGTGCCAGTGGCGCATCGACCTGCTCCGGCGCTTCGGTTTTCGCCATCAGCACCGGCGTGGCGCCGAAGTCGATCGTCGCCGCGGCGGTCTGCCTGCCGCGCGGAGCGGCTGGCGCGGTTTCAGCCTTGGCGTCCTTCTTGCGCGCGGCATCCTTCGCGGCGGCGATCTCCTTGGCCTTCTTCGTCTTGCCCGAAGCGGTGGCATGGATGTCGCCCGCCCATTTGGCGACCGCCGCATGCGTGCCATAGGTGACGGCATCGAAATGCGGCCGCTCCGCCGACGAAGACGACAGGATCGGCAGGCCGTCGACGACTCGCTCGACCTGGCGCAGCGCGTCGAATTCGGGCGAGCGGTCGTCGAGGAAGCCGACAAGTTGCACCGCCTCGTCCATGCGCGTCGAACTCGGCGCCGCCGCGTTGATGCTGTCGACGGTGACCGTCAGCCGCTCACTCGCGCCATAGGGTGCGTCGGCCGGAACGCGCGCGTCGAAGCTGAGCAGCCAGATCGCGCCCGCCGGGATCGGCGTGTCGCTGACGATCGAGACGATCGCCACGCGCTTGCCGCCCGGCGCGGCTTCGGTGCGGAAGTCGACGACCGCGTCGGCCGGAAGATCGGCCCCGCGCAATATGCCGTCGATCGTCAGCAGCGCCGGGTCGTAAGTGACGCGGAAGGACAGCGTCCTGACCCCGCCCTCGCTGGTGAAGCGCACCTGCAAGCCAGCACGGTCGGCCAGCGGCACATCGACCTGCTCGCCGGGCCCGCGCACGAAGTCGGGCAGCTCGGCGGTTCCCGCCGCGGCGCGCGCGAACAGGATCGAGGCGCGATAGTCGCCGCCCTCGGCCCCATCGCCATCGCCGTCGAGCAACCGGCCGTCACGGCTCAGGAAGCCGTCGTCGCCGATGAACAGGCTGTAGCGGTCGTATTGCAGCGGCTTGCCGTCGGTGCGCGACAGGGTGAAGCCCTGTCCATCGGCGTCGTAACGGATCGTCGCCGCAATCGCCCCGAAGCGCTCGCCGACCAGCGTCACCGTCCGCCCGGCCTGCTCGGCGCCCAGCGGCTGCGAGAAGCGGATCGTCAGGATACCGTCGGCGATCGTCGCCTGCGTCACCTGAAGCGGCGGCGTCTGCGGCTGATCGGCGATCGACAGCGCCAGCGGCACGGCGGCAAAGCTGCCATCCTCGTTGACCAGTGTCGCCCGGACGACATAGTTGCCCGCCACCGCATAGTCGTGGCTTGCCGCCGTGGCGGTGCCGACGATCCGCGTCGGCGTAGAGCCGTCGCCCCAGTCGATGATCCACTCGATCGGCGTGTCCTGACCGGGGTCGATGGCGCCGAGCAGCACGGTGTAGCTCTGCGCGACCTGCCCCGTCGCCTCACCGGTCACCGACAGCGTCGGCGCGACGTCGCGGACTGCGATGGCAAAGGCGAGTTCGGCCGACGCGCCGCCCGCATCGGTCACGCGGACGACGACCGGCACCGTCGCATCGCCGTCGAGCGCCTGCCAGGTGAACCGGCCGTTGGCGTCGACGCTTGCTCCTTCCGGCCCCGACACCAGCGTCCAGACGAGCGCACTCGCGTCGCCATCGGGATCGCTGGCGGCCAGCTGGACCGAAACGGCCTGCCCTTCATCCACCGCGACGTCCGCCACGGGGGAGATCACCGGCGGCAGGTTGGAACTGGCAAGCAGGGCAATGGCAAAGCTCTGCTCGCTGAACGCCCCCTTGGGATCGGTCACGCGCACCGTCACCATCTGCGTGTCGGCGGCGCCCGCGGCGATCCACTCGAACCGCCCGTCCGCCGTCACCCGCGCCCCTGCGGGACCGCTGACGAGGCTATAAACCAGCGTCTCCGCCGCGTCGTCGGCATCGCTCGCCGACAGCGCGACGTTCAGCAGCCGCCCGCGCTCTATGCTCTGCGCGGGGATCGGCGCCAGCACCGGTGCTTCGTTGGCCGCCGCCGCCACGGTGATGGTGAAGCGTTGCTCGCTGAACGCGCCCTTCGGATCGGTTACGCGCACCACCACCTCGCGCGGCCCGGCCGCGCCGGTCGCGACCCAATGGAACACGCCATCGGCTCCCACGGTCGCACCCGCGGGACCGCTGACCAGCGACCAGACCAGCGTCTCCGCCGCGTCATCGGCGTCGCTCGCCGACAGCGGCACGGTCAGCGCCTTGCCCTGTTCGACGCTCTGCGGCGCGATCGGCGCCAGAACCGGGGTTTCGTTGCCGACCGGCGTCACCCGAAGCAGGAAGCTGCGTTCGGCCGACAGGCCAGCGGCATCGGTGACGCGAACCGTCACGGTCCGGTCGCCCAGCCCCGCCGCCGTCCAGGCGAGCAGGCCGTTCGACGACAGCGTCATCCCGGCCGGCCCTTCGACGAGCGTCCAGGTCAGCGCCGCCGCCGCATCGTCGACATCGGTCGCGGCAAGCTGCACCGACAGCGCCGTGCCTTCGACCACGCTGCGGTTCGCCACCGGCTCCAGAACCGGTGCATCGTTCACCGGGTTGACGGTGATCGAAACGGTCGCGGAGACCGGTGCGCTCAGCCCGTCGGTGATCGTGTAGGTAAAGCTGTCGGTCCCGAAGAAATCGGCATCGGGCACATAGGTCCACGGCCCGCCCGGCACCGTCGGCGGCAACAGCGTGCCGCGCGTCGGGCCGGTCAGGATGGCGACGGTCAGCGCATCGCCGTCGGCATCGCTGTCGTTGGCGAGCATATCGATCAGGACAGAACCGTCCTCATCGACTTCCACGGCGTCGTCGACCGCGACCGGCGCCTGGTTGGGCACGGTGCGGAAGGTCACATCGTCGATGACGACGCGGCTGTCCTGATCGCCCATGCCGATCAGGTCGAACGACAGCAGGGCGCCGTTGCCGCGCGCCACGCCGAGCAGCGACACGGTCACGACCGCCGACCCGCTGCCGGGCGTCCCGGTTACGCTGACCCCCTGCGCAAGATGCAGCGTCCCGTCGGCCTGCAGGTTGAGGAACGCATCGGTCAGGTCCAGCCCGTCGAGTGCTCCGAGCAGAGACCGGCCGGTGACCGGATCGAGCAGCGCGACCTCGAACGCGTCGGGCGGCAGGCTGCCGTTGGTGCCGAGCGTGGCCGAACGGATGACGAAGCTGATCTCCGTCGCGCCGTCGGGAATGGCGAAGGCCTGGCGCAGATAGGACAGATAGCGCCCGTCCTCGGCAAGCACGCCCTCGCCGCCCGTGACGCTCGCGCCGCCGAAGGCGCTCCAGCCGCCTGCGGCGGCGAAATCGCCGTTGGCGAGCGTGGTGACCACGGGTCCCGACGCCAGCGGCAGTCCGCTGCCCGGCGGGACCGCGAGCACGCCCGCGCCGCCCGGTGTCGACGACAGGGTGATCGTCGGCGGCGGCGTGCCGGTGTCGCCCTGCGGCGTCGCGGGCTTCGTCGCGTCGGGCACATCGGCGGCGCTCGGCAGGCGCCGTTCGCCGAGCCGGATCATCTCGGTCATCAACCGCGTCGGCTGGCTGGTCGGCACGTCGTCGAGCCGCAGCGCATGCCCCATCTCGTGCATCACGACGGTCAGCAGGTCGACCTTGCCCTCGGCTTCGCTGCCCAGCGCGGCGGCGAGCAGCTGGGCCAGCGTTCCGCCCTCATATTCCGCGTCGTCCATCGGCGTCGCATCGACGAACCAGCCGCGCCCCGCGGCATCCGCGTCGATCGTGATGACGCCGTTCTCGAACCGGGCGAGCGCGCCGTCGGGCAGTTCGCCGATCTCGACGGTGATCCGGTCGAGCGCGGCGCCCGCGCCATCGATCAGCCCCGACGCGACCCAGCGCGCCTGCGCCGCGGTGACGATCGGCGCGAGCTGGTCCGCGGTCAGCGGTTCCACCGCCGACGTCGTCACCATGTCCCTGGGGTCGAGCAGGATCGGCGAGCCCGACTTCACGGCGGTGAAGCGCACGGCGTCGAGCAGGAAGATCTGGCTCAGCGTCTCCGACAGGTCGATGGTCCGGTCGACGCCGCTGGTCGGGACGCCATCCCATGTTTCCACCAGCATTTCGGTCCGGCGGTCCATCGTCCAGCGCGTTTCCGTATCCTTCTCCTGCATGCTGGGGAAGCGCTCGCCGCGGCTGATCGGGTCGAGCACCCGTTCGGGATGTGCATTGCGGTCGGCCAGATATTTGCGCAGGAACTGCGTGATCGCCGCCGCGCGGTCGAGCCCGAGCTCGTCGTTATAGGCCACGTCCCCGCGCTCGTCGGCATAGCCATAGATGCGGACCTTGACGTCGGGATGCTTGACCAGCCAGTCGCCCTGCTGTTCCAGCAGCCGCATCTGGTCGGCATCGAGCTCGCTCAGCAGCCGCGATCCTTCCGCCGTCTTGGGCCACAGGATGCGATATTCGATCCCGGAAGGCTCCATGAAGGCGTGCTCGATGGTGGCGGTGTTTTCCATGTCCACCGGCTCGAGCGTGAAGGTGATGACCTTGCCCTTATAGGCCTGCGGCACTTCGACGCTGTAGCTGTTGTTCGACATGAAGCCGGGCTTGAGCTGAACGATCTCGCTGTGCGAGCCGAGGCTGGAATCCACCGGCGTGAAGGTCACCTTGATCGCGGCATTGGCGGTCATCATCCACGGCACGAAGGTGTCGAACGTCAGATAATTCGCATTGGCCGGCACGTAGAGGCGATTGTGGGTGATCGCGCTGAAATTCACCACCTTGTCGATGAATTCATGCGCCGCCGTCTCGGCGCGCTGGACATCGCCGGAGGTCGGATCGATTCCAGCCAGCATCGCGCTGGTTTCGATCATCGTCGACATGAAATCCTTGAGCAGCTTCTGCCCGCCCATGATGAGCGCATAGTCGGACTGCTGCGGGAAGAAATGGTCCATATAGGCGTTGAACACCTGGGTGATCAGCGATGCCACGCCGTCCAGCCCCGCCTTGTCGGCGGTCGCCGACTTTTCATACAGCTTGGACAGCGAGAAATCCTTGGTGACGATGCCGTCCTCGGTATTGAAGCTGACCCCGGCGTCGAGCAGCCGGCCGATCAGATTGTCGATCGCCTGGATGATCTGGACCGTCGCCATCGCCTGCAGCGCGGCCTTGCCCTGGCTGAAATCGCCCGCCGCGCGTTCGAGCCAATATTCATTGTACCATTGCCGGTATCCTTCCGACGATTCCGACGTCGGAATCGGCGGCCCGCCGTGCTTTTCCTGAATGAAGGCGCTGGCCAGCTTGGTCGCGAGAATATCCGCCCATTTCTTCAGGACGTTGTTCATCACCTCCTTGAACAGGGTGGAAAGGCTGGTCTGGACGGTGAAGATGCCGGTGATATCGATGTCGGGGAACGGATAGCCGAAGAGCGTGCCCTCGGTGTTCAGCGTGAACCCCGACCCGCCGTGATAGGACCAGCCGGGCAGTTCATAGGACAGCGGAAAGCGTCCATAGCCCGAATCGAAGATGAAATTCTGAAGGAAGCTGGTGATCGCCTGCTTGGTTCCGCTTTCGAAATCCCCGTTGAAAATCGTCGGCACCGCCTTGTCGTTGTCGGCGCTCGCCACCTTGCCGTTGTCATAGACGGGCGAGATGGTGCCGATCGCTCCCGGCCGCACCCCGGCGCCCCCGCCGACCGCGCTGAAGAACCAGCCGGTGCCGATGCCGTCCCAGATCGCGGGAGAGACGAAGCCGTCGAGCGCGCCGCTCGATCCGCCCTTTCCGCCGGACACCAGCACCGGATAGACCTGATACCAGGGTGCGGTGCCGAATTCCTGCGTCTCGATGCCCAGCGCATAGGTGCTGCGGCCCTCGTCGACGACGCGGCGGAAGATCGGATAGCCCTGGATATTGTCGACGTTGGTGTTGATGGTGCCCGCATACCAATGGAGGATACGGCTGTCGGGTCCGCCGAGGCCGAACATCGCGAACAGCGTGTCGTCGCCCTGTATCCCCGAAATGCCTTCGAGGTTGACGTCGAGATTGGGGCGGTTGGGCGTGAAGGCGCCTCCGGCCGATCCGGGCGCGTTGTTGACCAGCGACCGGCCGTTCATCGTCGCGGTGAAGATATATTTCTTCATCGGGCCGGTGATCCTGTCGGGCAGCAGCGTGATCGTCTTGCCGCCCACGGTGATTTCCGACAGCTTAACCTCGGTCAGTCCCGTCGCCTGGTAATAATTGTCGGCGAACTTGACGTTGCTCCAGACCTGCACCGTCGGGTCCGAAAAATCGGCGAATTCGACCGGATTGAGTTTCAGCCCCAGCTTGCCCACCACCTTCATCAGCTTGGTGAAGGCCTTGCTGACGTAATTGATCGTCTTGGAAAGCGGCGGGAACATGAAGGTAGCCGCCGAAGCCGCGCTGAACAGAAGTTCGACGAGGTCCGTCAGCGGGATGTTGAGCGCGTCCTGCTTGAAGTCGTGCGGGTCCAGCGTCGTCATGTGGATGCCGTCCTCGCCCCCCGCACCCTCGAAATAGGTGCCGAGCCGCTGGATGATCTCCGAATTGACGACCGAGCCGCGGTTGTGCCCGACGAAGTGCAGCGGCGACTGGAATATCCCGCCGCCCGACGCGCGGTTGAGCTCGACCAGCGACGCGAACAGCGCATCGGCCGCGGCCTCCGCAAAGCCGGTGTCGGTGATGTCCGACTGGCTCGACCAGTCGCTGACCAGCACGATCGCCTTGCCGCGCGCTTCGGCAAGCGCGGCGGCGTTGCGCTTGCCCGTCGTGCGGTCGACCCAGTCGCCGGTCTTGCCGTCGTAGAAAAGCACCACGCCGCCGCCGCTGGCGTCGGTTATAAAGCCCGCCATATCGGTGAAGACACCGCCGTCCTGCTCGAACGCCGACCCGAACAGCGCGGGCGAGTTCATCATCCCAAGGCCGAGCTGGAAGCCGTGGGTGAGCAGCGTGACGCCGTTGAACGGAGCGTCGGCCACCACTTCCTTGACCTGCCACGACGCGGCTTCGCGCATGCCCTTGCCGACGATCTCGACGCCCCAGTAGTAACGCTGTCCCGCGGTCATCGCCTTCGCATATTCGGGCGAGAAAGTGACCTGCCAGGTCTGGCCATCGAGCGGATTGTTCGGGTCGTCGGGCAGCTTGACCACCGTGCCGTCGGCCTTGACGAGATAGGCCCCCGGGTCGAGCTCGCGCGTCGTCAGGATGCGGTTGGGGTGGTGATCCCCGGCCATCGAGGCCGCGGACGGATCGCTGTCGAACAGGTTGCGGATCGACGGCGGATCATCGGGCCACAGGCCCGATCCGGGGAGCAGCGAACTGACGTAGAGCTTCGCCTTGGCGTTCTTCGTACCGGTCAGCGTCGAATCGAGCCGCCATTCGAAGGTCAGCTGCGGCGCGCCCGCGCCATGCAGGTCCTGCTTGCCGAGCGGCGCGAGCAGTTCGAGCGCGTCGAGCTGCTGCAACGCCAGCCCGCGCCCATGCCTGGCGACGTTGATCGACAGATAGTTGGGCGGGTTGGTCGGATCGTCGAAGCTGCCCGGATTTTCCGGATCGATCGGATAGATGTCGGGATGCCCGAAATTGACGTTGTCGATCGGCGTCTGCTTCCACTTGTAGCTGCCGTCGGTGTCCTTCGCCCCCGGCGTGATGCCCCGGATCACGTCGATGTCGAGGACGACGATGTTCCCGAGGCCGCGATAGTTGGCGTAGAGTTTCTGCCCCGAACTGTCGACGCGCAGTTCCTCCAGGAACGCCAGCGGAATCGGCGTCGTCGATCCCACGATCTCCGGCGCGGCGGAGAAGGGATTCTTGATGACCATGATCTTCGACCCGGTCTGGTGCAGCGCATCGACATCGCGGGCGACGGTCTGGTCGCCGTACCACATATAGACGGGCAGCCCCCAGTCGGCGACGAACATGTAGCTGAGGTCGGGCGTCACCGCGATGCCCGCGGCGTTGCGGATGTCGAGGTCGAAGATCTGGCCCTGCGTCACGCGCTTGGTCGATGAATAATAGATGCCGGCGATGCTGTTGATGACGTCGCGGACGCCGATCGGCCCCTCGTTGATCACCGGCGCCACGCCGACATGCTTGACCTGGAAATTGGCCGGATTGTTGTTGGTGACGCTCAGCAGGTGGACGCCGTTGCGCGTATCGCCGCGCGACACGAACACCATCTTGTCGGCTTCCGCCGTCGCCTGGATGTCATAAACCTCGACGCCGCCGTCGATCTTGCCGATCACCTCGCGCCACTTGCGGGCGTTAGGCTGGCCGGCCTTCGGACGGTCGCGGTCGTCGACGTTGATGACCATCACCAGCCCATGGTCCTTGCCATAGTTGGTCCAGCCGCGCGGCCCGTACATCTCCGACACCGGCACGCCGACATAGAGGCGCGTGCCGTCGGCGTTGATCGCCATGCTGGTGATGTGGCCGAACTCCTCGCCGCCGCTGCGGATCGCGACGTTGATCGCGTGCGTTTCATTCTCCAGCAGTTGCAGGTAGGTCGCCGAACCGGGGTCGATGTCGATGATGTAGACCTTGCCGAGCCCGCCGACGTAGAGGTAGCGGTTGTTGGGATCGACCGCGAGCGTGGTCACCCCGCCCGGGATTTCGATCATGTCCACTTCGGGCGTGTCGAAATCGGCGTCATATTGCTGAAGCGTCAGCGTATCGATGATCGCAATGCCCTTCTGGGTCGCCACGAAGGCGCTTCCGAGGTCGGTCGTCACGACGATTTCGGTCACGGGCGCGCCCAACTCGATCCGCCCCACCAGCAGGTCGGCGCCGCCTTCGTCCTTGCGCGCAAGGTCGATGATCTGGACGCCGCTGGCATCGCCCGCGAAGGCAAAGCCGCCCTTGTTGTCAATGGTGATCGTCTTGCTCGCCACATATTGGGCATTCGCGGGAATCCGCCCCTTGGCGTCCAGCATCGTGCCGGCGGCGGGCCGTTCGACGCGGATTTCCGTGACGCCCAGCAGGACGCGCTGCGGCACGTCGAACTCGACGACCGCGAAATCCTGCGTCCCGCCTTCGCGTACGCGGATCTTGTCGCTGGTCAGGACGATCTCCTGGCTGCCGTTGCGCAGCACCACGCGCATGTCGGCGAAGCTGTCGCCCGCCGTCGTCGCGCCCAGCGCCGCCGTCGCGGCGGGATAGATGAAATTGCGCCCCGTCAGCACCGCGACCGGCTTGCCGTCCACGAATTGCACGGTGCCGCCCAATATCTCCGGCGTGCCGTCGCTGATCTTCTTGGGCGTCGGCACCGTGGCCGTGACCTTGGTGTAAAGGTCGGTCGGAGAGATGGTGACGTCGAGCGTCGTTTTCAGAACCTCCCCATCGGCATAGGTGCGCCATACCTCGAGCTCCGCGAGCCCGAACAGCGTCGGCGCGGCCATCAGCGCGATCGCCGTCGCGCCAAGACCCAGACCGACGACCGCGCCGCCGAGGCCGCCCGACGCCGCGATGCCGAGCGCCGGGACCATGATCGCGGTCAGCGCGGCGGCATAGCCGGGGTCGAGCTGGATGCGCGGCAGCGGCGACGCGACCCGCGCCACCAGAATCTGGCCGCGCCGCGTCAGGCCGGGGAACGGCGGCGATTCGGCGCGCGCCATGCCGTCTTCGTCGATGCGGCCCGAATCGATGACGGTCCACACCTCGACCTCGGCGCCGTTTTCGCCGACCGGCAGCAGCATCTTCTGGAAGAACCAGACCTCGTCGCCCACCGCGCCGACACCGCCGGCGGCCGGTACCGCCAGCTGCACGGGGCCGGTCAATTCGGCGCCCGCGACATCGAATTCGAACGCGCCGACGAAATCGAAGATATCCTCGTTCGGCATCGCGACCGGCAGGTCGCCCAGCGCGATGGACTCGATCGTCACCGTCGCGTCGCCGTCCAGCCCGCCGGGGCCGAAGCCGATGGTGATGCCGTCGGTATTGGCGACGATCGCGCCGTCCTTGCCGATCTGCACGAAATTGCCGACGATCGGATCGGACACGCGCACCTCGATGCGGTCCTCGCCGAAGCGGTTGATGACGGTGACCGTCGTCACCCCCGGACCGACCGCGCGCATCACGCCGTCGGCATCGACCGTGACCACGGCGGTGTCGCCCGAAACATAGGTGGTTCCGGCTTCCGCGCCGTCGAGGAAATATTGCTTTTCGGGGTCCTGCGCAGTGACGATCCGGCGCGTCGCGCCGCCCGCCATCATCGTCACATTGTCGGGATAGGCGTCGATATTGTAGACGGCGGTCAATATCTCGTCGCCGTCCTTCGGCGCCCCGACGGTGACGACCGTCGCCGCCGCGATGCTGCCCCGCTCGACCTTGATGTAGGTCGCGCCGTCGCGCAGCGCGGTCAGCAGCCCATCCTCGCCCCAGCGCACCACCTCGGGGTTGGCGACCGTCACGTTCAGATAGGATAGCGGCAGATAGACGTCGGCCTGATCCTCGAACTGACCGATCACCATGATCGGCGCCACCCCGCCTTCTTCGGCGAAGCGGACGCGGCGCAGGTCGAAATCGATCGCGACCAGCCGCGCGTCGGACACCGCGATGTCGATCACGCCCTCGGCCGAGGTGCCGAAGCCGTCGTCGGCGGAAATCCGGATTGCGGCCGCGCCGCTGTACCCGGCGTCGGGGGTGAAGACGACCGAGCGGCCGTCGGCGGTCAGCACCGCTGAGCCGCCGGTGACGCCGACGATCCGGTAATAGAGGCGGTCGCCGTCGGGATCGGTCGCGATCTGGCCCAGATCGATCCAGGCCGACAGGTCGACGTGGGTCTTCACCGCATCGATGGCGTCGGCGATCACCGGCGCCTGGTTGGCGCGGAAGCCGTAGTTGGCCGCGACGAGCTGCGTGTCGGTGGCATCGACGACGCCATCGCCGTCGACATCGGCGCCCGCCAGCGCCGCGATCACCGCCGCGCTGTCGACGCCGTCGACCCTGCCGTCGCCATTGATGTCGCCGGCGATGCGCATCTCGACGCCATAGGCACCGGCGCCGGTCACGATCAGTTCGTGCAGTCCGGCCTCGCGCAGCGCGAACAGCGTGACCCGCTGGCCGCCCGACACGCTGCTGGCGATGGCGGTCAGCCCGGCGATTTCGGGGATCGCATCGCCCGTGGTCGCGACCCGCAGGATCAACGCGCCGCTCTCCATCCCCGCGATCTCGCTCGCGCGCACGGTGAAGGCATAGCTGTCGCTGCCGCCCCCGGCGGGCAGCGTGCCGGCGAAGGGTTTGCCGGTGAAAGCCGCGGCGCTGCCCAGATCGTCGCGCACGACGCTGGTCGTGACGCTGCCGTCGGCGGCATAGTCGATGCGCCGCCCCTCGCCATCGGACGGAATCTCGATGGCGAGCCGCCCGTCGACATAGCCGTAGCGGACCCCCGCCCCGGTCGCGAGGTCGCGCACCGCGGTCAGCCGTCCGGCGTCGTCATATTCATAGACGGTGGCCGACCCGCCGGGTCCGGTCACCTGCACGACGCGGCCCGCCGCATCGCGCAGGAACTGGAGCGCCGCGCCGCCCAGCGCGGTCACGCCGCCATCGCCGACCAGAAGCATTCCCGCGGCCGACCGGATTTCCACCGTGCCATTGCCGCTGTCGATCACGTAGGTCGTGCCGTCCGGTCCCTTCAGCACATAGTCGCGGTTGCCGTGAACCGGCGACGCGGGATTGTAGGCCAGCCCGGTCTCGACATCGAAATAGGCGCCGCCGACCTTGCGAAGCTGGCGGTCGACCGACTGCAACGTCCAGCCGTTGGCACTGTCCGCCACCCAGGCGGGGCGATAGAAGGTCACCGAACCGATCGTCTCCGCCACCGGGCGGAAGGTGAAGCCCGCGCGCTCGCCGGTCGGCAGCGTCAGCATCAGCCGCGTGCCCTGCTCGAAACCGGGCAGCGCCCCGCCGACGCCGGGCAGCGTCCCGGCGTTGGTTTCCATCGCGACGTCGAGGCCCAGGAAGATCCATTCGCCGGTCAGGCTGTCATAGGCGCGGGTCAGCGCGAACGGCACGCTGCCGAGCTGCGCCGAAACATCGACATGGGTCGATTGATAGCGCCCCGCCTTGTCGGCACCGGTGCGCACCTCGACCGCCGCGCTCGCGACGCTCGTGCGTCCCGAAATGTCGCGCCCGGTCAGACGCAGCGTATAGAAGCCGTCGGCCAGCCGCCGCCCGTCGAGCGTCGCCAGCACGCCGTCGGCGGTCGCATCGCCGCGCGCGATGTCCTGCACGCTGCCGTCGGCACCGATCAGTTGCAGCGTCCAGAAATCGAGATTGGTGTCGGCGATGCTGCCGCGCACGTCGAGCGCCCCGCGCACGAGCATCGCGTCGATCCCGCCGCCGAACGCGACGACCGGCGCCGCCTTGTCGGCGGGATCGCGGACCTTCAGCCATTGCTCGACCGTCGCGGTTCCGCCATCGGCATCGACCGCCGTCGCGCGCACCCAATATTTGCCCGGATTGCCGGCCGTGATCGTCGCGCGTCCATTGGCGTCGAGCGCGACCTCCTGCCCGTCGACCCACAGGCGCAGCGACACGATGTCGGACAGGCTGTCCGCCGTCGGATGGAGCAGCACCTTCTGCCCCGGCGTCGCAGCGAAGCTGGGGGTCGTCTCGATCCGCAGCGTCGGCGCCGCGGGTTCGAGCTGCGCCCGCATCAGCACGGTCCGCCGCGTCGTCGCGCGCCCGTCGCTGACGATCAGCGTCACGACATAGTCGCCCGCCTGCCCCGGTCCCGGCGTCCAGACGAACTCGCCCGTCGCGGCGTCGACTCCCGCGCCCTCGGGCAGGTTTTCGGCGCTGAAGGTCAGCGTGTCGTCGCTGTCAGGGTCCTGCGCCGCGATGCGGAAGCGCTTTTCCTCGCCGATCAGGAAGGCATGATAACCCTCGGTGATCGTGGGCGCGCGGTTCACATTGGCGACGCGCACCAGCACGTCGATGGTGCCGACCGCGCCCGACGGATCGGTCGCGGCAAAGCGGATCAGATGATCGCCCGCCTGGTCATAGCCGGGCGTCCATTGCAGCTCGCCGCGCGCCGCGACGAACAGCGCGCCCGCGGGCAGGCCGCTGACCACCGACAGCGACAGCGGATCGCCGTCGCCATCGGCCGCGACGACGGTGAAGGTCGACGCGGCGCCCTCGCGCAGCAATTGCGTCGCCATCGGCACGAACAGCGGCGTCTGGTTCGCATTGGCGACGGTGATCGTCACCCGCTCGGTGCTGCGCGAATGGCCGTCGCCGGCCGCGAACAGGATCTGGTAGCTGCCGGCGGCGTTCAGCGCCGGTTTCCAGCGGAACAGACCGGTCACCGGATCAAGCGTCGCGCCCTCGGGCGCACCCTCCATCGTGAAGCTGATGTCGTCGCCGTCGGCGTCGATCCCGCGCAGGCTGAACAGCAGTTCCTCGCCCTCGGCGATCGCCTTGTCGCCGACCGGGGTCAGTTGCGGGCCGCTGTTGGCGGCGCGGACGACGACGCGGAACGCCCGCGTGTCGCTGGCCGCCAGCGTGACGCCGTTGCCGCTGTCGATGACGGTCAGGCTGGCGTCATAGCTGCCGATCTCAGCCGCCGTCGGCGTCCACTCCAGCGTCACGCGGCCATAGACGGAGGTCGGCGTCACGGTCGCGCCGGGCAGGCCCGACAGCGCATAGGACAAGGCATCCTGGTCCATGTCGCGGACGTCGATCGTCGCCGTCAGCTTTTGCCCGGCCACCGCGACCAGATTGCCGATATGGCCGATCACCGGCGCTTCATTGGGGCTCGTGACCGAAATGATGAAGGTATAGGCGCCGGTCAGCGGGGTCCCGGTGCCGTCGCCGTCGTCGGTCGCGGTCACCGTCACCGCATGGTCGCCGCGATGGTTCGCGCCCGGCGCGATCCGCATCACCCCGGTACCGTCGCCATTGTCGACGAAGGTGACGAAGGGCGGCAGCGGCTGGAACGGGCTTTCGTTGATCGCCGCGAGGCGCAGCGGATTGCCGTCGGCGTCGAAGGCCGAAACCGGAATCTCGACCACCGTGTCCTTGGCCACGGTGACATTCTCGATCGTCCGCACTTCGGGGCGGCGGTTCTGGTTGAACACGCGGATCGGCACCGTGATCTCGGTCGACAGCGGCGGCTCGTCGCCGTCGCCCGTGTCGGTGGCGCGGAAGCGCAGCTCGTAATCGCCGGCCTGCGCATTGTCGGGCGTCCAGCGCAGCTCCATGGTTTCGGGGTCGAAGGTCGCGCCCGGCGGCAGCGCCGACAACAGCTCGACCGTCACCGTCTTGGGCAGGCTGGTGGTCGCCACGATCTCGCCGGTCTGCATGTTGCGCAGCGCGGGCGTGTAATAGGGATTGTCGGGATCGAAGGCGAACGCCTTGAAGACCAGAAGCTGGCCTTCGAGCACCTGCCACCCGTCGAGCTGGTCGAACACCGGCGCCGCATTGGCGTTGAGCACCGTGATCTTCGTCGTGAAGCGCACCGTGGTTTCGCCATCGCTGACGTCGAAGGTGACGTTGTAGTCGCCGGCCTGGATATAGGTCGGCGTCCATTCGAACGCGCCGGTCATCGGGTTCAGCGTCGCGCCGAACGGCAGCGAGGGGCTGGAGAAGGTCAGCGGCCGGTCGCTGTCGGCGGTCGCGTTGATGCGGAAGCGGATGAAATCGCCCTCGCGGGCGCTGCGGTCGGCGACCGGCACCACCTGCGGCGGCTGGTTGCGGTCGGCAACGACCAGCGAGATCAGCGCCTCGTCCCGGCTGATCCCGTCGGTGACATAGAAGCGCACGTCATAGGTGCCCGCCGAGCGATAGTCGGTGAGCCAGCTGAACATGCGCGTCGCCGGGTCGAAGCTCGCGCCGGCGGGCAGGCCGTCGACCCAATAGGTGAGCGGGTCGAAATCGGCGTCGGTGGCGGCAAGCTGGAATTCGAACAACTGCCCTTCCGCCCCCTCGACGCGGATCGGCGCATTGCGGAACTCGGGCGCACTGTTGCCGCCTTCGACCGCCAGCACGAAGCGCTGAAGCGACACCGCCCCGCGCGAATCGAAGGCTTCGACCACCACCGCGACGCTCGCCGGGCTGTCGGGCCCGGGCGTCCAGCGGATCAGCCCGGTGTCGGCGTCGATGGTCATGCCGTCGGGATGGGTCAGCAGGCCGAAAACGACCGTCTGCCCCTCGGCATCGCTCGCGGCGGCCTGATAGGCGAAGGCCTGGCCGACCCTGGCGCGGTCGGGCGCCTGGCTGGTGAAGCTCGGCGCGGTGTTGGGCAGCGTGCCGGCGACGATGCCCGCGGCGAACTCCAGCCGCCGGTCGCCCGGCGCGGTGATCGACACGGTGCGGCCGCTCGTGCTCTGCCCGGCCTCCAGCACGCCGCCCGGCGGCAGCGCCGAAGCCAGATCGACCAGCCAGCGGCCGTCGTCGGTGCGGCCCGAGGCGTCGGTCGGAACGCCCGGAAAGCCGCCGAGCGGATCGATGGTCAACAGCGCCGGCAGGGTGATCGGTCCGTCGGTGCGGTTGGTGATCGTCACCTTGTAGGAGATGGTGCCGGTCAGGCGGTCCATCCGCGTGTCGCTGAACACGACATCGACCAGCATCGAAATATCGTCATACGCCTGGAACGCGCTCTGATAATTGACCGCCATGCGCTGGCCGGTCGCGGCGGCGAGCCCCGCCTTGACCGTCAGCCGGTAATTGCCGGCGAGCAACGTCCCGACCTCCAGCACCGCGGTGCGCGTCGTCGCGTCGTAGGAGACCGACCGGATCGCGTGCGTCCTGCCGCTGTCGTCGGTCAGCTCGTAATATTGGCGGTTGGTGACCGAGGCGGCATCGCCGGCCGCACCGACGAACATGTCCTGATCGAAGGTCACGGTCAGGAACGGCATCGGCAGCACCGCATTCGATCCGGCGGGCGGATTCGTGGCGACGACCGCCGGCACGGTCGCCGGGGCGACGACATCGACCTGCCCGCTCTGGCTGATCAGCAGCCGCCCGTCGCTGGTCGCATGCACGACGTCACCGCGCGAGCCTCCCGTCGCCACCGCGATGCGGCGCAGCGTCGCCATGTCCACCATCGTCAGTTCGCTGCCCTCGGCGGCAAGGCCGGTGTCGGCGACCTTGCCCGCGGTGTGCGACACGAACATCAGCCCTTCGAGCCGCGTTCCGCTCCGCCCGAAGGCGATCGAATCGGCGGGCGCGTCGAAGGTCAGCATCGTCTCCGCCCGCGCGCGGTCGTTGAAGCGCACGACCTGCTTGCGGTCGGGCCAGGTCACGGCCCACAGCGTGCCGTCGCCGTCGAAGGCCAGGCTTCCGACCCGCAGATTCTCGTCACGGCTCCACTGGGTGAAGCTGCCGTCGTCGGGGTCGAAGACCGAAATGCCGGCGTTGGTCGAGACATAGATCGCGCCGCTTTCGGGGTGGACCGCAATCGCGATCGTAATGCCGTCGCCATGACGTTCGATTACCGCGCCGGTGTCGGGGTCGAGCCGCAGCAGCGCGCCGCCGCCCGTCGTCGCCCACAGGCGCCCTTCGAGGTCGAAAGCCATGTTGAACACCGGCACATCGAGTTCGGCGAGCGGCGTGCCCGCCACCCCGCCGCGCGCGTCGAAGCGCCAGATGGTACCGCGATTGGCGCCGCCCGAAACCAGGATGCTGCCGTCGGGCGCCTCGACGATCGCCATCGGACCGATGCCGCCGTCGCTCTGCCCGATCCCCACGGCAAAGGCGCGCGCGATGAACGGACTCAAGATCGCATCGAATTCGCTGGGCGCCGACAGCGCCGCTGCGGCGGGAACCTTGGCTTCAGCCGCGGTGAACAGCGCGTTGGTCGACGGCGCGGGCGAGGGTTCGGGCGCCTGCCCGAAATTGGGCGGCGTCGTCCCCGGCACGGTCGGCAGCGCGCCCAGATTGACGCCCGATCCGTCGGCGACGGCGTTGACGCCGGGCTTCGGCACCTCGCGATTGCCCGCGACGTCGGTCGCCAGCGCCAGGAACTCATAGGTCTTTCCGGCCTCGCCCTCGAACACCAGCGATCCCGACGCGTCGGTCAGCCGCCGCTGCCAGATGCGGAAATCGCCGCCATCCTCTGCCACATAAAGGGTGACGTGGCGCACGCCCGACCCGCCATTGTCGTCGCGGACGTTCCAGTCGATGCGATAATCGTCGGTGGTGCCGATGCGCGTCGCGGTCAGGCGGCTTTCGGGCGCCTTGCCGTCGACCATCTGGTTGAGGATCGTCGTGTCCTCGGGCGCGAAGCCGTCCATCAGCACGCGCGCCGACGCGGCGATGGTCTCGCCCGTCGCGACGTCGGCCGCGGGCCGCACCGCATAGGAAACGAAGCCCGCGCCCGACCCCTGCGCGTTGTTGGGCGCCAGCAGGCCGCGCGTCGTGTCCTGCAGCACCTCGCCCGTCACCGGATCGATCGCCTGGATCAGCCAGCTCGCGCTCGCGGGCTGCTGATAGAGGTCGAGCACCGCGCTGACGCGCAGGATGAAACCGCGCGTGCGCACGAAGTCATATTCGGCTTGGAAGCTCGTCCGCCCGTCGGGCACGTCGATGGTGATGTCGCCGATGCGGATGTCGCCGAAGGTGAAGCTGCGCGCGTCGAGCTGCGGGTCGAGTTGCGTGACGATGCGGATCTCGTTCGTGTAGCGCGACGATCCGGCCGAATTCTCGAAGCCGATGCTGTAGGGAAGCTCGGCCGACGCGGGCAGCCAGCCCAGCGTGTCCATGGTCTGCGGCCCGGTGATCGACGCCAGCCGCCCACCCGCGCCGCCGCTGGTGAAGAAGCGCGAGAAATCGAGCTGCGCCAGCGGATCGCCATCGACCGGCTCCGGCCCGTTGATCTGGAAATCGGCGGGCAGGCCCGCGCCGCGCTGCGCGAAATCGACCCAGGGGACATAGACGCGGAACGCCTCGAACCAGGTCGGACCGCTCAGGCCCAGATCATAGTCGGCGGCGTCGGGAAGCGCCGGGATCGGTACCTCGCCCGTGTAGCGCGGGCTCTGGCGCGGATCCATATATTCGATCGCCGCCATCTGGCCGTTCTTGTGGCCGTACAGCGCGCGCACTTGCTCGAAGAAGCCGAGGTAATCGCCGTTCGAGCGGATTTCGCTGCCCGCCGGGCCATAGAGGATACCCGACGCCAGCGTCGCCATCAGGCTGACGATATGCGCCTGCGTGCGGATCGGCGGCACCTCGCCCTCGGGGCGCAGCAATCCCGCATCCTCCAGCGCGGCAAGATACAGGTTCACCCAATCCCGCTCGCTCGCGGCAAGCGCCAGCAGCGCGGGCGGCGCGTCGTCCGCCGCCAGTATCGCGTCGCGCAGCCGCAGGGCCTCGTTCATCTGGAAGGCGACGAACTCCGCCCGCGTCATCGTCGTCGCGGAGGCGAGGATGTGGAAGCGGAACGGGATGAACGGAATCTCGTCGCGGCTCGGCGTCGCGGCGTTCGACTGATAGAGGCCGACGAAGTCGAGCTGGTCGAGCACCCCGCGCGCGGCGGGAAGCTGGTCGGCGATCAGGTCCTTGACCGCATCCCACCAGTTTTCGAGATTCCCCTCGCCCGCCGCCAGCAGATTGTCGAGCGACGGGAAGGATTGCGCCATCTGCGCGCGGAACGCCTCGAACGAGCGATCCGCCATCGCCTTCAGCCCCGGATAGGTCGACACGTTGAAGGTGAAGCCCGTGAAGCCGTCGGCCGGATGATCGTAGAGGAAGCCCGAGGTGATGAGCTGACCGTTGGTGTTGGTGATCGATTCGAGGCCCAGCCACGGCACCAGCGCGTTGACCCCCGCCAGCACGCCCTCGGGCGCGCCGCGGACGTTGGTGAAGAAGTCGAGGAAGCGCAGGCCATAGACATATTGGTTGCTGCCCAGCTCGGGCACGCCGACCTGGAAATAGGTGTAGGGCGCGTCGAGGTTCGACCGGTTCTCCAGCGCCACCGAATAGGTCGCCTGGTCGCCCGCCAGGATCACCCGCGGGCCGCCGACGCCGATCGTCACCTCGGGCTCGATCCCGCGCTCGATCAGGAAGCGATAGGGCTCGCTCGACTGGGCGCCGTCGGGGTTGATGACCTTGATGTCGTAAAGGCCGTGCGGCGCGTCGGTGAAATCGAAGGTCGCGATGATCGTCGACGCGTCGACGACCTTCCACGCGACGGGTTCATATTCGGCGATATTGGGACGCGACACCTTGACGATGGCGTCGGGGTGGAACTGCGCGCCCTTGATCGTCGTCGTCACATAGCGCGAATCGCCGCCGCGATCGGTCTGGATGTCGGTGATGACCAGCGGCAGCAGGTCGGCGACCAGCGTCACCTGCGATCCGTCGGCGGGGCCGCTGTAGCCGCGCACCAGCACATAATAGACGCCGGGCTCGGTGCCGGGGACGATCGCCGTCAGTTCCTGCGCCAGTGGGCCGGTATAGGTCGCGTCGAACGCGGCCGAGGTCGGCACCTCGTCGTGGCGCACGAACACCTCGTTGATGCTGCGCTCGTCGTCGGAGCCGACGCGCAGCCGCAGCGTCTTGTCGGCGGGAACCTCGATCCGGTAGAGCCGCTCCTGCCCCGGCGCCAGCGCGACGGTCAGCGGGATGCCGAGCGTCAGCGTATCGACGGCGATCGACAGCGTCTCGGCCGACGCGGTGGTGTTGTTCGCCTCGCCGACATCCTCGTGCAACTGGTTGCGCACGTCGGCGCGGACGATGATGCGATAGTCGCCCGCCGCCGCGCCGGGCAGCGTCGTCGTCAGGCTGAGCGTATAGGTGCCGTCGGGATTGAGGACGCCGCCGTAATCGGCGCGGCCGAGCAGCTTGTCGCCGACGTCCCAGGTCGCATCGCGCGACAGATAGACGGCGTCGGTCCAGCGCCCCGCCGCGACGACGTCGCTGACATTCTTCACCGTCCAGCTGATCGTCACTTCGTCGCCGGGCCGCTGGGTATCGGGCACGGTGATGTCCATGACCTGGATATCGGTCGGCGGCGGCAATTCGATCACCATCGGGACGGCGCTGACGCGCGCATTGTCCCGCTCGTCGCTCTCGAAAACCTGCCCGGTCGCGTTGTAGCGCGCGGGATCGGACACAACGAAGACATAATAGGCCTCGGTCCCGAGGTCGGTCGGCACCGCAAGGTCCAGCGCGACGTCATAGCTGTCGCCGGCCGCCAGCCCGCCGGTGTGGCGGACCGATCCGATATAGCGGTCGGACGTCAGGTCGAGGAACGGGTCGCGCGACAGATAGATCAGGTCGTCCCACTGCGCCTGCAGCGCCGGGGTCGCCCCGCCGTTGTTGGTCACGCGATATTCGAGGCGGAAGGTCTGTCCGCGCACCGCGCGTTCGGGCGCGGTGAGCGCCGTCACCTGAAGGTTGGGCGGCGTATAGGGGGTCAGCGTTACCGCCTTCGCGGTGCTGTTATTGCCTTCGCCCTGGAACTCGCGAACCTTGCCCGCCAGCGATCCGCGCACGCCGTTGAGGCGCGGCGACAGGGTGCTGTTCGCATAGCCCGAATCGGCGAGCTCCGAATCGGTCATCGCGATGACGTGCATCGCCCCGTTCAGCTCGAAGGGCAGCGTCACCGTCACGGTGGCGTAATAGGATTCGCCGGCCTCCAGCACGCCGACATGCTTGTTCTCGGCACGGACGATCACGCCGGGCGCGCTCTCGCGCGACATCAGCCAGTCGCCTTCGTCGAGCGAGGCGTCGAGCGACAGATAGACGCGGTCGGTCCAGCTGTCCTCGCGCGTCGCGCGGTTGCCGACATTCTCGACCTTGAAGCTGATGGTGATCGTGCTGCCCGCGGCGATAGTGTCGGGCAGCGTCAGTTCGGTGACGCGCAGGTCGGGCTCGCGATAGACGACCGGGAAGGCCGCCTGCCCGACGTTGCCCTGCGGCAGTTCGAAGGCATATTTGGCGAAGCGGTCGAGCAGGGCGCTGTTGCCGCCGTCGCGGACGATGTCGGTGGGCACCGGCGTGTTGCCGGCCGAGTTCACGACGACATAAACGTAATATTCGCCCTCGACCCCCGCCGGCAGGGAATATTCGGCGGTGCGGCTATAACTGTCCCCGGCGCCCAGCGGGCCGTTGGTGACGTTGACCGTCGCGACCTTCTGCGCGCGGCGGGTGTCGAACACGGGGTCCTTCGATATCCAGATTTCGTCGGTCCAATATTGGGTGCCGCTCCACACCGCGCCGCCGCGGTTCTCGACCGTATAGGTGACGCTGGTCTTCTCGCCCGAATAGGCCGGGGCCGTCGGCGCCGCCGGCACGACCTGGACGACGCGCAGGTCGGCGGGCGCGTTGGTGACGCTGGTCGCGGCAAAGCCGTTGTTGTCGAGATTGTTCGGATCGCCCGCCAGCTGCGACACGACGATCACGTACATCCCCGCCGCCGCGGGGTTCAGCGTGAAGGTCTGGCTGTTGGTATAGGACTGGCCGGGGTCGAGCGGCTTCAGATTGTCGAAGCTGCCGAGGTCGAAACGCCGCGTCGCATTTTCCAGCAGCGGCGCATCGGCCAGATAGACGCGATCGATCCACTTGGCCGCAGCCGCGTTGCCGTTGGAACGGACCGTCCAGCTGACGTTGAACTGCCCCCCGCCGACGCCGACCGGATCGGCCGTGACCGCATCGACGGCGATCGCGCGGGTGAAAGTCTGCGGCGGGACGCCGACGATGTCGATCGCACGCGCGCGATAGTTGCTGCTGTTGATCTCGTTCGGGTCGTCGGGATTGACGTTGGGCGCGAGCGAATCCTCGAGCAGCGTCGCATAGGGGTCGACCCACGGCATGATGTAATAGGTGCCCGACACCAGCCCCTCGGGCAGCGTCAGCGTCAGTTCGCGGTCGTATCCCGCATCCTTGACCAGGATGCCGCCGTCATAGGTCAGCGTCGTCAGCAGGATGTCGCCCTGCCCCGGATGCGGCCGGTTCTTGTCGCGGGTCAGCCAGATCTGCTCGGTCCAGCGGCCGAGGTCGGTGTCGCCGGCGCCGCGGTTGGTGACGCTGTAGCGCACCGTGACGCTGTTGCCCTCGAACGCCTGCGCCGGGGCGACGACGCTGTCGACCACCAGATCGGCGAAGGGGATCGGGTCGACGAATATCTCGTGCGCGACGATATTGCTCTGCGCCGTGTCGTTCGGCCATTCGTCGATGGCGTTGCCGCTGTCAGTGGCGACGAGGATATAGACGGTGCCGCGGAAGCGCTTGGGGATGGTGAAGGTCCCCGAAGCCGACAGATATTCCTCGAGCGAGCCGAGCGCCGACGGGTTCTGCAGGCTCGACACCAATATGTCGTCGTTGGAAATCTTGTCGTCGAGCGACAGCCACACCTGATCGGTCCACAGCCCGTTGGCGGCGACCAGCCCCTGGTTGACGACCTTGAACTCGATCGACGCGGTCGCGCCGGCGGTGATGCGGTCGGGGGCGATGACCTCGCTGACGCGCAGGTCGGGTCGCGGCAGCGCCGACACCAGGATCGCGGTGCTGCTGACCCGCCGGTTGTTGTCCTCGTTCAGATGCTCGTAGACGCTGTTCCCCGCGTCGGTGACGACGATCAGCTCATATTGATCGCTCGTCTTCGACGGCAGCCGCATTTCCTCCTTGCGGCTATAGGTCTTTCCGGCCTCCAGCGGCCCGGTGTAGCTGTAGGTGCCGATCAGCGTGCCGGCGCCCGTGTCGCCGACCTTGCGCAGATAGACGCGGTCGGTCCACGTCCCGGTCGCATTGGCGGTGCCGGCGTTGCGGACGGTCCATTCGACGTCGATGACCTGCCCCTCGACACCCGTCGCGGGGAAGGAGATGCTGTCGACGACCAGGTCGGGCGGCGGCGCGAGCGCGATCGCCATCGCGTCCGACGCACGGCTGTTGTTGGTCGTGAACACGAACTCATAGGGGCCGCTGCGCGGGTCGCTCGACCCCGGCGTCTCGACGACGATGCGATAGGCGCCCGACAGCCCGTCGGGCAGGCGGAAGCTGGCCGTACGGTCATAGCTGGTGCCCGGCGCCAGATAGCCGAGGTGGTTGACGCTGCCCAGCCGCACCCGGCCGGTGCCGTCGGTCCGTTCCAGATAGACCTGATCGAACCACTCGCCGCTGTTGGTCAGCCCGATGCCCTGATTGGTGACGCGCCAGGTGACGTCGATCGTCTGTCCCGACACCGCGCCGGCGGGAACCGCGACCGACGCGACGACCAGGTCCGCCCACGGAATCGGCGACACGTCGAAATTCCCCGCCAGCACGCCGCGGTTCGCCTCCGCGCCATTCTCGAACACCTCGCCCTTCGCGTCCGACTGCACGAACAGCGTGTAGCGGCCGTGGAATCCGGCCGGCAGGATCAGGTCGAGCCCCGCGCGATAGGTTTCTCCGACGTTCAGCGCGCCGCTGTGGACATATTCGCCGAGCACGATGTCGTCATTGTTGCCGAGCACGCCGTCGCGCGACACGATCACCCGGTCGGTCCAGCCGTGGGTGAAACCGGCGCCGGTGCCGACGTTGGTGACGGTCCACTCGACGCGGACGCGCGCGGGATCATCGATCGTCTGCGCGGGCGCCGCGACGTCGCTGACCTCAAGGTCGGCATAATCGGACAGCCCGACGTTGAGCGCGATCGACCCGATGTTGTTCGCTTCGCCCGCCGCCGTTTCGGCGACGACCCCGCCGCTGTCCGACTGGACGATCAGGCGCCAGGGACCGCTGGCGTCGATCGGCAGCGTGACCTTGAGCACCCCGTCATAGATCGCGCCCGCCGCGAGCTGCGCCTGTGCGATCAGCTCGCCCAGCTTGATGTCGCCCGCGCCGACCACATCGTCGCGCGACAGCCAGACGGTATCGGTCCAGCCGCCCAGCGTCGAACCGGTGCCGTCGTTGCGGATCTGCCAGCGCACCTCGATTTCGGAGAAGGATTCGGCGTTGCCGCCTTCCGGCCCCTGGATCAGCACCGGCACCAGGTCCGGATGGGTCAGCATCAGCGCGCCCGACATGCCGTCGTTGTCGCCGTCGCGCCCGCCTTCATAGACCTGGCCCTGCGCGTCGGCGCGCACGAAGATGCGCCATTCGCCGTCGGTATAGCCGGTCGGAATGGTGACGAGCTGCTTGACCTCATAGGTTTCGCCGGGCGCAAGGTCGAAATTGCGCGGCACCGACACAAGCTGCTGCGCGCCCGAAATCGTCGTGTCGTCGTCGATATAGATACGGTCGACCCACGGCGCGGTCGCCGCGCTCTCGCCCGTGTTGCGGATGACATAGGTGACGAGGACGGTCTCGCCGGGCACCGCGCCCGGCGGCACCGAAACGCTGTCGACGACCAGATTGGGCGCCGCCGTCGCGGCGAAGCGCACCACCGGCGACACGACGCTGTTGTCGCTTTCCAGGAAATTCTCGAACACCGTCTGCCCGGCATCGGTCACCAGAATCAGGCGATAGTCGCCGACGCGGCCGTCGGTCACCCGCACCTCGACGCTGGCGGTGTAGCTGTCGCCCACCGCGAGCCCCGATCCGCGCACCACCTCGGCCAGCACCAGATCGTTCGCGTCGACGACGCCGTCGGCCGACAGGATCAGCCGGTCGATATGCCCGCCCGCGGCGGGGGCGTCGCCGGTGTTGCGGACGCGCCACGACACGGTGAAGGGATCGCCGCCGAACACGGTGCCGGCGGGCCCCGACACCGCGTCCGCCACCAGGTTCGGCGCGGTCGCGCTGATCTGGATTTCCACCGGCGCGCTGGCGTTGTCGGCGCGCGTATCGGGCTCCACCACGGCCTGTCCAGCGTCGGTGACGACGAACAGGCGATAGAGGCCGCCGATGTCGGAGGGCAGCGCGATGTCGAGCGACGCCGTATAGCTGCCGCCTTCGGCGAGCGGATCGGTGCGGCGATATTCGCCGATGACGATGTCGTCGCCGTTGCCGAGCACCGCGTCGGCGCTCAGGATCACCCGGTCGACCCAGCCGCCCTCGGCCGATGCCGGCGCGCCGGCATTGTCGACCCGCCAGCTCACCGTCATCGTCCCGCCGCCGATCGCGGTCGGCGGCGCGCCGACGTCGCCGACGCGCAGGTCGGCATAGACGCGCGCCGCGACGGGCGTCGTCAGCTGCGCGCTGTTGTTGCCTTCGGCGTTGCGGCCGTCGGCGACCTCGCGCACCGCATTGCCGCCGCCCCCGGCATTCTGGTCGGCATACAGGGTGACGCGGATCGACCCGACCGAGCGCGCGCCGTCGGGCAGCTTGAAGGTGAAGCTGCGCGCCCGCTCCGTCCCGGCGGCGAGCAGCATGTCGCTCGCGACCGCGGTATCGAGCAAAGTCTCGCCGGTGGTGATGTTCTGCACCAGCACCCGGTTGTTCCAGCCCGCCAGCGTCGCGGCATTGCCGATATTGGCCTCGGTCCAGCTCAGCGTGATGCTGTCGCCCGCCTGCGGGGCGGTGGCGTCGATCGCCATGTCGCGGATCACCAGATCGGGGGCCGAGGTGATCGTCAGCGCCGCCGCGTTGTTCGTCTCGCCGGTTCCGGCGTCGTTCGCCTCCGCGACCTGATCGAGGATATCGGTGGTGACGGTGAAGGTGAACTGGCCGTGCCCGATCAGCCCCTCGGGCCAGACGATGCTGTAGCTGCCGCTGCGCGACGCGCCCGCGTCGATCGGGGCCGCCGCGACGGTGGCGAGCAGCACCTGCTGCCCGCTCGACGCGTTGCGCACGACGATGCGCTCCGAAAAGGCGCCCGCGGTCGGCCGGTTGCCGCTGTTGGTGGTCGTCCAGTTGATCGTGACGGTATCGCCGGGTTTCCAGCCGCTCGCCGGTTCCACCGCGACCTGGCCGACGCTCAGGTCGATGAAGGGCGCGAGGATCGACTGGAATTCGACCGATGCCTCATTGTTGGTCTCGGCCGATCCCGAGGCATTCTCCTCCGCCACGGCGTTCGCGATATCGGTCGTCACGATCGCGACGATCCGGCCGACGCCGGCGTTGCCGGTCGGCAGGCTCACCGTCGTCTGGCGCTGGCGCGACGCGCCCGGCGCCAGGTCGCCGCCGTTGTCGGCTATTACGAAATTGCCGATGATCTGCCCGGTGTCGAGGTTGCGCAGGATCAGCCGGTCCGACCATGTCCCGGTCGCAGGCAGCGTGCCGTCGTTGCGCGTCTGCCACGCGACGGTGATCGTGCCGCCCGACTGGATCGCCCCCTCGCCGCTGACCGTGACGCCCTGCGGGATCAGGTCGGGGGCGGGACGCACCTCCAGCCCCGGAATCGGGATCGGCGCGGTTTCGGGGTTCTCGAAGACGTTGAAGCCATAGGTATAGACCGAACCGACGTCGCCGATATAGCCTTCGAGCAGCAGCGTGTAGGTGCCCGTGTCGGGCAGGACGTAGCTGTCGACGTCGTTGAAATAGCCGCTGAACAACTGCCGCCCGTTGGGCGCGATCAGCCGCCAATAGGCGCTGCCGCCCGACAGGGCCTGACGGTCGAAATAATAGCGTTCGCCGGCTTCGCCCTCGAAGCGGAACGCCTCGGTCTCCGATCCGGGGCTCAGCGTCCCCGTCACCGGCAGGCCGGGGGTGATCGGGGTCGCGGCGGCGAGATCGAGGACGCGCAGCGCATAGTCGCGCGCGGTCGTGCTGTTGTTGCGCACCCGCAGTTCATAGTCGCCCGCCGGGACGGCCAGCACCGGGTTGGCGGCGCCGACCGACGCGCCGTCGGAGCTCTGGAAGCCCTTGCTCGCCACCTCACCGCGCGGCCCGGTCAGCGTCCAGACGAGGCTGCCGTCGCTGGTCAGCGGATCGACGAGCAGCAATGCGCCTTCCGCCAGCGTGAAGCGATAGACATCCTCCTGCTGCGGCTGCGCGAACGTGCCCGAATGGGTTGCGCCGAGCGTCAGCGGCGCGACCTTGTCGACCAGCTTCGACACCTTGAACTGGACCGGCGCCGACGCGCCCGCGACGGTGACATGCCCCTCGACCACCAGCGTATAGGTGCCGGAACGCGTCAGCACGACCGGTCCCATGTCGCTGCTCGCGCCGGTGTTGTTGTAGACGATCTGGCGGCCCTGCGGGTCGATCAGCCGCCAGCGCCCCGTCGGCCCCGACGACAGATAGTCGAAGAACAGCTTGTCGCCGGCCTCGCCGACGAAATTATACAGGCCGGTGCTGTTGGCAGGTTCGAGCAGGCCGTCGATGACGGTATCGAGCGCGATCGCGGACGCCGACGCGAGGTCGAGCAGGCGGAAGGCATAATCGCCGGTGACGTCGTTGTTCGCCCACACCGTCAGCACATAGTCGCCCGCCGCGGCCAGGAAGGGCGTGGCGTCGGTGCGCGACTGCGAATCGCTGTTGGCGAAGGTGCGGTCCTGGATCGTCGTGCCCTGCGGCCCGGTCAGGCTCCAGCGGAAATTGCCGTTGCCCGTCAGGCTGTCGAACAGCAGCAGCGCATCCTGCGCCAGCGAGAAGCTGTAGCGCATCCGGTCGCCGGGCAGCGGCACCGTCCCCTGCGTCGTCGCGCCGACGGTCAGCGCCGCGTCGCGGTCGGTCATCGACACCAGGCGGAACGCCGTCGTCTGCGGTTCCGCATTGGCGATGCGCCCCTCGACCATCAGCGTGTAGCGGCCGGTCTCGGTCAGCTCGACCTGCGAATCCGACCCGATCGAGCGCGGGGTGAACACCGTGTTGCCGCGCGGGTCGATCAGCCGCCAATAGGGCAGCGTCGCGCCGCTCATATAGTCGAAGAACAGGCGCTCGCCCGCGGCTGCGTCGAAATGGAACAACTGGGTCATGTTGCCCGGATTCAGCGTCACCGACTGCTGCTCGCCCGGCGTCAGCGCCGCCGCCTGCGCCAGGTCGAGCAGGCGGAAGGCATAGCTGCCCGTCGCCGTCCCGGCCGAGATCGCCAGGCTGTAGGTCCCCGGCTGGAGCAGCATGACCGGATTGTCGCTGAAGTTCAGCGAATCCGACGCGGTGAACTGGCGCGCCGCCGGGGTCTGGCTCGGCCCGCTGATCTGCCAGCGGAAATTGCCGTTGTTGGTCAGCGGATCGAACACCACCGCGGTCGGCTGCGTGATCGTGAAGCTGTAGCGCTCGACCGCGCCGGTGCGCGCGATCGAACCGGTCACCGCCTCGCCGAACGGCACGGCGGGCATCGCCGTCGCCGCGGGGGTCATGGCGACGGCGATATTGTCGACGTCCTGATCGCCGGTCGAGGTGCCCTGCGAGGCGCTGAGCGCGACGCGCCCCGCCTCCAGCTCCATGCCGGGAATGAAATAGTCGGTGACGACCTCGATCGCGGTGCCGCCCTCGGCGGTCAGCCGGATGGTCAGCAGCGTGCCGCCGGCGGTGCGCGTCATCAGGATGCGCGCATGCGTCCAATCGCCGCTGGCCAGCGTCAGGCCGGGGCTGGCGATGTCGGTCAGCTTCACCCCGTTGTAATGGATCGACACATGGTTGGCGTTGACCTCGCCGTTGTTGGCGAAGCTGTCGAAGCCGATCCCCAGCGCCCCCGCGACATTGGGCTCGAGACCGCTCGACCCGCTGCGCGGGATCGTCGGCCCCGGGCCGCCGGCGCCGTAGAGCGCGACGGGCAGCCAGGCGAAGGCGATGCCGTCGGGGTCGGTCGCCTGCCCCGCGCGCCGCTCGATGCGGAAATCGAAGCCGACATCGACGACGTCCTGCCGTCCGCTGCCGGTCGCGGAGAAGAAGACGCTGTTGTGCGGATTGTTGTTCAGCGCGTCGGTCAGCCGCAGGAAATCATTCTCGCCGTCGCGCAGCACCTGCGCGGCCGCCCCCTGGTGATTGACCAGCACATAGGGCAGCCCGTCGGCGTCGAAATCCTGTCCGGTCGCTCCGTTGGCGGGCGGCTGCGCCGCGACGTCGAGCAGGAAGCTGTAGCTGAAATTGCTGCCTTCGGCGGCATAGCCTTCGACCAGCAGCGTGTAGGTGCCCGCCATCGCCGCGGTCATCAGCCCGCTGTCCTGCATGGAGGTCGGGCCGAACACGACCTGCCCCAGCGGATCGATCAGCCGCAGGCGATGATTGTAGTTGGGGCTGTTCAGCACATCGATGCCGAACCGCATCCCTTCCGTCGCCTCGAAACGATAGGCGGCCGTCTCGCGGCCCTGCGGCCCCAGATTGCCGGTCGTCCCCTGATTGGCAGTCAGCAACTCCGCCGCCGCGAGGTCGAGCAGGCGGAAGGCATAGGCGCCGGTGAACTGGCGATTGCCGTCGATGGTCAGCGTGTAGGCGCCGGCCGCAAGGTCGAGAACCGGGTTGCCGGTGAAATTCAGTCCGTCGCTCTGGTCGAAGCGGCGCGCCGACACGATCTGTCCGTCCGACCCCGCCAGCGACCAGTTGAGCTCGCCCTGATAGAGCAGCGAGTCGAAGACGAGCCGCGTCCGTTCGGTCAGCGTGAAGCTGTAGACGTCGCGCTCGCCGGGCTGCGAGATGGTGGAGGAAATTTGCGCGCCGATGGTCAGCGGCGCGGTCTGCACCGCCATCGGATAGATGATGAAATCATAGGCCGCGGCCAGCCCCTGATCGATGCGCCCCTCGATCAGCAGCGTATAGGTCCCGCTGAGCGCCAGAAGTTGCCCGTCGATGTCGGCCATCGACTGCTGGTTGAAGACGATGTTGCCGTTCGGGTCGATCAACCGCCAGCGCACGTCGCTCTTGACGCTCAGCACGTCGAAGAAGAAGGATTCGCCCGCATTGGCGGAAAAACGATGGATGGCGGTCGCGTTCGACGGGGTCAGCGACGCCGTCACGCGGCTCCCCATCGCCAGCGGCGCCGCATTGGCGAGGTCGAGCAGGCGGAAATTATAGTCGGCGACCGCATCGTCGATGCCGTCGATCGTCAGTTCATAGCGTCCCGCCGCGAGCGCCAGCACCGGGTTGCCGGTGAAGGTGAAGGAATCCGACTGGTCGAAGCGGCGTCCGTCGACGATCAGGTCGCCATCGGGGCCGGTCAGGCTCCAGCGCAGCCGACTGTTGTTGGTCAGGCTGTCGAACAGCGCCAGCGTCGTCTGGGTCAGCGTGAAGCTGTAGCGGTTCTCGGCGCCCGGCGTCGCGATGCGTCCCGTCACGCCATTGGGGTTGGTGCTGCGCAGCAGCGCGCCCGCGGGCAGGCTGGTCGAATCGAAATCGAGCGCGATCTTCAGGTCCGGCGTCCCGGCGGGGGGCGCCGATGCCATGTCGGCGGCAACCTCCGCCGCGCTGCGCGCGACGCCCCACAGGCGGAAGCTGTCGACCGCCCCTTCGATCGGGGCATAGATGGTCTCATCGTCATAATGGCCGATGTAGAAGGGGTCGGCGACGTCGACATTGTCGTTCAGGCGGATCTGCCGCGACGCGACTTCCTGGCCATTGACATAGAGTTTGAGCGTCCGGTTGTCGCGATCGACGACCATCGCCATGTGGACCCACTCGCCGGTCGGCACCACGCCGCTCGCGCTGGTGACGTCCTCGCGTCCGGAGGCATCGCGCACCGTCGCCCAGATCTGGCCGCTGCTGTTGACCGCCAGGCGATAGGGCGCGGTGTCGCCCAGCCCCTTCGACACCACGGGCATCCAGCTGCTGGTGAAGCGGTCGAGGAAGAACCAGCCCTCGATGGTCAAATTGCGGGTCAGGTCGACGTCGGGCCCGTCGGGCAGTTCGACATAATCGACCCCGCGCAGCTTCAGCGCGTTGCCGTCGACCCCGGCAACGACCGTCGGCGCATCCGGGTTCGGCCCTTCGAGCGTGATCGGCACCGGCGCGGTCTGCGCCATGTTATACACCGCCACGCGATAATCGACCGGCCAGTTCACGACCGCCGCGCGCATCTCCATCACCAGCGTATAGGTGCCGCCATAGGCGAGCACGCCGGTGTCGATGTCGCCGACCTGCACCGGACCGGAAATCTGCCGTCCGAAGGGGTCGAACAGGCGGAAGCTGGCGCGGCCCAGCGATCCGCCGAACTGCTGCAGGTCGATGAACAGCCGGTCCCCGGCCGCCGCGTCGATCCGCCACACGGCATTGTCGCGCGACCCGCTGGACCGCCCCGTCGCGACGCTACCCTGCGGCAGGACGGGCGCGGCTGCGACGTCGATCAGGCGAAAGGCATAGGCACCGGTGGCCGCGCCGGTGCCGTCGACGGTCACGGTATAGGTCCCCGGCCCGACCTCGATCAGCGGATTGCCGCTGCCATATTCGTGGCTTTCGCCGTTGCGCATGTTGCGCGCCGCCGAAACGCCGCCCGGTCCGGTGATGGTGACGGTCATCTGGCTGTTGTCGTGCAGCGCATCGAACAGCAGCATCTTCGGTTCGGCGACGGTGAAGCTGTAGGTGCGCGTATCGCCCGGCGTCGTCAGCCGCCCCTCGATCACCCCGTCCAGTCCCGCCAGGTCGCGCAGGACGGGAACATCCGCTCCCGACACCTGGTTGCGGACCGTGCCGCCCGCGATCGCGTCGAAATCCATCCGCAGCACGAGCCCGCCGGTGTCCGACGGCGCCCCGTCCATCCCGGCGAGAATATCTTCCGCCGACCGACCATGGTCCCAGATGCGCAATTCGTCGATAGCGCCTTCCAGCTTCTGATAGCTGTCGTTCTGTTCGGGGCCGGTGCCGATATAGAGCGGCGAGGCGGCGCTGCCGTTATGCGGCGCGGTGGGGACATTGGTGCGCGACGCGACCAGCACGCCGTTCAGATAGATGCGCATCTGCCCCGTGCTGCGCTCGATCACCGCGGCGACGTGCGTCCACTGTCCTTGCGGCACCGATCCGCTCGCCGTCTCCAGCGTGTCGTTGGCCGTCCCGCGATAGCTCGACAGGTGGACATAGCCGCTGCTGTTGTACCACAGCGTATAGCCGCGCCCGTCGGTCCCTTCGCCCTTGTAGATCAGCGGCGTCCAGCTGTCGGTCATCCGCTCGGGATTCAGCCAGAACTCGATCGTCAGATCCTCGCGCAGGTCGAGCGCGGGATCGTCGACCAATATCTGCTCGTGCGTCGTCATCGACAGCGCATTGCCGATCTTGCCGGGGCGCAGCAGCGACGGCTGCTCGACATTGCCGTCGAGCGCGATCGCCGTCGCGGCGGTCGTCGCCCGGTGCAGCGCAAAGCGATAATCGCGCGCCGTCGCGTCCCACACCCGCCCCTCGATCATCACGACATAGGTGCCTGCCTGATCGGCGGTGAATTCATAGTCCGCGACACCGGCCGGGGTGCGCGTCTGCGTTCCGTCGGGCCGGATGACCCTTATGGTCGCATTGCCGATGCCCAGTAGGTTCTGGAAATAATATCGCTCGCCCGCCGCCGCATCGAAACGGTACATGTCGGTCTCGCTCGACGGCTCCAGCCGCCCGCTGACGCTCTGCCCCAACGCCACCGGCGCCGCGTCCGCAAGATCGAGCAGGCGGAAGCTGGCGGGCGCGGTGCGATAGCCGTCCGCCTGCACGGCGATCTCATAGCTGCCGGGCGCCAGCGTCAGCACCCGCTCGCCCGACGCTTCGGAGGAATCGCTGTAATAGAAATCGGCGGAACTGATCGTCCCGGTCGCGCCGCGCAGCGCCCAGCGGATCGTCGAATCGTTGGTCAGCGAATCGAAATAGACGCGCGTCGTCTCGGTCAGCGTGAAGGTGAAGCGGTTGACCTCGGTCGGCCGCGCGATCGCGGTGCTGACCGTCTCGCCCAGCGCGATCGCCCGCGGCGCGGGATCGACCGGCCGGATCAGCGCAAAGCTGTAGGCGCTGCTTTCCGCCGTGTTGGTGGCGCGCCCTTCGACCAGCAGATAATGGCGCCCGGTGACCGCCGCGACCAGCGTCCGGTCGGCAAAGGTCAACGCCCCCGTCACCTCGTTGCCGAAGGAATCGACCAGGCGGATCGTGCTCGATGCCGGCACCGTCTGTGCGTCGAAGACGATGGTCTCGCCTGCGGAAAGGTCGAGCGCATAGACGTCGGTTTCGCTCGACGGCGCCAGCGCACCTGCGATCGTCGCGCCATCGGCGGCAAGCGGCGTCGCCGTCGCGGCAAGGTCGAGCAGGCGGAAGGCATAGGGGCCGACCGCCGCGCCGGTGCCGTCGATCAGCAGCTCATAGTCCCCGGCCGCGAGCATCAGCGGCGGGCGCGTGCCCTGAAAGGCGCCGTCGGCATCGCGCAGCGACGCCGAATAATCGATCCCGGGTCCTTTCAGGCGCCACGTCAGCGTCGTGCTGCCGGTGAAGCTGTCGAGGGCCAGCAGCCGCTCCGACGAAAGCTGGAAGCGATAGCGCTGGACGTCGCCCGCCGCCGCCAGAACGCCGTCGATCCGCGCGCCGAGCGTCAGGTCGAGCGGCGCGGGATCGCGCGGGCGGTTGAGGACAAAGGAATAATCGTCGTCGGCGGCGGTATTCGCCACCCGCCCCTCGATCAACAGGACATAGGTGCCGTCGACCGGCAGCACCAGTTCGCGGTCCGCGAAGCCCACGGGCCCGACGACCAGCCGGCCGAACGGATCGATCAGCCGGAAGCTGCCGCTGCTGAGCGCCGTCTGCGTATCGAGATAGAGCGTCTCGCCGGCGACGCCGGTGAAGCTGTACATGTCGGTCGCGCGCGAGGGCAGCAGCCGGCTCTCGACCAGCGCGCCGCCGGGCGTGATCGGCGTCGCCGCCGCCAGGTCGAGCAGCCGCATCGAATAGGCGCCGGCCGTGCCCGACACGCGCAACTGATAGGTTCCGCCCGCGGGAAGGTCGATCACCGCGCTGCCGCTGATGCTCGTGCCGTCGCTGGCGCTGAAGCTGCGACTGCTCACCTCGACGCCGTTCGGCCCCAGCAGCGTCCAAGTCTTGCCGCTGTCGTTGGTCAGCGAATCGAAAGTGAGCCGCGTCGGACCGGCGACGGTGAAGCGATGCAGCCCCGGCTCGCCGCCGGCGACCAGCGTGCCCGACAGCGTGTCGCCAAGCTGGAACAGCGCGCCGCCCGATATGTCGGGAAGCGCGACATGCTCGGTCAGGTTGACGCGGAAGCCATAGCCGATCGGCGCGGCTCCGACCCGCTGCTCGATCGCAAGCGTATAGGTGCCGGTGACGCGCAGATCGACGGTCGAGGTGCCATGGAGGTAGTTCGCGTTCGTCACCTGCCGCCCGAACGGATCGAACAGCCGCCAGCCGATGCTGTAGTCGCTCGATGTCGCATCGATCAGCCGTTCGAGCGTCACCTTGTCGCCCGCCGCGGCGTCGAAGCGATAGACGTTGCTCGTCCCCCCGGTCGCGAAGCTGCCGGTGACGTCGGCGTCGAGCGCGACCGGCTGGGCGTTCGCGGTGTCGATCAGGCGAAAAGCGTAATCGACCGCCTCGCCGGCGCTGCCGTCGACGATCAGGCTATAGGTGCCGGCGGGCAGGTCGAGCAGCGACGACAGGCCCGACGACAGGTCGAGCGAATCCGAATAGGCGAAGGCGCGCTGGTTCACCTCGGCGCCGCGCGGTCCGGTCAGCGTCCAGTGGAGGTCCCAGCGGCTGGTCAGCGAATCGAACAGCAGCCGCGCCGGCTGCGTCAGGGTGAAGGTCAGCGTGTGCCGCTCGCCGGGCTCGCGCCGCCCGGTAACGAGGGAATCGACGGCGATCGCGCGCGTCGGATCGGCGACCTTGACCATGCGCGCGGAAAAGGCGGCGGCACCGCCGTTGCCCACAACGCCTTCGACCGCGATCAGATAGGTGCCGTCCATCGGCAGATTGGCGAGGTTGAGGTCGGCCAGCGCCGTCGGCGCGACGAGTTGAGTCCCGTCCGGACGGTAGACGCGCACGGTCAGCGAAGCGCCGCTCTGGCTCGCGACGTCGAAATACCAATGCTCGCCCTTCGCCGCGGCGAAGCTGTAGAGCCGCGTTTCGGTCGCCGGCGCGCCGCCGGTCGCGGGCGAGCCGGAGGGCGAGGAATCGGCCGCGGTCCATCCGTCGGCCTCGTCGAACCGCCAATAGCCGACGAGCCCGCTCTCGCCGCCCGACAGCGGCGCCTGCGCGGCGGCGGCGATCTGGGCCGCCGAACGCGCCACGTCCCAGACGCGCACCTCGTCGATCGCCCCGTTCCACGGATAATAGGCCTGCGGGCCGCCGCCGATCACCAGCGGCGCGCCGCTGTGGCGGATCGCCTCGGCGAAGTCGCGCTCGGCGACCTGCAGGCCGTCGACGTAAAGCCGCATGACCGCGCCGTCATAGGTGGCGGCGACATGCACCCACCGCTCGCTCTCGATCGGCGCCTCGATATAGGCGTCGTACCAGTCGTTGAGATAGAAGCGGACCGTGTCGCCGATCCGCAGCAGGCCATAGCCGTCGTCCCACGACGTGCTCGACCCCTTGAACAGGATCGCCTGATAGGGGTCGCCGCCGAACACGATGATGCCGCCGTCGCCGTCGTCGACGGCCTCCGCGCTGCGCACCCACGCCTCCAGCGTCAGCGTCGCCGGGCGCAGCGCGTCCGAATCGGCGACGATCAGGTCCTTCTGCCGATTGACGTCCCAGCCGTGGTTGGCGGTCCCGGGCAACCCCGAATAGTCGAGCGGCGCGCCCTCGCCGCGCCCGATCGCGTCGCTCACCCCGCCGTCGCCGACCGCGCCCCCGAAGCCGGGCAGCGCCGTCACGTCCTGCGCCGCGCCCGCGTCGAGCACGCGGAAGGCAAAGTCGCCCCGCGCGTCGCTTCCGCCGCCGCCCACCGTCAGCCGGTAGCGCCCCGCGGGCAGCGCCAGCAGGGGCTGGCCCGAACTGCCTTCCGAATTGGAGAAATAGCGCCCGTCGACCACCGTGCCGCGCGGGCCGGCCAGGCTCCATTGAAAGCCGCGGTCGTCGCGCAGCGCGTCGAACAGCAGCCGCGTCTCACCCGCCAGATCGAAGATATAGGTGATCGTGTCGCCCGCGCCCTCGATCCGCCCGCGCACCAGTTCGCCCGGCGTCAGCGCGGCTTCGGTCGCGGTCACGCGCGACAGGATGAAGCCATAGTCGAACGCGGCGCTGTTGCTGTCCACCCCCTCGATCGCGAGCGTGTAGGTGCCGGTGCGGTCGAGCGCGAACATGCCCGAATCGTTGTAATAGTCCGGGCCGCGCACATATTCGCCGTCGGGACCGATCAGCCGCCAGCTCACCGTGCCGCCGGTCAGCGTCTGCCGGTCGAAGAAATAGCGTTCGCCGGCGACCGCGTCGAAGGCATAGAGGTCGGTGGCGCGCCCCTCGTTCTGCGCCGAAACCAGCGCGCCGGCCTGAATAGGCGCCGCATTGGCGATGTCGAGCAGGCGAAAGGCGAAGGCCCCCGTCGCGTCGCCGTCGCCATCGACGGTCAGCCGATAGTCGCCGGCGGCCAGGTCGAGGATGTTCGACCCGGAGATATCGATCGAATCCGACGCGCCGAAGGCACGGCCGTTGACGAGCGTGCCGTTCGGCCCGACCAGCGACCAGCGGATGTTCGACCGGTCGGTCAGCGAATCGAAATAGACCTTGCGCGCCTCGGTCAGCGTGAAGGTGAAGCTCTGCGTCGCGCCCGGCACGTCGAGCGAACCGGTGACCGGGGGCACGGCTGTCGGGGCCGACAAGGACAGAAGCGAGATCCCCTCGCCCTCGCCGTCCGCTCCGCCGAAAGTCGTCAGCGCGGCGGTAGTGCCCGGCGCGCCCGCCGATCCCGAGCCGCCGGAGCCGCCATGGGCATAAAAGCCGCTGGCCGTGTCGGCGCCGTCGACATCGAGCGCATAGCCGCCGACCCGCACCGAAAGCGCCGACATGTCGATGCCCGGCGCGATGCCGCCAATGCCGGTGCCGGCGCCGGCTCCGTCGAACGGCATCACGGTCAGGAACTTGGCGGAAGGCTCCATGCTGGCGACCAGCCCGGACGGAAGGCCAAGGCCGAGTCCGACGTCGATCGGCGCGACGTCGGCGGACAGCAGCAGGCGCGGCTCGAGCGCCTCGACCGACAGGCGGCTGGACAGGATCGACGATCGGCGCAGCGCCGCCTTGCGCTGTTCGGCGCGGATGCGCGCGGCCCCTTCCCCGAAGCTGAAGAGATTGGCGAGTGGGCGGCCAGGCGACGTTCCACGCCTAAAACCATTGAGCATTCCGATCCCCCCTCTTCCGACGCGACGGCCGCCATCGAATCCCATATTTCTATGCGCACGATGGGGGGATTTCGGATCACGCCCGCGCGATGGCGCGCGAGAAATTTCGCAGCGCTTCATTATGGATAGGGGATGCGGACCTCAGGCGCCGGGCAAGTCGGAGCGCGCACGGCGGAATCGCGCCGCGGCGTCAGCGATACGCACCCTTCGGCCGCACGCCCGCATGCTTCGGAACGCTGCGCACCGCGATGCTCGAATGGATGCGCTCGACGCCGGGAAGGCGCGACAGGATCGTCTTGTGGATTTCCTCATAGGCCGCGGCGTCGGCGGCGGTGATCCGCAGGATGTAATCGGGATCGCCCGTCATCAGGAAACATTCCTCGATTTCCGGGTGCTGGCGGACGGCTTCCTCGAACCGGTTGAGATAGGCCTCGGTCTGCCGCTCCAGCGTGATGCGGATGATGACGATCAGCCCGTCCCGTTCCGTGGGCGCGACGATCGCCGTATAGCCGCGGATCACGCCGCTCGCTTCCAGGTTGCCGACCCGGCGCAGGCAGGCCGAAGGGGAAAGTCCGACCTCGGCCGCCAGCTCGCGATTCGGCATGCGCCCGTTCATGCGCAGCAGCCGGACGATGTTGCGGTCGATGGCGTCCATTCGAACCCTATCGCACGAGGATGAAACTTAATTCAACCAAAACCGCTAAAACAGAATAATCAAGCGTAATTCGCATCCAAAATCCAACATTATTCTGATATTCTTTTTTCCGGAAGGGGATCGTCTTTGCCAGATAATCGCGCGCCCACGGCCCACTGCGGTCGGTTGCAGATCGACCTGTCGGCGCTGGCCCGCAACTATGCGGCCATCGCCGCGCGCGTCGCCCCCGCTACGGCTGCGGCGGTGGTGAAGGCCGATGCCTATGGCCTCGGCAGCGGTCCGGTGGCGTCGGCGCTGTGGGATGCCGGCTGTTGCCGCTTCTTCGTCGCGCATCTCGACGAGGCGCTGGCGATCCGCGACGAACTTCCGCCGCAGGCCGAACTCATCGTCCTCAACGGCCTGCCGCCGGGCGTCGAGCCGCTATGCGCGCGGCACGGGATCGTTCCCGTCCTCAATTCGCTCGGTCAGGCGGAGCGCTGGGCCGAGACCGCGCGCGCGCGCGATCGACGGCTTCCCGCCGTCCTGCAACTCGACAGCGGCATGTCGCGGCTCGGGCTCGCCCCCGAAGACGGCGTCCGGCTCGCGCATGACGATCGCTTCCGCCAGGCGGTCGACCTGCGGCTGGTGATGAGCCACCTCGCCTCGTCGGGCACCCCCGACAGCGAGGCCAACGCGATGCAGATCGCCGCGTTCGACCGGCTGGCGGCCGCCTTTCCCGGCGTTCCCCGGTCGCTCGCCAATTCGGGCGGCGCCTTTCTGGCGGCCCCCTATCACAAGGACGTCGTGCGGGCGGGGATCGCGCTCTACGGCGGATCGCCCAGCGGCGACCCGGCCGACGCGCTCGAACCCGTCGTCCGGCTCGACGCGCGGGTCGTGCAGGTCCGCACCGTCCCCGAAGGCACCGGGGTCGGATACGACCTCACCCATCGCTGCACCCGGCCGACGCGCATCGCGACGATCGGCGTCGGCTATGCGGACGGTCTGCCGCGCACGCTCGGCAATCGCGGCGCCGCCTGGTTCGACGGCCGGCGGTTGCCGATCCTCGGGCGCGTGTCGATGGACAGCATCACGCTCGACGTCAGCGACCTGCCCGCCGGGCAGCCGGAGGAAGGCGACTGGGTCGAGATCATCGGCCCGCACCAGCCGGTCGACGTCCTCGCGCGCGATGCGGGGACCATTTCCTACGAGATACTGACGTCGCTCGGCCATCGTTACGACCGGCACTATCGCCCCTTCGCGGGGGTCAATTCAGGGAGGCCGGCATGAAGATCGCGGTTCTTGGCAGCGGGGTGATCGGCGTCACCACCGCCTGGTATCTGGCCGAAGCGGGGCACGAGGTGGTGGTGCTCGACCGCCAGGCCGGCCCGGCGCTCGAAACCAGCTTCGCCAACGCGGGCGAGGTCTCGCCCGGCTATTCCGCCCCGTGGGCCGCACCCGGCATCCCGATGAAGGCGATCCGCTGGCTGATGATGCGGCACGCGCCGCTGATCCTGCGGCCGCAGATCGACGGCGCGATGCTGCGGTGGCTGCTGGCGATGCTGCGCAACTGTACCAGCGCGCGCTATCATGTGAATAAGGCGCGAATGGTCCGCCTCGCCGAATACAGCAAGGACTGCCTCGTCGCGCTGCGCGAGACGACCGGCATCGCCTATGACGAAGGCACCGGCGGCACCCTGCAGTTGTTCCGCACCCAGAAACAGCTCGACGGCATGGCAAAGGACATTGCGGTGCTGCGCGCGAGCGGCGTCCCGTTCGAGGTGCTCGACCGCGACGGCTGCGTGGCGGTCGAGCCCGGGCTGGGCGCGGCGCGCGACAAGGTGGTGGGCGGGCTGCGGCTGCCCGGCGACGAAACCGGCGACTGCTTCAAATTCACCGCCGCGCTCGCCCGCATGGCGGAGGCACGCGGCGTCACCTTCCGCTACGGGACCCGGATTCAGGCGCTGCGGCCCGATGTCGGGGTCGAAACCGACCGGGGGCTGGTGACGGCGGACGCCTATGTCGTCGCGCTCGGCAGCTTTTCGCCGCAGATGCTGCGCCCGCTGGGGCTGACCCTGCCCGTCTATCCGGTCAAGGGCTACTCGATCACCGTGCCCGTCGCCGACGCCGCGCACGCGCCGCTTTCGACGCTGATGGACGAAAGCTACAAGATCGCGATCACCCGCCTCGGCGACCGCATCCGCGTCGGCGGCATGGCGGAGATTTCGGGGTACAACAACGCCCTGCCCGAGCGGCGGCGCGAGACATTGCTCCATTCGCTGACCGACCTGTTCCCGGGCGGCGGCGCCATCGACGCCCTCACCTACTGGTCGGGCCTGCGTCCGATGACGCCCGACGGCACGCCGGTCGTCGGCCCGACCCGCTATCCCAACCTGTTCCTCAACACCGGCCACGGCACGCTGGGCTGGACGATGGCGTGCGGATCGGCGCGCGTGATCGCCGACCTGATCGGCGGCCGGCAGCCCGACATCGAAACCGCCGACCTGTCGCTCGCGCGCTACGGCCGTCCATGATCCCTGCAACAGCATCGAAAGGAAACAGCATGACCATCAACCGTATCGAGTCCGGGCGGCGCATGAGCCAGGCGGTCGTCCACAACGGGACCATCTATCTGTCGGGTCAGGTCGGGGCGCCGGGCGAAAGCGTCACCGCCCAGACGCGCGCCGTGCTCGCCGCGATCGAGACGCTGCTCGCCGCCGCCGGCTCGGACAAGTCGAAGATCCTCTCGGCGACGATCTGGCTCGCCGACATGGCCGACTTCGCGGAAATGAACGCGGTGTGGGACGAATGGGTCGACGGCAAGGACGCCCCCGCGCGCGCCACCGGCGAAGCGAAGCTGGCTACGCCTGAATACAAGGTCGAGATCATCGTCGTCGCCGCGGCCTGACCGACACCAATGCCGATATCGTTTCAGCATCCATGGTCGGACCCTTCCAGGTGCGGGCGGACCTTGGACCCTGAAACAAGTCGGCCATTATCCCTTTTCGACAAATAGCAGTTCCCCGGCGAAAGCC
>NZ_BCUA01000025.1 GCF_001591045.1 Sphingopyxis granuli NBRC 100800 | reverse complement strand
AGTTCAGCATGACGAACGGATGAGGCAGCGCGTCGAACGCCGAATCCCCACAGACCGTTGAGCGTCGTGCGTTGCATCTGCATCATTCTTTCTGCCGTTCGTGCTGAGCTTGTCGAAGCACCGCCCTTCTTCTGCGTCCTCGAAAGAAAGGACCGCCCTCTTCGACTGCCTTGCAGGCGCTCAGGACAGGCTTCGACAAGCTCAGGGCAAACGGTTCACAAGGCACGGTACTCTACGCTCGTCGCTTCAGCGAGCTTTCTTAGACCCCGCCAACGCGCGCGATCGTCGCCATGCGGACGAGGTCGGACAGGGTCTTCGCCTGCATCTTCATCATCGCATTCGCCCGATAGACCTCGACCGTCCGCGCGCTGATTCCCAGATCGAAGGCGATGGCCTTGTTCGCCTGTCCCTCGACAAGGCGGTCCATGATCTGGCGCTCGCGCGTCGACAGCGTCGCGATCCGGCCGGCGATCGCATTCCGCTCGGCCCGCGCGTCGGCGTCGGCCGCCCGGTCGCTGATCGCCCGGCGGATCGCCGACAGGATGACCTCGTCGTCGAACGGCTTTTCGATGAAATCGACTGCTCCCGCCTTCATCGCCTGGATCGCCAGCGGAACATCGGCATGGCCGGTGACCACGATCACGGCGGGGGCGCCGCCGCGCGCGTGCAGCGCCTCCAGCAATTCGATGCCGGTGGTTCCGGGCATGCGGACGTCGGTGACCACGCACGCACCGTCCAGCGGCGGCGACGCCTTCAGGAAGGCATCGGCCGATGCGAAGCCGCGAACGCGCAGGCCCGCGCAATCGAGCAGGAATTCGAGCGAGCCGCGAACGCCGTCGTCATCGTCGATCACATAGACGATCGGTTCACTCGCCATCTTCCAGTTCCTTCCTGTCCACCATCTGCAACGTAAAGCTGAAACGCGCGCCGCCGCCGGAGGCTTCCTCGGCCCAGATCTTGCCGCCATGCGCCTCGACGATCGTGCGCGAAATGGAGAGGCCCACCCCCATCCCGGTGCGCTTGCTGGTGATGAAGGGCTGGAACAGCCGCGCCGCGATGTCGGGGGCGATACCCGGCCCATTGTCGGTCACGCCGACGCGCGCCATGTCGCCCTCGCGGTCGATCCGCACCTCCAGCTCGCGCGGTGCCCGCCCCGATTCCGCGAGCGCATCGACGGCATTGCGCACCAGGTTGAGCACCACCTGCTGGATCTGCACCTTGTCGGCGAGCACGAGTTCGACTTCGGGATCGAAGACGAAGCGGACGCGAATATCATGTTCGCGTGCGCCCACCAGCGCGAGCGCGCTCGCTTCCTCGACCAGCTTGGGCAGGCTTTCGACCGTCCGCTCGGTCTCGCCGCGCGCCACGAATTCGCGCAGGCGCCGGATGATGTCGCCGGCGCGTAACGCTTCGGCCGCCGCCCGCTCGACCGCTTCGGCCACCCGCTCGCGCGGCACCTCCTCGCGCCCGAGCAGCATGCGGCTGCCCTTGAGGTAGTTCGCGATCGCCGAAAGCGGCTGGTTGATCTCGTGCGCGATCGCCGATGCCATCTCGCCGAGGCTGGTGAGCCGCGAGACGTGGACGAGTTCGCCCTGAAGCTCCTGCAGCCGCGCCTCGGCCTTCTGGCGCTCGGTCAGGTCGCGGATGAAGCCGGTGAAATGCCGCTCGCCGGCCGCCCGGATTTCGCCGACCGACAGCTCGATCGGAAAGGTCGCGCCGTCGCGCCGCTGGCCGACGACGACCCGGCCCTTGCCGATGATGCGCTTCTCGCCCGTCCGGTAATAGCGCTCCAGATAGCCGTCGTGCGCGCTGCGATAGGGTTCGGGCATCAGCATGCGGACGTTGCGCCCGACCGCCTCGCCGGCCGGCCAGCCGAACATCCGCTCGGCCGCCGGACTGAAATCGCGGATCTGGCCCGCCTCGTCGATCACGACGATGGCGTCGGGAACCGTTTCGAGGACCGACCGCAGATGCGCCTCGCGGTTGGCGAGCCCCGCCGCGGCGGCCTCGGTTTCGATCCGCGCGCGCTGGAACCATTCGCCGCCGGTCGCGATCGCGAGCGAGATCGCGACGAAGGCGCCCGCCGCGATCAGGCTGCCGCCTTCTACCGGCCCCGCCTGCGCATCGCACCACAGCCCCGCCGCCGCCCCCGCGAGCGCGGCGAGAGCGCCGGCGCGAAGCCCCGACAGCGCGCCCGCGACGACGACGCCGGGAACGAAGAAGATGAAGGTCGCGCGCGGCCCCAGCGCATCGGCGAACATCAGGCGCACCCCGATGCCGCCGGCGAGGAAGAACAGCGCGACCGCGAATCCCGCCGCGGCCGAAAGGCGCGGAAGGAAACGGCTCGTGAAGCGCGCCCGCTGCGCCTCCGGGAAATCCCCTAGGGGATGCACGCTAGGGGCATCATCCGAATGTTCGCGATCCGACACAGCCCCTAAATCGGCCTCCATCGACGGCATCGCAACCCCCGCGCCGTCCCGTGGAGATATTCCAATGTCCGTACCTTTCATCGATCTTGGCGTTCATCACAAGCCGCAGGGCTTCTCTGACCGGATCGCCTATGGCTTCACCAAGGCGCTCCGCTGGTGCGCCGACACCTTCTTCGCCGAGCGCTACGGCCACCGCGCGGTCGTGCTCGAAACGGTCGCCGCGGTGCCCGGCATGGTCGGCGCGACGATCAACCACCTCGCCTGCCTCCGCCGCATGTGCGACGACAAGGGCTGGATCAAGACGCTGATGGACGAGGCCGAGAATGAACGCATGCACCTGATGACGTTCATCGAAATCTCCAAGCCGACGCTGTTCGAACGGGCGGTGATCATCGGCGTCCAGTGGGTGTTCTACCTCTGCTTCTTCGCACTCTATCTCGTCAGTTCGAAGACGGCGCACCGCGTGGTGGGCTATTTCGAGGAAGAGGCGGTGATCAGCTATACGCACTACCTGGCCGAGATCGACGAGGGGCGCAGTCCCAACGTCCCGGCGCCCGCGATCGCCAGGCAATATTGGGGCCTGCCCGACGACGCGACGCTTCGCGACGTGGTGCTGGTCGTGCGCGCCGACGAAGCCCACCACCGCGACGTGAACCACGGCTTCGCCAGCGAGCTTGCGGGCCTCCCGGTCGGCCGGATCGCCGAATGCCCGCCGCACGTGACGCTCGAACCGAACTGGAAGAAGGCGGCCTGACACACGTCGCCATCGTGCCGGGAGCAGGCCCCACCCTGCTCCCGTTGCCGAAATCCGGCGAAGCGGACAGGTGGCCGACATGATGGAAGATGCGTCGGACCGTCGATTTTACGGTCCGATATCGTTGCCGGAGGCGCGCAATCTGAAGCCCTGCCTTTCGGGAAAGCCGAGCGCCGCGGCGACGGCGCCGTTCCAGCCATAGGGATCGGCGCGGACGACCGGCTCGCCCGCATCGTCGAACAGCACGGTCTGGTAATAGAGCCGCACCGGTATCGCACGCGGCAGGTTGACGAAGCTTTCCTTCCCCGTCGCGCGCGCCTTCTGCCATTCGTCGAGGATACCCTCGTCGCGCGCCAGCATCTGCGCGAAGCCGAGCGCGTCCTCGACCCGGACGCAGCCGTGGCTGCGCTGCCGCTGCACCTCGTCGAACAGCGATTTGGCGGGGGTGTCGTGCAAATAGATCGAATGCTCGTTCTTCATGTCGAACTTGACCAGCCCCAGCGCATTCTGGGGCCCCGGCTGCTGCACGATCCAGCCGTCCTTCCACGCCATGTCGTTGCGGCGAAGATAGGCCGATCCCTTCTTCGCGATCTCTCCGTTCTGGATCGAGCGCGGCACCGTCCAGGTCGGATTGGCGACGAGCCGGTAGATCGGCGATCCGAGCTGGGGCGTTTCCTTCCCCGGTTTTCCCACGACCACCTTGCGCGTATCGGCCAGCTTTCCATCGCGCCAATAGGCCAGCCGCCCCGCGGCGATATTGACGTCGATGCGCGTCGCGGGCGGCGTCCGTTCGAGCCAGCGCATCCGTTCCATCGCGACCGCGAGCGCGCGGGCCCGGTCGGCATCGGACAGGTTGAGGATTTCGAGCGCCTCGCCGCCGATCACCCCGTCGGGCTCGATGCCGTAATCGATCTGCATATGCTGCACGGCACGGACCATCGCCGGCGTGTATCGGGTCCCCTGCCCCTCTGCGCGGTCGAGATAGCCGGACGCGACGAGCTGCGCCGCGATGGCCGGGACGCGGGGATCGGTCGCGCCGGGTTTCAGCGGCTTGGTATCGGGGATGGCGGCCGCCTTGTCACCCGACCCGCGCAGCGCGAGATAGGCTTTCGAAAGCTGGCGATACTGGTCGTTTTGGGGCGCAAGACTATCGATCCAATCGTCCAGCTTCCTATCGGACAGCGCCCCGGCCAGACCGGGCCGCAGATCGGCTTCGGGACGGGGGATCGTATAGATATCCTGCAATTTGGCCGGATCGGTCGCACCGCGCGCGACCGCCGAGGCGTAGCGGAGCGCGCTTTGGGTCAGCGCCTTTTCGCCCTCGGCGCTTCCCACCTGCCCCTCGACCGCAAAGCGCATATGGTCGAGACCGTGCGCCGCGCGCCGTTCGATGGCTTTGCGCAACTGCCCGACCGCCGCCTCGTTCCAGCGGATGGTGGCCGCCGCCGCGTTCGATTGCGCATCGCCGTTCGCCGAAGGATTGCCGCATCCGGTCAGCGCCAGCGCCAGCAGCGAGCCGGCCAACATCAATTTCCGCACGAATATCTCCTTGCAATGGAAGGAGATAACGCGAGGCGCTTAGGCAGCGTTCCCGCGAGATGCAAAAGCGGTGGTCGTTTCAGGCCTTTGCGGCATAGAGAAGCCGCCCTTCGCCCAGGAAGCCGAAGACGCGGTCCAGTTCATGTTCGCCGACCGCGAAACAGCCCTGGCTGCGCCCCAGTTTCCCATGCGCGGCAAGGATGTCGGAGTTCGCATACCATGCCGAATGGATCACGATCGCGCGCCCCCGGGCATTGTCATTCGTCGGATCGAGTCCGGCAAGCCGCTGCGACCGCCCATGCTTTCCGACATAATAGTCGCCGGTCAGAAAGGCCCCTTCGCTCGACGCGTTGGAACCGAAATCATTCGAGAAGCGCTGCAGGAAACCCGTATGCCCGGGATCCGAGCCCGCGCCGTGGGCGACGAGCAGGCTCGACCGCTCTCCCTTGATGACGTCGAGAAAATGCAGACGCGCTTCCGATGACGGCGCGGAGAAGTCGACGATCGCGATGCGATCGCGATGGACGACCGCCCCGGCGTGACGATCCAGCGCGGCAAGGGCTTTGCGCAGCAAGGTCGGATCGAACGACGCGGGGGCCACGGATGCGGACGCCGACGGCGGCACCGTTCCGACATTCCGGGCATGGGGAGCAAGCGGCGCGGTGACGGCCGCGGACCGGTCGAGCAAGGCGGCGGCGGCCGTCGCCGTTCCCGACAGCATGAGCGCGCGTCTGTCGATCGGAAAGGAACGATCGGTCATGCGCATAATGTAGGCACGAGGAGCGGTTTTTGAAGCTTCGGTCGCGACCCGCGGAGGACGGGCCCGCTCTTCCGGTCGTACAAAGCCGGCGTTTCGGCGCGCAACCGGGGCCGTCGCGCGCATCGGTGGTTCCATGAGGAACCGTTGAAATCCGCGACGCGTTCGAACGCCATGACCGGACGATATAGGATATGTGCGGGCCCGCTCGCTTCGCTGACGCTGGCGCTCGCGGCGTGCGGCGGACCGGCCGATCGACAAGCCGGCGCCCCCGAGCCGGCCGAAACGCCGCGCCCGGCAATCGATAGTGTCGCGCGCGCCGCACCTTCGCCTTCGACGCCTGCCGCGACCGGCGAGCCGCGGTCCTGCGCCGTGGAGATCGGCGGGCAGGCGGCCGAGCGCCGCGCCCAGCTCTGCCGCACCCTGTCCCCGGCGACCCATCCGCCCTGCAACGTCGCCAACAGCTGCCCGATGATCGACGACGAGATCGCCCGAAGCTGCGCGCTGCTGAGCCAGGCAGGATCGCCGCCCGCCGATTGCCGGCCCGACCCCCGAAGCAACGAGGCCGCCGCCGATGTCGTCAAGCGCTATTATGCGGCCCTCGACGCCCGGGACTATGCCACCGCCTGGCTGCAATGGGGTCAGGACGGCCCGCCGAACCAGTCCCTCGAAAAATTCAGGCAGGGCTTCGCCCATACCCGGTCGACGCACGTCACGATCGGTTCGGCAGGTGAGGCCGAAGGCGCCGCCGGGTCGCTTTATCTGACCGTCCCCGTCACGGTCGAGGCCACGCTCGATTCCGGTGCGCTACAGCGGTTTCGCGGACACTATATCGTGCGCCGCGTCAACAACGTGGACGGAGCAACCGCCGACCAGCTTCGCTGGCATATCGATTCCGCGCATCTCCAGCCGCTACCGCCCCGCTAGAGACCCATGCGATCAGGCGGGTGCGGCGATCCAGCGGTCGACCTGCGCTTCGAGCACCGGCAGCGGCACAGAGCCCCGGCCGAGCACGATTTCGTGGAACATGCGCTGATCGTATCGCGCACCCAGCGCCGTCCGTGCCCGATCGCGCAAGGCCAGGATGCGCTGCATGCCGACCTTGTACGAGGTCGCCTGCCCCGGGCTCACGAAATAGCGGCGGATTTCGGAACGGATCTTGGCCGCGGGCTGCGGCGAATTGGCGGTGTAATAGGCCAGCGCCTGCGCCTCGCTCCACCCCTTGGCGTGGATGCCGGTATCGACCACCAGCCGGATCGCGCGCCATATCTCACGCCCCAGCCGACCGAAATCGCTGTAGGGATCGGTGTAGAAGCCCATCTCCTTGGCCAGCCGCTCGACATAGAGCGCCCAGCCCTCGCCATAGGCGCCATAGAAATAATTCTTCCGGAATTCGGGGGTGCCGGTCATCTCCTGCGCGAGAGCGATCTGCATGTGATGGCCGGGCAGGCCTTCGTGATAGACGGTACCCTCGATTTCATAAATCGGCGTCGCGCGCGTGTCGGCGAGGTGGACATAGAAGATGCCGGGCCGCGACCCGTCGAGCGCCGCCGGCGAATAATGCGCCGCGCCGCCCGGTTCCTCGCGAAACGCCTCGACGCGCTTGACGATCAGGTCGGCCTTGGGCAGCCGCCCGAACTGTTCGGGAAGCCGCACGCGCATGCCGTCGAGATAGGCTTCCGCCATCTTGAGATAAGCGGCGCGGCCGGCATCGTCATTGGCGACATAGAAACGATCATCGCTGCGCAGGAAGACGAAGAAATCCTCCAGCTTCCCCTCGAAACCGATCCGGTCCTTCAGCGTCTCCATCTCGGCACGGATGCGCGCGACCTCGGACAGGCCGAGCGCGTGAATTTCGTCGGCGGTCATGCCGGTCGTCGTCTGCAGCCGCAGCATCGCATCATAATAGGCGGCGCCATCGGGCAGCGCGCCCGCGCCGAGCGGTTCGGCCGCGGCCTTGGCACGGTCGGCGGCGAGCCAGGCGCGCAGCCGCTCGTAAGCAGGCTGCATCGACCCGGTCATCGCCGCGGCGACCTGCGCGACATAGCGGTCGGCCGCGGCGGCATCGATCTGCCCCGACGCGACCAGGCCCGCCGCCTTCGCCTTCGCGTCGGCGAACAGCGCCGTATCGGGACCATCGCCGAACGGTGCCCCGGTGATGACGCGCCCCACGAGTTCGATCGACTGGTCATAGGCGAATCCGGGCATGCGCACGCCCTTCGCCGCCGCCGCCGTGGCCCGCTCCAGATAGGCGTCGAGCGTCGGACCAAGCGCCGTGACGCGCGCCACATAGGCTTCCATGTCCGCCGGCGTATCGACGCGATGCTGGTTGATCATGAAGTTCGGCAGCCCGGTGTGCGGCCCGTTGCGGTCGAAGATATAATTATGTCCGCGCCATTTCGTCGACGCCTCGGCGCGCTCCAGTTCGAGGACCCACATGTCGTAGGACACCCGCGCGTCTTCGCCGAGCGCCGCGCGATCGAACTGCGTCTTCATCGCGGCGACATTGCCTCGCCGCCACGCGAGCCGCGCCGCCGCCGCCGCATCGCTGGGATCGGTGAACCGGTCCTGCTGCTCCTTGCGGCCGAGCTGGGTGAGCTGTTCGGGGTCGAGTGCGATCTCGGCCTCGAAGGCCGCATCGAGAAAGGCCGTAAGCGCCGCGTCGCTCTCCCCTGCCTTGCCCGCCGCCCGCGCCGCCGGCGCCGCGACCAGACCGGCCGCCAGCGCCCATGAGAATTCCCGTCGAGATAGTCGCACCGGACCCCTTTCTCCATTGCCTGTCATCAGCGGTACCGCGATTGACGGTCCGGGGCCAAGTCCAAATTCGGCAACCTACTCTGCTTTCGGGCTCGCATCACCCTCCTAAAAGTTGACAATGTCTCGCGTGAGCCGCCGACCGACATGATCGTTACATAAGAATCTGACGTTCTGGACCCCGGTCTGGATCATCGCCAGTTCGAGCTCGGTTCTCAGCAGGTGCAGCATATGGGCGGCGCCGGCTATTCCTGCGGCGGCGAGGGCGTGGAATTGGGGTCGGCCGACAAGAACCGCTTTCGCTCCGAGCGCCAGTGCCTTGACGATATCGCTTCCCTGACGCACGCCGCCGTTCATCAGGATCGGCAGCGTGCCGCCGGTTGCGGTAACGACGGCGGGGAGCATGTCGAGCAGGCGGGCCGCGATGCAATCCTGCTGATGAGCGAAGACGGTCCAGGGATTCCGCTGTCCGAGCATCAACATATCTTCCGCCGCCTCACCCGCCTCGACGCCAGCCGCTCGAAGCCGGGGCACGGCCTTGGCCTGAGCCTCGTCGACGCAATCATGCGCGCCCACGGCGGAACAGTGTCGATCGAGCCAACGACAGTCGGGCTGCGAATTTGCTGCAATTTACCGGCGGTAGACACTCCATTTCGGCATTCTGTTGCCAAGGCTCGCTAACGCCGAGCTTGGCCTTAGCGGTCAGGCCGCTTTTGGGGGATCGACGCAATGAAGCGGACATGACGCCGCATTCGGAATCAATGGCTTGGATACAATCTCCGGCGGATCGCTTTGCAAGCAGCGCCTAGCTATTTTTCCAGCCTAGCGATCATTTTGAACGCTTCGGCTAGTGTGACGCCGTGCACGGGAACAATGATTGCGGACGGCGGTTGTCGCAATATGGGAACGCAAATGAAAGGTCGTTTGCCCGCACCCCCCGGAGAGAGAAAATGAGAAGGTTCCTGACTATTTTCGCCCTTAGCGGCTCAATCCTGATCCTGTCTGCCTGCAACACGATCGAAGGTGCAGGCAAAGATATTGAATCCGCTGGAGATTGCGCTGATGGCGTTAAAGGAAACTGCTGAGCCGCAATTGCTCGCATCAGCCTGAGCCAGAAGTCGCCCATGAACGGCAATTACGTCGGCTTTCCGTATCCAGGCACTGAGCGTAAATTGCCTTCCGGCTTCAACCAGGCGCCTTAAGCTCGTGGGATCGGAGTTCGATCGAGATTGACGCGCGTGTCCCAGGATTGTCCCGTGCGGTATGCACGGGCGCGTATCGCACGGTCGCCTTGTGCGTTCGTGCGAGCGCTTCGATGAGACGAGTTCCAAGCCCGGTGCCCCGGGCAATGCCGTCAGACTGCATCCCGGCGCCGTCATCTTCCACCGCCAGCTCGACGGTCGACGCCCCCAATCTGTTGAGCATAATCCGGACCTCCCCGGCTTCACCCGCCGGATAGGCGTATTTGCACGCGTTGCTGACCCATTCATTGGCGATCATTCCAAGCGCTACCGCCTTGTCGGTCGCGATCTTCAGAGCCTCGGCCGATGCAGACACCCGTCGTTCGCCCGTTCCGTTCGACCAAGTATCGGAAAGATCGGTGGCGAGGCCCGACAGATAGTCGTCCATCGCGACGAATTCGACATCGTTGGTCGTGTAGAGACGCCGATTGACCTGCGCGACGGTAGCGATCCGCTGCTGGGTTTTCTGGAGCGCCTCCCGGGCACCGGGATCGGACAAATTCTTCGATTGGAGCGCAACGAACGACATGACCATCTGGAGGTTGTTCGCGACGCGGTGATTCACTTCCTTGAGGAGTGCTTCGAGCCGCGCGTTGCTTGCGCGAAGTTCCGCCTCGGCTTCCTCGCGCGCGCGGCGGAGCTGGGCACGCTCGAGAACCTGTCCGAAACTTGACGCGAGCAGGTCGAAAAAATCCTCGCCGACCGACTTTACGACATAATCATCGGCCCCCGATTTCAACGCCGCGACCGCGATCCGGCTCTCCTCGGAGCCGGTGACATAGACGACCGGCGGACAAGCCGGGAGCGAACGAAGCGCTTCGAGCGTCGCAAGGCCGTCCTGTCCGGGCATATAATGATCGACGGCAATCAGATCGAAGGCCGTCGCCTTTGCCATATCGACGCCCTCGGCGCCGTTCGCCGCGAGACTGACGTCATAGCCCTTGCGGCCGAGCGCGCGAGATGCGAGCCGGCGCATGCCATCGTCGTCGTCGATGTACAGAATGTGGGACAGAAAAATTCTCAAGCCGGATCGGGATCGGGGACCTGGATCACCGACAGGAAAAGGCCGAGCTGGCGGATGGCGTCGGCGAAATTCTCGTAGTTCACCGGCTTGGTGATATAGACGTTGCAGCCGAGGTCGTAGCAGCGCTGGATCTCGACCTTGTCGTCGGTCGTCGTGAGCACGACGACCGGTGTGCGCCGTAGCGGACTTCCGTCTGCCTTGAGCTTCGCAAGAATATCGGTTCCGCTCATATCGGGCAGATTGAGGTCAAGCAGCACGAGCGCCGGCCCGTTGCGAACGGGGCCCTCGGCCGCGTCGTACAGAAACTCGAGCGCCGATGTACCGTCGAGGAAATGGTGGATCGTGTTCGAGATGCCCGCACGGCGGATATTCTTCTCGATGAGGCGCGCATGGCCCTCGTCGTCCTCGATCATCACGATATTGACGGGCTGCTGGTCAGTCATCCTCTTCTCCGCTTTGCCACACGAGTGGCAGGATCAGCCGGAAGGTGGACCCCACACCCAATTCGGACTGGATTTCGATATTTCCGCCGAGGCGATAGGCAAGCGCGCGTGCGTGCGCAAGGCCGATCCCCTCGCCCTGCTGATCCTGCACGCCCGATCGGCGGAAGAGGTCGAACACGCGCTCGTGATCGCGCGGCTCGATGCCGCGACCGTTGTCGGTCACCGATACCCAGGCGCGCCCAAGGTCGGTGCCCCCCGTCACGCTTATGGTCCCGGCGCGCCCCGGCTGAAGATATTTGAGCGCATTCTCGACGAGGTTCGACAGGATCTGCTCGACCGCGACACGGTCGTTCACGACTACCGGAAGCTCCTCCACCGTGACCACAGTGCCGGTCTCGTCGATCCGGTGCTGCAAACTCCCGACGATCGCGCGCACGACGCCGCCAAGATCGAGCGTTTCCGGAGCCAGCGTGCGCCGCCCCTGGCGCGAGAGATTGAGGATCGCGTTGATCAGCCGGTCCATCTTCTGGGTCGAGGTGCGAATGAACCCGATCGATTCCGGAAGATCCTCCTCGATCGCGAGACGCGTCGCGGCGTCAGGCGCTTGCCAGCCTTCGGACTCGCCCTTCTCGAGATAGCCCGCGATAGATTTGCGCGCGGTCTCGAGTTCGGCGGTGAAGCCCATGACGTTGACGAGCGGCGACCTGAGGTCATGCGACACGATATAGGCGAAGCGCTGGATTTCGGCATTGGCGCGCTGAAGCTCGCCGGTGCGGGCATCGACCAGTTCCTCAAGCCCTTCGTTGAGACGTCGAAGCTCCATGCGCGAGCTACGCAGGTCCACCAGATTGCGTCGGACGAGAAGCAGGGTCGCCGCCGCAACCACGAGCAGGAGGATGCCTGTCGCGATCAGGGTCGTTGTGAAAAGACGCTGCGTGCGGTGCTGCCGCTCCTCCCGTTCGCGAAGCAGGGCAAACTCGTCGGCAAGCATCGATTCGACAACCGCGCGCGAGGCGCGCACCGCGAGCACCCCGCGGTCGTTCGAGAAGCTGTCGATCAGCGACTGCCGGTCGGCACCGCGCAGTCCGAGCGTCTTGCTATAATGTTCGGCGTAGGCATCAAGGTGCCCGCGCAGCGTCCGGACGCGCATCTGCTGCTCGGGGTTGTCGCTGATCAGTTTCTCAAGCGTAGCCAGTTGCGCCCGCGAATTAGCCTCCGCTTCCTCGATGATCGTCGCGAACTGGGCATTTTGTGTGAGGATGAGACCGCGGCGCGCGGTTTCCATTCGCTCGGTGGCGCTAGCGAACGCGCCGAGGCTGGCTTCGACGGCCAGCGTGTGTGCGACCATCCGCGCGTCGGTTTCATTCTGGCGCTGGACGTAAAAGGCGGTCGCAGCCGCGACGAGCAACGCCGCGAAGCCGACCGACAGGAGAAGGATGATGAGGCGGCTCGCGCGCGTGTCGCGCCCAAGCGCCGATAATCTGGCCGATTCCATCTGGCTGCCCCTCGGCCCGATCCTTTGCGGCCTGATCGATGTCTTAAAATCCGCCTTTACGCAAGCAAGGGCATCAAGCTCCTTAACATAGGTTATGTGCCGCTCACGCAATTCGCGCGGCGATGAAACCAGCGCGGAAAACAGGCGTTGGCTTGGCAAAGAAACCATCAAGGAACTGCCCGATGCCGAAGAAGCCCCGCCCCTCGCCCGCGACCGACAATAGCCTTGCCGCGCACCAGCCCGGAAGCGGCCAGATGGCGCTCAAGGTCGACAAGGGGAATGCGGGTGAACTTCACCAGCATATCGCCGCCGACGACGAGCGCGATGGCCGCGCGCACCTCACGGACAATTTCGGTCACCGCATTGCCGACAACCAGAACAGCCTCAGGGCTGGGACACGCGGCCCGACCTTGCTCGAGGATTTTGTCCTCCGCGAGAAAATCTTCCACTTCGACCATGAGCGCATTCCCGAGCGTATCGTGCATGCGCGCGGCTCGGGCGCGCACGGCGTCTTTGAATGCACGCACGCAATCCCCGAGCTCACCAAGGCCGACATCTTTCAGGAGGTCGGCAAGACCTGCCCGGTCTTCGTGCGCTTCTCGACCGTGGCGGGCGGCGCCGGCTCGGTCGACACGCCGCGCGATGTACGCGGCTTTGCAGTAAAGCTCTACACCGAGGCGGGGAACTGGGACCTCGTCGGCAATAATATCCCGGTCTTCTTCATCCAGGATGCGATGAAATTCCCCGATCTCGTCCATAGCGTGAAGATGGAAGCCGACCGGGGTTATCCGCAAGCGGCGAGCGCCCACGACACTTTCTGGGATTTCATCTCCCTGATGCCCGAGAGCTTCCACATGATCATGTGGGCGATGTCCGACCGAGCGATCCCGCGGAGCTTCCGCACGATCGAGGGCTTCGGCGTCCACACCTTCCGCTTCGTCAATGCGAAGGGCCAATCAAAGTTCGTGAAGTTCCACTGGAAGCCGGTGCTCGGGTTGCAGTCGACGACGTGGGACGAGGCGGTCAAGATCGCAGGCGCCGATCCCGACTATCTGCGCCGCGATCTTTATGAGGCCATCGATGCCGGCGACTTCCCGCAATGGGACCTTGGCATCCAGGTCTTCGACGAGGCTTTTTCCGCCAAGCAGCCTTATGATGTGCTCGATGCGACCAAGCTCATCCCCGAAGAAGATGTCCCGGTCGAAATCGTCGGGCGGATGACGCTCAACCGCAATCCCGACAATTTCTTCGCCGAAACCGAGCAGGTCGCCTATCTTCCCTCGAACATCGTCCCCGGCATCGATTTCAGTAACGACCCGCTGCTGCAGGGCCGCCTCTTCTCCTATCTCGATACCCAGAAGTCGCGGCTCGGTACGACCAACTTCCACCAGATCCCGATCAACGCGCCGAAATGCCCGTTCCACAATTTCCAGCGCGACGGGATGATGCAGACGCTCGTTCCGAAGGGTCGCGCGAATTACGAGCCGAACAGCCTCGCCGAAGCCGGCGAGGATGCCGGGCCGCGCGCTTGCCCGGAGACGGGCTTCACCACCTTCCCGGCCAACGGCGAGCGCAACGACCCGACCGAGAAGCTGCGCGTCCGCGCAGCCCTTTTCGCCGATCACTTCAGCCAGGCGCGGCTCTTCTACCGCTCGCAGACCGGGAATGAGCAGGCGCATATCGCCTCGGCGCTGGTATTCGAACTCTCGAAGGTCACGCTCGATCATGTTCGCGCGCGCGTCGTCGGGCAGCTCCGCAATATCGACGAGGATCTTGCGAAGCGTGTCGCCAACGGACTCGCGATCGATCTGCCTGCCAGGATCAAGCCGGCAAAGACGCCCATCGACATGGCGCCTTCCGACGCGCTCTCGATCCAGAAGGACGCACGGCCCGACGTCAGGGGGCGCAAGGTCGCGATCCTGTTCGCGGAGGGCTCCGACGCTTCTGCCATCGACAAGCTCAAGAAACAGATCGAGAAAGCGGGCGGAAGCGCCTTCCTCGTCGCTCCCAAGGTCGGCGGCATTCCGGTCTCGACCGGATTGCTCAAGGCCGATGGTCAGCTGGCGGGATCGCCATCGGTGCTGTTCGACGCCGTCGCCTCGGTGCTCACCGCAGCCGCCGCCGAAAAGCTGACGCGTGAAGGCACCGCCGTCCAATGGTTCATGGACGCCTATGGCCATTGCAAGACCATCGCGCACGACGAAGCGAGCCAGGTTCTGCTCGACAAGGCCGGGGTCGAGCCTGACGAAGGTATCGTCGCGCTTGCCGATTTCATCAAGGTCGGGACGCAGCGCCACTGGGACCGCGAGCCGAAAGTGCGCGATCTCGCCTAGCGGCCCATAGCGGGACATGAAGACCGAAAAACGCCCCGCGCTCGGCGCAACACCGAGCGATTCCGTGCGTTTCGATCTCGTATCAACGGGATAGTCAGATGACGCGTTTTCTCCTTCTCATGACCTCCGCACTTTCGATCGCCGCGGCCACGCTTGCTCTCCAGTCGTGTGGCGCGGAAAGCGTCGAGGCTGCGTCCTCCGTTCGTCCGGCCAACAGTCTAGTGGTCCTGCCCGACGGGTCGACCATGGCCGCGGCGACAGGTTCGCTGTCCCGGCGCGTCTCCGAATGGCTGGCAAACCGCGAGGGCGGCAGCGCGGACTTTCAGTTCACCGGATTTCACGAGACGCAGCCCACACTCACCAGCAAGGGCCTCGGCCGCGCCGCCGATCTCGCGACGATCCTGCGCGCTGCGCCCGCCGCGACGATCGAACTCGCAGGCGACGAGGCGCAGGCAACCACGCTCGCGCGCCTCCTCGAAGATCGCGGGATCGCCAACGAGAGGATGAGGGTAATTCCCGCCGCAGGTCTCGGCACCGTGACCATGACGATTCATCGCGGCACGACTGCGCCGCTGATGACCGCCCGGAGATAGGTCTCATTGACCAGCGTCGGGAATCAAGCCGGCGAGCCACTCCACACAAAGAGCATTCGCAGTCTTATGGCGGTTGGAGCATCTGGAGTGAAAGGTTCCGGCCGCAGGGTTCCAGCCCCGATGAAATTCACGAACGTCATAACCTATGTTAAGTCCATGAAATTAGAGGAACAATCTGGAACATCCAAGCGTCTCTCCCATGCCCACCCCCGGGCAGATCATCATCAGGAGAGGCCATCATGGCGCAGAATAATCAACAGGGCGGCAACCAGCCGAATCCGAACCCCGGCCAGGACCGTCAGCAGGAACAGCAGGATCCGGCCCGCCGCCAGCAGGGCGACGATCGCGACGCCGACAAGAGCGGCAATCAGGGCGGCCGCGACGACGAGAATCGTCAGAACCGCTGATCCCTGGCACAACAACAGGCGGGCGCGCTGGTCGCGCTCTCCGGGCCGGGTCGTCGCTCCCGCGCGACCCGGCTTTTGCCGTGACGGGTCGGCCCGACCATGCTTCTGCTGCCCTCACTGTGCTCAAGACGGCGATCCAATCGAGGCGGCAATCGAGGACGAGACGATTGCCGATAGAGAACCGACACGAGACCATCATGAAAAGCGATGACGGCAGGTCGGCAAGCGAGGAGCGCGACCTCAGGACGGGGCGCACCATCTGGCAGGAGCACCGCCGCCCCCCGGTTCCCACCCTTCCCCTCCCGTCCCGCTCGCGCTGTGACGTCGCGATGATCGGTGCGGGTATATCGGGCGCGCTGATTGCCGAGGCCCTGACCGAGGCGGGGCTCGACGTGATGATCCTCGACCGGCGCGGCATCGCGGAGGGATCGACCCCGGCTTCCACCGCGCTACTCCAATATGAACTCGACACGCCGCTCTCGCAGATGGCGGAGCGCATCGGCTGGGAGCGGGCGATGCGCATCTGGCGGCGCTCCTACCTGGCCGTCGAGGCCCTTCGCGCGCGCACCGAGCGGCTCGGACTCGAGGTCGGTGCTGCAACGCGCCCCTCGCTCTATCTCGACGGCGACCGCCTCGATCCTGCGCAGCTGGCGGCCGAGGCCGACGCAAGGCGCAGGGCCGGATTCGAGGTCGAACTCATCGGACCCGCCGAGACCGAGCGGCGCTACGGGATCAGGCGGCGCCATGCGATCGTCGGCTTCGGCAACTACTGCGCCGACCCGCGCGCGATGGCAGCAGCCTATCTGGGGGTCGCCGCGAAGCGCGGTGCACGGATCCATCCGCATAGCGAGATCGTGCGCGTCGACGCGGCGCAAAAGGGCGTGACGCTCGAGAGTGATCGGGGCGCACATGTGCAGGCTCGGCATGCCGTCTTTGCGACCGGATATGAGATGATGAAGGGCGTACCGAGGCTCGGCAACCATATCATGTCGACCTGGGTAATCGCGACGCGGCCACAGCCCGAAGCCCTCTGGCGGGACGGTGCGATGATCTGGGAGGCGTCCGATCCCTATCTCTATATCCGGACAACGCCCGAGGGCGCGGTGATCTGCGGCGGGGAAGATGAGGAAATCGCGAGCGCCGGCGAACGCGACGCCAGGCTTGCGGCCAAGACGAAAATCCTGACGCGCAAGCTCGCGGCCTTGCTTCCCGCGATCGATCCCACGCCCGCCTTCGCCTGGGCAGGCAGCTTCGGCAATAGCCCGCTCGGGACACCGACCGTCGGGCGCGTGCCGCGGATGCCGAACTGCTATTCGGCGATGGGATATGGCGGCAATGGCATCACCTTCTCGATGATGGCCGCTCAGATATTGCGCTCGGAAATTTGCGGTGCGCGCGACCCCGACAGCGACCTTTTCGGATTCCGTCGGATATTCTGAACGGGCGGCGCGCAGGCATGCAGCAACGACAGGCGATAAGGACAGGAACATGATATCACAGGCAAGGACATCGGGGTTCGGAAAGCTGCTTGGCGTCGGCGTGCTCGCCGCGCTCGTCTGGTTCACGCGCCGCGGCCAGAAGCGGGCCGTCAAGGACGACGGCCATTCAGCCGCGTCTCGTGTCCTCGTGCATCAAAGCCCCTCGCCCATTCATGCTACGCGGTTGGGATAATATCGAGGGAGGTCGTTTCGACTTAACCCATGTTGCTTCGCCCTTCCGCATACGCGGCCATAGCGTGTCGGCATGGTCCGCCATGCTGCGGGCCGGAACCGCATCGGCCCTGCCGATGTTCTTATGGCATGCACGATCGGAAATTCTGGAACGGGTTCGAAACGCCTTATGCCCTCATCGGTACGCTGGATGGGTGACGATCCCTTCAAGTCCAAGGAGGACCGGCTCGGTATCTTCATTCGCAAACTGCTCAGCCATAGCCGGCTGTCGACCGACGACCAGCAGGCGATAGCTTCCCTGCCCTTCAGTTTGCGACGGCTCGAGCCTAACGAATATATCTTGCGCGAAGGCGACCTCGCGAAGGTTTGCCCCGTGCTTCTCAGCGGCTTTGCGTATCGCCAGAAGACCTCGGCCGATGGCGGACGCCAGATCGTCGCGCTCAAGATTCCGGGCGATGCGCTCGACTTCCAGTCCCTCTACGTCGATATCGCCGACCACAACCTCCAGGCCCTTACCCCCGTCGAGCTTGCGGTCTTCGCCCAGAAGGATTTTGAAGCGCTCGTCGCGCCAAGGCCCAATATCGCGCGCGCCATCATCGTCGACATTCTGATCGAAGGCTCGATCAGCCGCGAGTGGCTGCTCAATATCGGCCGCCGCAACGCCCTCGGGCGCCTCGCTCACCTGCTGTGCGAGCTTTATTATCGCGTGCAGCAGATCGCGCTCGAAGAAGTTGGCGCCTTTGAATTTCCGCTGACCCAGGAGCAACTCGCCGACCTGCTCGGCCTGACGCCCGTTCACATCAACCGCACGATCAAGATTCTGGAGAAGGAAGGCGCGGTCAAACGCGTGTCGCGCCGCCTCACGATCGGCGATGTCGACACGTTGCGACGAATAGCCGATTTTTCTGATGTTTACCTGCATCGAACGTTGGATTCGCTCGTTTAGCAACCGGGGCGGCAAGACATCAGGAGAGAGCCTGCGATGCCCCGATATTATTTTCATGTTTGCGACGGCACGCAGGAGATCGACGAGCAGGGTCATGAGCTTGCCGATGACCTGGCCGCCCGGCGAGAGGCGGTTCACTATTGCTGCGGATTGCTCGGCGACGACCCCGACCTGCTCCTCGCCGACGAGAATTTGCGCATCAACGTCACTGCCGAAGACGGCCACCTCCGCTTCGCAATCGTCCTCAACGCGATCAGCGTCGATTGGCAACCGGGCACACGCGCCGAAAACCAACGCCTCACCGATACGCAGCGTTGAAGCTCGGTGACGGCATTCAGTCTCCCCCTATGACGCCGCGCTGGCCCTCGATCCTTTGGGTCGTCCGGTATGGGCAAAGCGCGGGCAATGTCGCGCGCGATGCCGCCGACGCCGCGGGAGACCTCCGCATCGCGCTCGACCACCGCGATGTCGATGTCCCGCTCTCGCGCCTCGGGGAGGAACAATCGCGCGCGCTCGGCGAATGGTTTGCCGAAGGCCAGGAAGGATGCGCGGCGTCTGACCGCGCGAGAAAGGCCCCGCCTTCCGGCGGAGCCTTTCCGGGTTCCAGAGGCATATCGCTATGCGCTGGAAGCCCCCCTCGAACGCTCCCGGGTCGCCAGGAACGCATGAAGAGCAGCGGTGATAAGCGCATCGCGCGTCTCGCGACACAACCTGGATCAAGTCGGAAGAACGGAACCGGCAACGACGCATGAAAGCCATCATTGTTCCCTTCGCAGGCGCCGACCTGATCTAGGTTAGGACGAATGCAAATTCTCTCGTGCGACTCCCTGTCGACACGCAACTCGCCACGGCAACGCCAGTTGTCCTCATGCCCCCTGCAAGAGGAGATCATCATGAGCATCAAAGGTAAAGCCAAGGAAGCCGCCGGCTATGTGAAGGAAGAAGCCTATGAAAATGGCGATTCCCCCGAAAGCCAGCGCAAGGCGCAGGAAGGCCGCGACCTTCGCAACGAAGGCCGGATCGAGGATGGCAAGCTGCCCAAAACCGGCAAGCCCGGCACCGAAAACTGAACCTTTCCCCTCGCAGCCGACCTCGACGCTGCGTCCTCGGCCCGCTTCGGCGGGCCGTTTTCTTGACCATCGCCATCATGCGACCGTCGTGCAGCCGAACAGGCCGCGCCATCTTCCCTCCGAACGCAAAGTTTCTGACGCGTCATGCAACCTTTCGCATTCTCACCGGTTTCTTTTCCGCAAGTCCCGATCTCCGGATCGGACTTCAGGAGAGCCCCGCCGCTTCGTGCAGCGGGGCTTTACCTTTTGGGCCGGACACCACGATGCGTTATACTCGTGCCAAGGAACCTAAGTTCGCCCCGAGCGGTAACCGAACATGGACCTTTTTGACCCCGACCTGATCTGGCCGATTGCCGGCGCCACGCTGGCCGGCGCGATAATCGGCGCCGAACGCGAGTATCGAGCCAGCCCTGCGGGTCTCCGCACGCACATCCTCGTTTCGCTCTCGTGCTGCCTGCTGATGCTGTCCGCCGTGCATCAGATGGCGTGGCTCAACGATGCGCCGTCCGATGTCATCCGCATCGACCCGGTCCGCATGGCGCATGGCATCTTGACCGGCATCGGCTTCCTGTGCGGCGGCGTCATCTTCCGCGAAGGCTTCAACGTGCGCGGGCTGACGACGGCCGCCTCGCTCTGGACCACGGCAACGCTCGGCATGTTGTTCGGGATAGGCTTCTACCAGCTCGCGATTTTCGGCGGCGCCGCCACGCTCGCCGTGCTGGCGGCGGTCTCGGTCACCGAACGTTACGCGCCTCAGCGACGGATCGCGCATATCAGGGCCATATATCGTCGCGGCAGCGCCATGACGCTGGGCGGCTTTGGCGACCTGCTCGCGGCGAAGCACCTCACGTCGATCACGATCGACCAGGCGCTCGACGGCGATCAGCACAGCTTCACCGCGATCGCGGGCGGATACACCGAAAGCCGCGCGGAGGAGCTTGCGACAGACTGGTCGGCCGACGCCGATATCATCGGGTTCGAAATCCGCCCGCAACAGGCCTGACAGGGAAACGGCGAAGTCTGCAACCCTCTTCGCGGGGAGACGTTCAACTTGTTCGCAAGCAAAGGAATGACGATGCGCATGATTCTCACCCTCGCCGCCCCGGCCATCCTCCTCGCCGCCTGCTCCGACAAGAATGAAGCAGCCGAAGACAAGCTTGAGCGCTCCGCCGAGACAAGCGCCACCGTCGCGGGTCCCGTACCCGCAGCCCTCGGCCTCAGCGAAGCACAGCTGCTCGATGCCGATATCATAGGTGCTGACGGCAAGGAACTTGCCGACGTCGCGAAGGTCGAACGCGGGGCCGACAACAAGGTCGATCGCCTGCTCGTCGAACTCGATGGCGCGGGGCCGGATCGCTATGTCCATGTCCCGATCACCGGCCTCAAGGTCGTCGTTCGCGGAGACGACACCGATCTTCAGACGTCGATGACCAAGGCCGACCTTGCAAGCCTGCCCGAGGTCAAGCTGCCCCCCGCGTGATCGACACGTCGCGATCAAACCTGGGATTAGCCATGGCGCCAGGATCGGGGCGCCGCGCCCATCGCGGACAAGTTCGCGGCGCTGCCGCGCTGGACGCGCATAAGGCACGATGGCGGCACCGCTCGACACGAGCGCGATGACAATGACCATGCGTGCGCGGGGAACAAGCCTCAAGCAACTCGATCATATCGCCGAGGCGGGGCTCTTCGGTCGGCCGCTCGGCGATCCGCGCCAAGGCGACCGTCCTCAAGCGCGACGGCCGAACGAAAATCGATGCGACCATCGACGCGCCACAGCTCGATTTCGACGACCTCGCCGACGACGCCGGTCTCGCTGCCGCTCGTGCAAAGGAAGCCCGGATCGGTCCGCGCATCCTCCCCGACACGAGGATCAATCTCGAAAAGATGGGGCTAACCGACGGTACGATCCGCGTCTCGATCGCGAGCCTGCTGGTCAAGGGCGGTTCGGTCTTCAAGAGCCTGAGCGGCACACTCAAGCTCGATCACCGTGTCCTTCGCCTCCCTTATTGCCGCTCAGCAAGCCGTGGTGCATGCATCAGCCGTTGAACAAGTCCGGCTACTCATCAAAGCCGGACCGCCGCAGGAAACATCACGAATTGTGATGTTGCCAGGAGAAGAAGGTTAGCGTGATGCGCTTCAGCCAAGATCATGTTGCCGGCGTCTCGCGCCTCGTCGAACAAGAACCCGAAGTCTTGTCGAAAGCAGCCGTGTTTCGCCGCAGCTTGGCTTCGGCCGAAAAAATATCGGCGAAGGCCATTGCCATGTGCTGAGCACCATGATAGCGGGCCGCTCTCTTCGCAGCACAAGGCTTTCCAAGCCGCAACGAAGAGCGCCGCAAACCGGCAGTGGACGCATAGCTCAGTTGGTAGAGCAGCTGACTCTTAATCAGCGGGTCCTAGGTTCGAGCCCTAGTGCGTCCACCACTTTCCCCCAACTTTTCAAATATTTAAATAGCTCGCCAAGTCCAACGGATGCTGGCATCTGCGTGCTAGGTAGCTCTCTAGGTAGCAGCACGCGAATCCTCCAACGAGCATGGTCAGGCGCTACGCTCCAGCGACCCAGGAGCCGGACTGCGGGCGAGCGAGGGGGACCTCAGGGCTTAAGCGAGTCGTGACCACACCTGCCGACCATTGCGACGGCTAATTCCACTCTGCTTCGAACGAGCATGCTACCTTTGAATGGCCACCACGAGCCTCTGGCTTCGCAGGGATGTAGGGGCCGCTAGGGCAGACTATCACAGACCTCGGTTCCTCCAATCGGAGGAGGCAGGCTTGGACCCCGTTCAGATTTCTGGGACCTAGATCCCGTTGTAGGTAATTGGGCCAAGCCTGCCGTCAGGTTTCACACTCACTCCCGACAGCTGCTCATAATGGCGCAAAATCAGATCATTATCCGCCATTTCAGCGTTAGGGGGTCAAAAATGAAACATTATGGGCCGATGGAGCGCATGGCGGACCGGGCGACAACGCGGGTTTTCCGTGGCGCGAATCGGCGGAAGCTATTCTGACAGCGCGACTGCAGGAAAAGCCAGATTGCGTGCAAGAGCCTCAATCTCGTCGCGCCACGCCAGCTTGTCGAGCCACGTCTGGCGAATTGAAGATGCGCCATAAATCGCACCGGCCAACTGGCCGGCGATGGCAGCAGTGGTATCGGCATCATCACCGAGGTTAGCTGCCAACAGCACGGCTTCATCGAAGCTCGTGGTGTTGGCAACGGACCAGATCGCGGCTTCGAGGCTGTGCGCCACGAAGCCGCTGCTTGAAATCTGATCCCGCGTTTTCCCACGCCAGCTACCGGCCATGATTGGGCCGATCACAGGCCCAAATCCGTCCGCTGGAACCGCCAGGGCATCCTCAAAGTCCGCACCTAGGATAACCGCCCGCAAGAGGAGTGCATACGCTTCACAGGCGTCGAGGCACGCGTCTGCAGCGTGCGTGGTCATGCTCTGTCGGCGGGCTACTCGCGTTACGACCGCGGGATCCTGCCGGATCCCCCAAATCGCAACAGGCGCAAGCCTCATGAGTGAGCCGTTTCCTGCTGAATACGGATCGTTAGAGCCGGCAATCGGATCGCCAGTTTGCTCGAAGCGGGCAAGGGCTTGGCGGGTGGCAATGCCAATATCAAAGCAGCTGCCCGTGGGGCTGAAGGCGCCGTTCCGCCACCAGTTGACGAACCGCCGTTGTGCTTCTTCCGGTTCGAAGACCGAGCCCTTTGCGGCGCTGGCAAGCAGAGCCTCACCAAGCGCAAGGGCCATAGACGTATCATCAGTCCAAGTCCCCGCATCCAAGCCGAACGGCCCTCCCCCGACCATATCTGTGATGTGGGGATAGGTGTCCCGCGGCTTGAACTCGAGGGTCGTGCCCAAAGCATCGCCGACCGCCAGACCAATGAGACATCCAATGGACCGATCGTAAATGCGCTCGATCGCTCGAAGGTGATCTTCCTGCGCTCTCGTCTCGATAGCGCCCGGCCTCACCTCTCGTACTTTGGCGATTGCGGTATCGGCGCCTGTGATGCCGAGTTCAATGAGCAGTCTCGCTGCCACTGTGCCGGCCCGGCCCAGCCCTCCCCGGCAATGGATAAAGATGCTCTCCCCGTTGGTGAGGAGACTGCGAAGTCGGGCTCCGGACCGGTGCCATCGTTGCTCGAATTCCTCGCCAGGCGCCGTGACGTCGGGGATCGGGAGATGAAACCATTCCATCCCGCGAGCAGCAACCGCAGTCTCCAGATCTGCGACCCCCAGCAGCTCGATTTCGTGCTTTTCAATAAGAGAGACGACAGCGGCGGCCCCCCACTCACGCACCGCGTCCAGATCCGCCGCAAGGTCACGCTTCCACTCAAAGCCAGCGAGCGCAGGCCCTTGCTTACCGGGACAAAAGGAGATGCCGATGCGGCCTGACGCGGCCGAAAGGGTTGGGATCTGGATCGGATCAGTGGTGCTTGTTCGAAGATTTCTGCTCATGGCGCTTTGATATGAGCCATGTACGACATTATCGGTCGCACGTGGTTAAGGGCATCCTACAGCTATTGGTTGGCGCAAAGGGGGAAGCCGGGACTTTCATCCGGATTTTGCCTTCTTTGCTTTAGGCTGGCCCGCCTTCCCAGACGGAGAGACCCGGATTTGCAAATGCCCTGTTTCAGTTCTGCGTGATTCAAAGCTGCCTGCCTTCTCGACCAAATCGCTCAGCTTGCCTTCACCATAGGTTCGGGGGTCAAAGTCGGAGGCGAGCGCCGCAAGGCGTTGGCCCACCCGCCCAAGAGGCACCCAGCCCCCTTCATCATCGAGCTGTGAGATGGCAGTTCGGATCAAAGGTGCCGCAGCAGTGGGCGACTTCTTTACACTAGCCGGACGGGCATCCTGTCGGCCTGGCTCATCTGACGTTGGCGCCTCTGGCAGCAGGTTCTCAGTGTAAATGAAGCGGCGACACGCTTGTCGGAAGCTCTCGGGAGTTTTCTGCTCTCCGAAGCCGTAGACATCGATACCTTGCTCACGGATGCGCGAGGCGAGACCGGTAAAATCACTGTCCGAAGAGACAAGGCAAAACCCGTCGAAACGACCGGTGTGCAAAAGATCCATCGCGTCGATGACCAAAGCAATATCCGAGGCATTCTTGCCGCTGGTATATGCAAAGTTCTGGTGCGCCTTGATCGCATGTGTGGCGAGAACGTCGGCCCAGGATTTAAGCCGAGTGCCGGAGAAATCACCGTAAATGCGGCGGACACTTGCTTCACCGATCTTTGCAATCTCTTCAAAAAGGCGCGGTGCGATCCGGGAAGATGCATTGTCTGCGTCAATCAAGACAGCAAGACGTGGAGTGCGAGGTTCATTGGCCATTTTGCACCATTGCCCCAATATCCATTAATCAGCCGATAAAACGTGCAAGGCGGCGGCTGACAACAGCCTGATCTTGAGGGGTCCTGAGCAGGCGCTTGGCCCTATCGTGTGCAAATTCATCCACATTGAGAACGACCAAACTGTAGCCATGCCTCGGAAGCAAATCGGCGCGGCGCTCATCATATCGTCGGCGCTGGTCGCCTCGAGGCACGCCAGATACCGTTGGCTTGTCGTCGAAGAAGCTGACGCGTTCGCGGTGTTGGCGCTCATGATATTCCACGACGAGGCCAAGAGCCGGATAAAAGCCATCGACAGGCAATGGCTTTCGGTAACCACGCCGATCTGGATCTCCGGTCAGAAACGGAAAGCAATGCTGCCGGACGGCCTTCAGCCCGATAACTGCGTCGCAGAGATCGAGCACGTACTGCTCGTCGCGAATTGCGGCTTCGGAAGCGCCCATTACAGCCTTTAACGTCGATCGGAGCCTGACACTCCCTCCGCATAGCTGCGCCATGACCCGTTCCATGTCTCGATGCTGATCGCTCCCTCGCACGGCCTCCCAGCGACCGTTGTGCGGATGCCATTGGAGGTGTGCAGCTCGAAGGGCTGCTCGTAGTCGCTTGGGGTCTATCCCGCTGGCCTCGGCCATTTCGACAGCCGTGATCACTTCGCTCGGCCCGGCCATCCAATCTGCCTTTCCCTAATCAACGAACCGGGATGAAATTATCGCAAACCAGGCCACCCTCGCTTTCAGAGAACATGCGAACCCACCTCCAGGTTCGATCGCCTGCGTGCCTTGTCACCGGGTTTGCTCTGGCGCGTTGACATCGCGGACGGGGAGAAACAGCAGGGGATTGTGCCCCTCGGATTTCGCGGTATCGAGCCATTCTCGACCGGATACCCCTTGGCGTGCCAGCTCATGGAGAGTCTCAGCTGTGCCGGCAGCGGCGATCTCGCGTTCGCGCACTCGAGCAACTGTTGAGCGCAGGTCGTCTGCCTTCTGCCCCAAGAGATCTAACCACGTAGACGTGCCAGCGGTTTCCATTGGCGCGTGAGCAAGAGCGAGAGGGGCTAACTGGATCGCCTCTCCCAACTGTACCAGCGTGAGTGCCCGAGAGCTCGCAGCCTCCCTGGCCATATCGTCTTGGCAGGATGCCATCCGGGCGGTGACACGCAGCCCTGAGGCGAGAGCGAAAGCTTCAACCAAAGGTTCGGTGTTGAGCACATCGCTCGCAGCGCCTAGCTCTCGAGCGCGGCGTTCGAAGCTATCCGCCAGAAAATGTGCATCCCGTGCAATTGCAATCCATTCTCTTTGTGATGCCGATGGCAGCCAAGCCTCTTCGACCTGACCCACCAATGTTCGAAGTCGTGTGAAATCCTCCGTGATTCTCTCGACTCGCATGGCTTCCAGTCCCCGCACAATCGCAGCAAGGTTTGGAAGGATCGCGTCGACCTTCTCCTCTACCCTGGCGATTCGCTTCGCCAAGATCGCGGCACCAGCTACGGAAACACCAATACCCATGCCACTGGCCACGAGGTTCGCGATTTGCAGCGACTGAACGATAGATATCGCAGCCTTGATCTGCTCATTCTGGACGACGGAAACTGCATCAATCGCCATTTGCGGCAGGCTGAGTGGGCTGAAGTTCAGCAGAGACGATATTGCCGACGTCTCTTGTAGATGCCCGACAACCCGTCCTGAAGAAACTGACTGGATTATCGAACCTGCCACGCGGTATTGGCCCGATGCTACGCCAGCCAGAAGTTCGGCGGGTACTTCTCGCAGTACCACGTGAGCAAGTGAACCGATCATATCGCTTTTGCACGCTTCGCTGCGCGGTCAAACTCCGCAGTCAACTGCTGCAGAATCGACGGTGAGTTTTCATGTCTGCCGATTAGCGAGCCGACGACAAAGGAACGGACGCGGTCGCGCAGTCTGGCTTGGGCCCGGTCGCGAATCTTGGCAGTGTTGAGAAGCCCCGTTGCAATGCCCAATCCAGCGATCGCGCCCCCGCCAACTACAACCGGCCAGCTGATTGTTGTCGTGGTGACCAGGCCAAGCCACGCGGTCGTGGTTGTCACCGCTGCGAAAGGAAGTGATGCGGCGGTCGCAACACCCGCAGCGAGCGGCACTGCCGCGGCTACGATATCCCTGGCGCCATCGAATACGGCTTCTGGTTGCTCGGCATAGTCCGGGCTTCTTACCCAGACGGCTTGTTCCTCTACGATCGCAGCGAGTGCGGCGTTTGCTTCATTGAGGATCTCAATCGCGACTGGTTCAGCAACTTCGCGAACCTTCGGAGCGATGCTGACTTGTAGGAAGGCCGATTGCGCCCAAAGGCCGTCCTTTAGGTTTGCATTGGAAACGTCTTGCTCAGCGCTCGCTATCAAGTCAGCCGCGACCTGATTGAGCGTTCTGGCCGCAACAAGCGAGTATTCCGACGCCCAATCATCGATCCGGTGCCCGAGAATAATGCGATTAAATAGGCCCATTCTTGTCCCTCGTCCTCGGTCAGCCGTAAGCCAAATTCTTACAAGCGACCACCCGCGACAAAAACGGTCGCACGATTGTTGCCAGCCGCAACTTCAATATGTTGAGATTGGACCAACCAAAAGGTACCAAGCCGGAGGCAAACTTGGCGACCAGCGGACATGGAATGAGGAGTTAGCTCCTGCGACCGAATTTGTCGCGACAATCATTCATCCGCCGGCGACGCAGAAAGAGGGATTCAAGAAAGATGGATAAGTTCCGGATCCGCTGGGTGGACTCAATGCACACAGGCGATGATTTCGAACTCATTCTCCAAGCGCTCGAAGTGGGTCTAGATGAAGGTCCAATCATCTCGGTCCCGCGACAGGCTGCGCGTCGACTTGGTACTAAAGCGGGGGCGGACTATCAGGCTCTGGTGTTCGATAATCCGGACTGGCTCGGCGCTCATCTTATGGAGCATCGGGACCAGCTCGATCAGGAAATCTGGCTTGGTGTCTGCGAAGATGTCCCACGGGATAGGCGGCAAAATGCAACAGCAGCCCTGTGGCATTTTGCCAAACTGATAAATGAACTCGCAGGTCGGAATCGAAAGCTTACACGGCCAGCTAGAGCTGCCTCCTCAGCACCCCTGGTGTACGGGGCCGTCGAAGAGTCCCCGACCAAAAGCGTTGAAGCGGTCCTTGAACAATCCGGAGAGGCCTTCGAAAGCATGGCTTCGGAGTATAAGGATTTTCCGGCAAGCATTCTTATTTCACGAGCATGATGCTCATCTAGACGGGGACGGTACGGACTCGTTTAACGGCCCCAGGGCGTCGCGCCTCGCGCAGCTAACATTTCAGGATAGTCAGGGTTGAATGTCGCTAGATCGTCTTCGCAATATCGTGAACCTCGCTGTGCCGACGCTTTTTCGACAGATAAGCGGTGGACGCGTCCGGTGCGAAAGCGAGGCAACGCTTCAGTTGCACCTCGGTCGCATCATCTCAACGGCTGCCGATCTCGAGATCATCAGCGAACGCGAGACCTTCTCGGTAGAACTGGAAAAACCGCTTCGCAGCAATGGCGGCAAGCGAGGCCGGATTGATGTCTGGTTCCGGCTTACCGACGATGAAGCCCGCGAATGGCGTTGTGCGATCGAGCTCAAATTCTTCAAACGAGAGAACCACCGCGAGCCGAACAACCGGTACGACGTATTCAAGGACATTGCCCGCTTGGAACGATGCGCCGATGTAGCCGATATCGGCTTTATGCTGGTAGCGACCGACCATCGCCACTACGTCGATCAAGGCAGCTATTCGAGCGATACGAGCGATTTCGATTTCCGCCACGAAAGCCAGTACGGGGCTGGAACAACACTCACCTACAAGACCGGAGCGTATGGCCCGCCGATCACCTTGGCCGGCAGCTACGCTTTCCGCTGGTCTGAGTGCAGTGCGGCGCTCCCTTATTTGCTGCTTGAGATTTCTCCTGTTCAGATTGGCCCCGCCTGAATGAGAGGGAAACCGCCTGTCCAGTGGGTCACGGCTCGAGCTTGATCTGCAATTCTTCCAAGGTCGCTATGTCGACGCCTTCGTCGACGAGGCGATCAAGATAGGCCAACAAATCATCCTGCCTCGGCTGCCCGAATGCCAGCCTATAGAGTGTCAAACTGCGTTTTAGCCAACGCAGACGCATGTTTTCGCGGCTCATAGGCAGCATCGGCACGCGCCGTTCGACCTTCACCGGACCATCATAAACCCAATAGGGCACAAGTTCTGACGAGCTCTTTGTTGCCCGCCGCGCAGCGGTGAACATTGCCTCCCAGGGGTCTTTCGGAGTCTTCGCAGCAATGCGGATCGTATCTGCATGTGCTCTGGCCACGTTGTGCCTAACGGCGTGTCCCTTAAACCGGTGGACCCGCCCTTCCCTCTGCTCAAGATCGACCGGATTCCCAGGAAGGTTCCAATGGTAGACCCGATAGCAATATGGGTGAAAATCCAACCCTTCCTGGCCTATCGAAGTCGTGGCCAGAACGAACGGCCGAAAAGGAGAATTGAACGCGTCGCGGACGCTTCCCAGCCGGACTGTTCCGCCTTCGTCATCCTTGTACTCAGCTAGACGCATAGCGAACCTGCCACGCATCCTGATAGGCGGATGGAAGACGACCTTGTTGTCCTCGACAACCACATCATCCAAGTCGATTTGTGACGGGCGAACCGCCAACGCGTGAGTCATGGCTTTCGCCACCGCGGCGATACGATCACGTTCTGAGCTAGAGACTAAGCCTTCGCCTTCGACGAGATAATGCGCATACTCATCAAGCACAGCCTGCAGGTTGTGCTCAACTCCGTGCGCCAAAGCACTGCGCCAATAGTGCTCATCACGCTCCTGCCGCAACAAGGCGACAGCGTCATGCTGGTTGAAGAGTGCGCGGAAGCCCCAGGCAATTGAAGCTGCAGCTTCGAGCAGATCTGAATCGTCCCAGGCCAATCCTGGTGCAATGCGACGCAGCGCTCGCAACGCACAAACGGCTGGGCTTCCGAGGGCAACGTCCACCAGCAGATTCAACGTTTCGTCGTCAAGCGCCCCTACTGACGCACCAGCCGACGCTCTGTGCAATTCGGAGATATGCTCTCGGAAGCCATCTTCCTGTGCTGTCCATCGGTAACCCAGGTACTTAAGCCAGCTCGGCGCTTTAGTCTTTAGACGTACGTCTATCGTCGCTGGGGTGGACCATTCCGTATCTCGACCAGACGTATCGGCGACGGTTTCTGCAGCGAACAGGTGACCAAGTTCGGTTCTAATTCGCTCCGCAATTGCTGTGCGCATTTCGGCCACTGTTAACTGCTTCTGCGAACTGGCGAACACCTCGAGCGGATCACCAACTCGGGCCAATGTTGGCGATGGATATATCAGGTGCAGCGCCCGCATCGCTGCCGGACGGCCATCAACCAGCTTGAATTGCAATGGACGACGTCGCGTAGCTTCGGAATACGATCGAACGACAGCACCTGCGCCCATGCGGCGCTCGGCTTCGTAGGACAGCAGCGCAGCAAGTGCATCGGGCACCATTTGCCATGCCGAAAAGACGAGCGCCTTCGTCGCCGGTGGGCCATCCGAGACAGGCCCATAGTATGTGAGTGCCGGTGGGAGCCAAAGGTGTTGATGGAGCCCGGAGCCAAACAGGTCTGACATCAATGCACGAAGACGCCCGTTCGCCGGATCAATAGGCTGATAGGCTTCGACTTGTTCACGACGGATCCCTAGTGCCTGTGCGTCGCGCAATGCGGACAGCAACGCTGGGTCAGCATTCGCGGCTTTGTCCTTGAGGCGATGCTTGAGCGTGTAGTCACGCATGAAATTCAGGAGGTAAGGCGCGGACTTCCAATATTCGATGATTTCGCGAGCATCTACAGCGCGCGCAACGCGCCCAAAAGCTTCCGCTTGATGGAGATCGACAGGCGCGAGCGACACATCAATTGCTGGCTCCGCCAACATCGAATCTCGCTGCACAGTGCTGCCTACGCGCTCGGTGCGGGCCATGACGCGCTTCAGTGTACGCTGAACCTTGTTGCGCGCTCGCTTGGCCTCGTTCGAAGTCGTCGGCAGTTGCTGGAGAAGGTTGCGGAATCGGCGCATTTCACGGTCGAGCTCGACCTTGATGTTTGCGCCCCTGTCACGGCCATAAAGGAACTCGATCGTCTCGAGGAAGTCCTCGTAATGATCCCCATCTTCCGGCTCATCGCCGGTAAGCGTGAGCATCTTGTAAGGCGTGGCGGAGAGGAGAAGGGTGCGCGCGCTGGCTGTGTCGTCGGAGTACTCGAACAGAGCCCGTGCCAGCTCAGCTGGTTCTCCTTCCCCGCGCAGCAGTTCCCGAAATCGCTGGAATTCATCGAGGATGATGAGGTCGGGCTTGAGGGCGCTGACACAGGCGTGCGACAGCTTGCCCCTCAGCGCCCCGATCACGTCATTGCGCTTCCATCGCTTTTCATCAGGGTAAGTGGGCTGTCGGCGGGGAAACAGCGAGATCATTTCCTCGATCGCAGATGTCAGAGCCAGATCATTGCGAACTGCCTCCTGAAAGTTCGCAATGATCGTCGGATCGATGCCTTGAAGTGACATGCCGCTCACACAGGCATCCCACCGACCATTCCCAGCGTCCACTTGAAGCGCGTTCCTAAGCGGTGTGAACGGGTAGCCCATGGCTTCGAGCAGGCGATGCACGAGTGCTCGTTCTTCCACGACCCCGGTCGTCGATCGAAGGTTGAACGTGGTCCCAGGCGTGAGGCTGATGAAGTTGACCTTGTTCACGGAAAGGTCTTGCTCGCCGCGTAGCTGCAAAGGGACCAACGTCATCCGGGTGGGCAGCGCCATCGCGCGCTTTCCCAACACGTTCAGGCGATTGAGGTTTTGCGCAGCGATAGCCTGATTGGAGCAGATGTAGAGAATGTCGATCCGCTTTGATCGATCCCATAACGCTTCAATTGTCTTGGCAATGACCCCACGGGCAACCATCGTCTTGCCCAAGCCCACCTCGTCCGCGACGAGGAATTGGCGCACAGGATCTGCGCCGTGCAGACGGTCGAAGACATAGTCCACCGTGCGACGCTGAAATCGCTTGAGCTGAGCTAGGGCAGGCCCCGCGTCGAACCGCTCATTTTCCATGGCCAGCCTCCTCAAGTGCGGAGCGGAAGACCTGCCAAAGTGTACGGAACTCTTCAGGTATAGGATCGATGCCCGCAGAGCTCGGTTCGCTGAGCCGGGTCATCAGTCGATCAACCGCGTCCAACCGACCATCCTTGGCGCAGAGGGCCCGGACCAGTTCCTCAAGCATCGGTTCGTCGTCCGCGACCGACATCGCCCAACCTGCTCCGCCACCATTTCCTGCAGCCGCCAGAGCGGCCGAAAACGGATCACCAAGGGCCGTAAGCAGGAGCCTCAGGTAGCGAAGGAATGTCTTTCGATCGTTGATCACAGAGCGCATGATCGCCACGTCGCGTTCAGCCGGCAGCCCCTCAATCGGCAAGCCAGTGCTAAAGAGGACCGTTCGACCAGTTGCCTGCTCTTTCAACTCGATCGCCAAAAAGCGGGTCACATCGGCAAGCGGGATCACGCCAAGATCTAGCGGTTGACCGGAAGCAAGGGAAACTTTGGCATCACGGGCGTGCCTTTCCCCACGCGTTATTGGCCAAACCCGCACTTGGTCGATTCCCGCCAGTGTAATTCCCTCTCCTGGCGGAACCAGCCACAAGCGCCAGCTTCCGGGAACTTCGGCTGGTTCTGCTTCGCAGCGGATGGTGAGACCACCTCGCGCAAGTGCCCGCCGAGCAAACAGCAAAACACGTTCAGCTGCGCGCTCGGATGCTTCAGCAGCGGCCAGCTCTCCCGGGACATAGGCACGCGTCAATCGCCCGAAGCCGCCTTCTCCGAGGATTGTGTCGATTGACCCAATCTTCGATGTTTTGCCGGTGAAGGTTACGAAAAACTCGACATTGCGCCCTGAAATGAACGCTGGCGTGGTGGCGTTTCCTGAGCCCAGCGTCAGGCGAGTGTCCCAGCTGTGCTCGGCAACGATGATCTTGGCATGAAGCCCCTCGAACGCCGTCGACTCAGCTTCTTCACCATCTTCGCGCTCAGCCATTTCGTCGAGCACGGCGACATGCTTAAAATCGTTCAACGTTTCTGCGGAGATACACGCCAGCTGGTCAGGCCTGCTGATCAGGACTTCAGCGGATCGGCGTGCTTTGCTCGCCAGGGTAGCCAGTGCCTTGTCGTCACAAAATGGCGAGACTACGCCGATGCGGGTGCATTCTTGCGGCTGCCAAGGTCGCCCTCCCAAGCCGTTGACTGCAAACTCCAGAGTTTCACACCCGTCAGGCAGAATCCACTCCCCGAAGCGCATGTCCTCCGCGAGCTCCATTGTGAGAGCATGCTGCGCCTCGGTGATGTTTCCAACAGCCAGGCTGGGGAGCGTCGAAATCAGTGTGTGCAGTGGACGGTTCTGCGCTTTGGGTTGGCGCGTGCGGCGTCCATCCAGACGAACTGCCACGTCCCATGAGCGATCGCGTGTCAGGTTGCGGGACAACACGAGGACACGGAGAAGATCATCGCCTTCGTTGTCCAAGGGCTTGAACCGTAGCGCCCAGATCTTGGGATGGAAGCTTCCTTCCTTTGGAGCTTGGACCTCGACGATGACCTTTTCCAGCAACGAACAAAGGCGAGATTGCTGGGCATGTGCAGCATGGATCTGGCCGGCTTCGGCAAAGACAGCCAGGCGCCCAGCAATCCGCTCTGCACCCTCCAGCAAAGCAATGGGGTGCTGTAGAATTTCCTCTCGATTGTCTGCAGCAAACAGAGCCAGGCTCACGGGAACCGCCAACGCCGTTTCAAAATCGAGCGAGAAGGTCGTCGCCACCCCGGCATCGAAGCGATATCCAGGTGGTGCCTGAAGGCTGTCACCGTACAGTAGCCGAATCTCCGGATCGAGCGTGTTCCGGGTCAAGGTTTGAGATCCTTCAAGTAGCTGCGGGCGATGGGCCAGCGAAACTGGAACCGTTCAATACCGGAGGCTCCTTGCCAACGATCCCTGGCACTCGTGTTTGCGAACCGTGACTGGCCCTTTTTTAGCCTTCGCTCACGAGTGATGATAAGGGCATTGGCGGCTTCGCGATTGCGGCCAATACCTCCTTCTTTGCGGATCAGAGACACCCACTCGGTGACAAATCGCTTGGCTGGCTCAAGCACCTGGTGCCCTGTGTGACGCGTCTCATGCCAGAAGTCATCCAACGACCACGACGCTAGCGTCTTTGCATCAAACTCGTCACTCCATTTAGCAAGCGCGACCTGGTATCTTTCGATCCAGTCCTCCTTGGCTCGCTGCTCACTAAGCAGCAGATTATAGAGCAATGCAGCGCCATGCATCACGCCCGAGAATACCCTGGCGTGGTCGACCAGCCTTCTTGCTTGCTCAGGGAAATCAGCCAGATGGGGGTGCAGCCAGATCGCGTCCGCCTTGGCTCGATCGTGTCTGCACGCGAGATAAGTCAGAAGGCTATTAGGATGACGTTCAACTAGGCGGTCAAGCAGGAAACTCGCTTCGTCGGGTTTCAGCTCAAAGTCGATGTTTTCCGGCCACCCTGCCGGTGGATCAGGTAATCGCTCTTGCCACAACGAACGACCGCGCGGAGCACCTCCAAGATCATCTTCGGCGTGATCTTTCGCAGCATCCTTGGGCCAATGCGGAAGCGCCGCAAAGTAAGCCTCGATCGAACCGGGAAAGCAGCGAATGCCCCAGCTTTCCAGGCCGGACCAGTAGACGCTGCTGGGCAAGCGCTTGAGCTTATCGCCCGCGTCCCGTCCAATGATTCCGACGTCTTTCGGTGCTCCCGCGATCAAGGCCCTAACGAGTTCAATTTCCTTTTGTCTCGCTTTGGCGGCCATTTCCCGGACCCCAAGGTTTGAAGGCAATGACCTCAGTACCCATGGAATGAAGAGCATGTACCGCAGCCGCGTCTGGATGGTACTTGTCCCAGGAAACAGATGATCGGCGATGGAATCTCTAATCGCGCCAAGGCCCAGTTCATCGCGGCTGTCCTGTTCTCGAAACAGGTCCATCAACCGCTGCGCACGGTCACGTTCAGATTCGTCAAAATCGATCCAGCCAATCGCTGAATTCATGCCAATGAGCCAAGTGCAGCTGCCCCTCAAATTCCAATTCCAAGCGTCAGTTCGCCGGTTTCCGTCCAAAATACAGCCGCTCCGTTAACGGGCTTGCTTCCTCGATCGCCAACGGTGTTGCTGTAGGCTGCTAGCTGCGGCCAATAGCTCTCGAACCGGGCTACGTGGTCAGCAACCAGGCCACTCTTATGGTCGACGATGATGAAGCCATGCGCTCCCTCGGCAATCAGATCGACTATGATGCTCTGACGGCCTCCGTCGGCCAGTTCGATTTCGATTGGCTGTTCGATATGCAGGCGCGAATAGCCAAGCTCAGTGAGAGTCTGCCGGAGAGCTTGCGCCTGTTGCGCGAGCAGCTCGACTTCAGCCTCGGCGATCCGGCAATGCTGACCCACCCTGTGACGCAGATCCGGCCTGCACAGCAAAATCCGCAAGGCTTCATGGACAGCAGTTCCCTTATCCGTTGCCTGCGCGAGATCCGATCCGGTGAGCCGGACACCCGCTGAAATCGCCCGGGTCTCGATTTGACGAGGCAGCGGCCGAGCGGTGGCTAAGGCCTGCGAGGGACTGACCACCGAAACCAGGGCGGTGACCGCTCGCTTTTCAATGGCAAATCTGGGTTCGCGGTCATTGCTCGCCAAGCAGACTGTGCCTTCCGTATCGAAAGATGCCGGGATCTCCTTGTCACAGATCGTCATGCGCGACGGGAAGTGCGCCGAACCGACAGTGATCTGATTGCCCTGCAACTTGATGCCACAGACGTCGTTCAAAAGACGGCGCGCCGTGATTGGTAGTGGCGGCTCAACCTTGTCGTCGTCCTGCGGCCATTCGATGATCAGGCGATCACGCGCACGGGTCAGAGCGACGTAAAGCAATCGGCGCGCTGTTTCTTCGCACTCGGGATACAGTCCGTCTAGAAAACGAGCTGTCGCTTCGGGAGCAGCAAAATCAGGAGCACAGGCAAGTGTCGCATCTTCGATCACACGATCGAGGTCGTCGAAGCCTAGAAACTTTGTGCTAAATGTTCCGGCGCGGGGGTCGAGTTTGTGATCGAGGCCGCAAACGACCACGACCGGCCACTCCCGCCCCTTCGATGCGTGCCAGGTTACAATCTCGATCCCATCGGCCTCAGCGCCAGCGGGGTTCGGGCGGAGATCCTCACCCTTCAAGCCGACCTTGTTTTCGAGCCAGCCAAGGAAAACGTTGGCACTCTGGCCATAGAAACCGGAGGCTTCACGCATATCCCGGTGTGCATCCATGAATGCCGCCGCTTCAGCCTCGAAACGAAGAAGGTCCGCTCTCATTTGGGCGGGATCGTCGAGCCGGTCGCACCAGTCGCGTAGCCCGGCAACCTGGATCACCTGATGCACCAGTCTGTCCACGGGCGTTGCAAGCGAGTCCGGCCAAAGTCCCTGCAACGCCGTGAGTTCTGGTGTCTCGATACGGCCGTGGCGGGCCAGAGCGCCAAGGGCATCGCCGAGCGGCGTTGCGCCCGGACCGAGCGTTGCCGTGCAGATCGCTGCATGATTGTCTGCCGGATCAACGGAGAAGCGAAGTGCGAAGCATGCTGCCTGAACGATCTTGCTTTGCCACCAGCCTCCTTCCGCAACGCGGACCGGCAAACCAAGGGCACGCAGCGCGGCCGCATAGCTCGCGCAGTGGTTGTGCGTCGGGCACAGGATGGCAACGTCGCGTGGTTCCAAGTCGCGCAGGGCCTTGGAATGCCTGTCGACGATGGTCACCCGATCATCCGTCAGCAGAGACAGGAGACGATCAGCGATGAATTGCTGGGGCTTTCCGCCGGAGCGGGCACCGCGTTTGCTGGCCAGCTCGATGATTTCCAGAGCAGTGTCGTGCCCGGAGGCGTTCTGCGCGGCAAGCGCCGTATAATCCTCTCCGAATAGGCACGGACCTAGCGCGTTCACGAAATCCATGATGCGCGGATCAGATCGCCAGTTCCGGTCGAGCGGGCTGGTTTCAAATTGCTGCGTAAGGGCGACAGTCAGTCGTGGATCCGCGCCCTGGAAGCCCATGATCGCCTGCTTGGTGTCGCCGACGATCAATGCGCGTTTGGCCTTGCGCGCCAGTGCCCACAGGAAGGTGAACTGGATCGGGTTGGTGTCCTGAAACTCGTCAACGATGACGCAGTCGACCTCGTCCATGATGGCACCAAGTACGGCAGGCTTTTCGTCGAGTATCAGTGCGGCGTTGGTCACCATATCGCTAAAGTCGATGACACCGAGCTCGCGTTTGCGGGTCTCGTAGTCCGTCATCGCCGACTGTGCGCCTTCGACCAGAGCGCGCGCATGCGAAACCGCATCCTCAAGCGGTCCGGGATGAGAAACCAGGTTGTCGGCTGCCAGCATGACCGCAGTTGCAAGATCGTCATAGCCGTCAGGGGTCGGACTGCCGCGCATCGACAGACGAAGGCCACGCAGCTTTTGCCACAACCGCCAGTCTTTACTACTGGAGGCGAGCAGCTGCTGAGCCTGCTTCAGAGCGCGGAAGTTCTCTCGGAAGGCGGTCTTGGCGGCGGCACTACCAGCCTCGTCAGCCAGGGAGCGAGGAAAGGCGTGAAGCAAGGCATCGACAGCCTTCTTCAACGCTGCAGCCAAAGTCTCGGGTTTCCCGATCGGTGCACCGTATCCAGTCCGAATGGATGCCTCGACAAAGTCGGCCATCGCCGGATCGCTGCCTCGCGGACCGAGCGTTCGCAGCAAGGCGATGACGCCGAGCAAATTCTTGCGGAAGCTGTCCTCTGCGGTTTCGTCCGAAGAGAAGCTCCCTTGATAGCCAAGGGCGGCGAGGTTTCGGGAAAGCTCGCTCAACGCAGGATTTTCTTCGATCGAGCGACGGATCAGCAAGTCCTGCTCGTCTTCGGCGATCAGGCGCTGCTGCGGCGATGAACCCGATGCGAAGGCATGCTCGATCAGCAATCGGCGTCCCAGCCCATGGATGGTTGAGACATAGGCTCGCTCGACAGCCAGCGCTGCTGCGAGATTGCTGTCCGCAATCAGAGCCCCCCGGATCCGCTGCCGCAATTCTCCGGCGGCGGCTTCGGTGAAGGTAACTGCCAGGATCTTCTCGGGCCGCACCTTGCCGTCCCGGACCCACTGTGTCAGCGTTTCCTGGATATGGTGGGTTTTGCCCGCCCCTGCCCCTGCGGGTACAATCGAAAGTTCAGTCATCTTGATCGTCCGGAAGGGTTACAGAGGGAGCGGTGTCGTTGCGCATGAAGGCGGTGATCAGTGGGCTGTCTTCCAAGGCGTAGGTGCCAAGGGCTGCTGCCTTCTGAAAGAATTTGGCATCGGCTGTGGTGTTTGTTTCCAGTCGGCCAGCCTTTAGGGCCTCGAACCGAGCTGAAATCAGCGCAAGTGCATTCGCGGCAATATCGCCGGCGACGAGTTCGACATCAGTGCTGTCGAACACCTCGATCCCATTGAGGAGGACGTTGCCGTCGTTGAGTGTGTGATAGGCAACCGCAGGCTGCTTGGACCAGCCGTTCAAAGTCCCGCCAATGCGAACGACAGCTTCGTGGCTGCGCTCATCGATCCGAACGGTCATGCGCCGATAGAGATCCACCTGCAGGTCCCAGCCCTTCTGCAGGCGTTGTCTCCGGCTTCCGGAGCTGCTCTTCTTGTAATCGACGACGATCGGCTGACCATCGGGAAGGCGAAGCAGGCAATCTGCTTTGCCATGCACGGGATGGTCAAACAGGGTCCCGGTGAGCCAGAATTCGTTGCCCACGATCTCGGCGTCGAGGGATTTCAGCACCATCGACCAGTGCTTGGCGGACTTGGTGATTTCCGCCTCCAGCGTATTGCGTTCGACAGCCCAAGCCGACGTCTGCAGGAACGGTGCAATCGCACGAATGCGTTCCAGCAGCAGCTCAGGCGCCTTTTCTTCGATCACTTCGTCGGACGGATGATCCTTGCCCGGCGGGAACAGGCGTTCGAACACCTCGTGGGCGAGAGAGCCACGCAGCATGACGTCAAGCGCTTCCGGCTGCCACGAAACGTGCTCGGCGCCGAGCTCGGCCAAGACCCAGGCCAGCGGGCTGATGAGGAGCTTTTCGAGTCGGCTCGGGCTCTGCGCTCTCGGGGTGCCATCATCCTTCTTGCGCAGGCTCAGGAGATCGAGATCGAACTCATAGTGCGCTGGCACTTCGAGGGGCTGCAAGGGTTCGACCACTGGCCGGGGCATCCAGGCCACCAGCCTGTCCCAGATCGTACCTTCACTGTGCGTGAGCGGCACGACCAAAGATTCCGGATCATGCATGCCTGTGATGAGCCGGGAGATGAGTGGCAAGCTTGACGAAGCGGAGAGAAAGCTGCCGCCGCGATCGCGCTCTGACAGGAGGAAGATGACCTGGTCACTTGCAGAGCCAATCTGACACGAGAAAAGGTCGAGCGCCGCATCGAGCTGCTTGGCCTGGGACGGGAGCTGCAATCCGATCGCGTTCGAAATCGCCTCAACCTCGCTGTCGAGGAAAAATGGATTCCCCGAAGGCGGGGGCGGATATGCACCATCGTTGAAGCCGAGGACGAGAAGCTTCCGAAACTGCCGCTTGGGCATTTCATGCGCCAACATGACCGAGATACCGCCCAGGTAGTAAGGTCCGCGTGTGCAAGGCGGTGCCTGGTATGCTGCGGCCAATTGGATGGCCTTTTCCAGTTCCGCTTCGGCAGCATCATTGGCATTGCCGAGAGCGGCCACGAGACGGGAAGCCAGCTGTTTCGCCTCAGCTACATCGGGAGCAAGCAGTTCGTCATCATTGAGCAGTCTCTGGAAGGAACGGATTTGCTCCTTGAGCTGACCGTTCGTCGCAGGTGATGCTAACCGAATAAGCGAGAACAGCGCAGCCTGCTTTCCGCTCAGTTCATGCACCAACATCGGCTGAAAATCGCCGGCCATGACGGCACTGGCCAAGGCCGATCCCACGTCCGGGGACCAGCACAGAACGGGGGAACAGTATAGCGAGGCGAGCGCCATGGCGGGCGCGGGCCGCCGCCTGCACTGCAGGAAATGTAGGAGCGCTTCACCCCCGATATTTCTGCGATCCGGTGCAGCAGGGAGTGATGATGCGGTAAGACCGGCCTTCGCAAAGGCTTCGAAGAGATAATGCGTATACTCCGGGCCCGACGGCAGGATGATGCCGATCTCGCTCGCGGACAGAGTTCGATCCTCGGCAAGCCAGCGCTGGATGATAGCGGCAGCGGCTTCGCATTCCGTGAGTGCGTCCCGGACAGAGAGAACAGCGAGGCTGTCGTCTATGGACACTGTTGGCGCAGACGGATCGAGCAGATGCCTTTGGACGTGACCGGCGAGGACCGAGTCAGGCGCTCGGCACGTCTTGGTGGCCGAGATCAACCGGACGTAATCAAGGTCGTCTTCGTCCGGCTTGCCGTGGTGACTTTCGAGATGCTCGAGCACAGCGCGCTCGAGAGAGGTCAGCTGGGTGCTATTCCGATCCCAGATCACCTGAAGCGACTGCAACGCATCGCCTGCCCCACAGGCCAGAAATGCCTTCAATATCGCCAGTTCGGACGGCACAATCGCTGGATTACCAAGCCAAAGATGCCGTAGAGCCTCGATGTGGGTGCGTGCCCTCCCGCCAGTTGCCAGGGCCTCGGTCGCAATGGATCCAGGCTCGAGGTCGCGCGTGGCCATCATCAGATGGCGCAGCATTGCGGCAACAGCCGTGGCGGTCTGTTCGGGGGCGACAGTAAAGCTCTCCGCCCAGGGGGCATCGTTACCCTGCGTTTCAAGAACCTCGCGCAGCGGCATCTCGGCACAATGAGGCAAGGCATAGAGGCTCGCCAGGAGCTGCGGACTGAGCGGCATGCAGCTCGCAAATGGCGCGTCGCCGATCCGCAGATGGCAGTTCTCAAACATTCAAACTAATCCCCCGACGACTGTCACGCCACGCCCAACACGTTCTCTGCCCATCAACTACGACAATTTTGGTCGCAACATTTCCTGAGCCGCCGCGAGCCGCTGCTCCATCGTGTCCTTCAATGCCGCTGGTCCTTCGATCACCAAATCACCCGCCCACCCGAACAGATGATTGGCGAGCTCAAAGAGCCCTCCGGATCGAAACCGCACCAGCAGCTCCTCGCCATCATCTTCGAACTGCTGATGCGGGTGGAACCGCCAAGCCCTCACGCGCTCGACCGCATGCGGGCGGACCCGCAGCACAATATCGTGGTCTTCCTCTTGCCAAATGCCGAAGCTGCGGGACATCCAGGCGTCGAGATCCCAATCATCCGGTGGGCAGCCGACGATCCCGCTATCTCGAACGTTGCTCATGCGATCGAGCCGAAAGGTGAACGGGGGATCATCCCGGTCAGGCATTTTGCCAAGCAGATAGGTGATGGGGCCATGGATCAGGCCGTATGGGACGACCCGTCGCCATGCTGGCGCAGCAGCCCAATCGGGCTGATAATCGAAATCCACACAATGAGCGGCAAGGATCGCTGACTGGATCGTTGTCAGGTCCTCGGGAGAAGCGATGACGGCTGGCCCTGCGGCAACCCGGGACCGCTGCAACCGGGTAAGCAGATCGAGGTCATTGTCGAGCCGGCGGCGTTCGGCGCTGTCGAAGGCGATCTTGATTTTGGAGAGCAGCTTCTCAAGCGCTTCGGTGTTGGCTGTACCCTCGATCCGTCCGGCTTCAACTACGCCCTGGAGGGCGGCGACTTCGCCAGCGTTTGGCCTCGCATAGGCCCGGCCCGGGCTATCCTTGATCCTGAATCGTTTGATGCGACCATCGACCGTTTCGTCGAGGTCGAAATGAATGAGTATGACGTTGCGAAGTCGCTCAACAGTTCGGCGGTTCACCCCAAGCAATGCAGCCATCTCATCGAGCGACAAGCCTTCAATGCTTTGCGTCAACGCATGCACGAGTTTGAGTGTACGATCGAGGTTACTGAGGCGCTTTGTCATTACAGCCACTGCTAACTGCCTGTCCTGCAAGCGCAAGTCGGATCAAGCGAAATCCCCCATTTATGCGACCATATTTGTCGCACTCATGTGGTTAGATACCTTTCATGGAACCGGACCTCAGGGGGATTGCGCACAAGATGGCACGTCAAAGGGCAGCACAAGCCGAATTCAGCCATACCGAGCAGGGTGAAGCAGCGCATTTCGCTCATGCTGCTGCGCGGGTTTTGCAGGCGTTGAGCGTCAATCAGGTGAAGCGGTGCGGCGAGGATCTGATCGACCTGATTGACCGTGAGGTTTCCGTTGCCGCGTTGCATAAGCTCACCAATCGGGAAAAGCCTTCAGTGGCCGAAATGCGGGCTGTTGCTCGGCAATTGACGGCGAAGCGCGCCGCGCCAACCCAGTTGGACAGCGTGTTTGCGTGGGTCGGCGAGCTGTTCGGCCTCGATTCCGCTGAAGTCACCATCCTCACCATCTTTGCCCGCTGGGGAAAATTTGAGTGCTGGCGAGAGCTCGTGCGCCGGGCACCCATCTCATGCAGCAACCTCACCCCGAGCGCTGTCGCTCAACTCTCTGGCCTCGCCGGCAACACCGTCGAACGAAAACTGGTGCCAGGTGCACCGCTGTTTTCCTCTCGCCTTCTTCATGACGACCGCGATGGAGAATATAGCCTGAGCCACCTGCTCAGGCGCCTTATTCGGGTCCATGCGGAAACCCGGGACGAGATGCTGCGCTGGCTCATGCCCGAACCGGAGCAAGGGCGATTGCTGTGGAATGACTTCGAGCACCTCGATCCGTTGCGGAGCATCGCTCTCAAAGTCCTCGCGAGCAAGGAACCTGTAAGCATCTTGCTGTTCGGGGAGCCGGGAACTGGCAAAACCGAGTTTGCGCGCACCCTTGCCACTGAGGCAGGAAGCGGCGCGATCTTTGCCGGTTTGAGCGACGATTTCGGTAACGAGCCCGATCGCTCCGAGCGCCTCGATCATCTGATGATCTTGCGGGCTATGTGCCGTCATCACCGGGACAGGGTCATCGTCGTCGATGAAGCCGACGATGTCCTGATGATGAGCGAGCGCAAAGGCAGTTCCAAGCAGTGGATTAACCGTCTCGTCGAGGCGCCGCAGGTTTCCACGATCTGGATCGTCAACCAGCGTTCGCGGTTGGATCCCGCCGTCTTGCGACGCATGACCCTCGCGATCGGCTTCGATCGCCCGCGCTTGGCTGTGCGAGAGCGAGTAGCCAAGAGGTCCGCTGAAGCTGCATCGGTTGACCTCAGCAATGCTGAACTGCGCGATATCGCTTGCCTGAAGGCGCCCCCTGCCGTGGTAGCTGCAGGTCTGAAGGCTGCCCATCTTGCCAACGCCGGGGCGGACGTGGCGAAGACCGCTATCCACAGCGTAATGCGCGTTTTGGGGCAGTCTTGCGCCCCGGAAGCGCCCGGCAGTTCAGTCTACAACCCGGCGCTATCCCGTGCGGACACGGATTTGTCTCGCCTTGCTGACCGCCTGGCCGCCACCCCAGACCGCGGTTGGAGCCTGTTGCTGTCCGGGCCTTCAGGTACTGGCAAATCCGCTTTTGCAAGGCATCTCGCCGAGGTCATGGGATTGGAGATCGAAGAGCGGCGGTGCTCGGATCTCATGAGCCCATATGTAGGTGAGACCGAACAGAACATCGCTGAAGCCTTTGCGAGGGCAGCCGAACGCGGTGCACTGCTGTTGATCGACGAGGTCGACAGCTTCCTTTATCGCCGCGAAGCCGGTCAGAGGAGCTGGGAGGTCAGCCAGGTCAACGAGATGCTGGTCCAGCTCGAGCACCTCCGCACTCCCTTCGTCGCGACGACCAATCTGGCCGATAACCTCGATCCGGCGACGCAGCGCCGCTTCACGATCCGCGCCGTATTCAATGCCATGACTCCTGCTCAGGCCAGCCAGCTTTTCAAAACCAGGTTCGGCCTTGACTGGCCGGCTGAGATGCCCGTCCACCATGGCCAAACGCCTGGCGACTTTGCCGTGGTTGCGCACCGCGCAACGCTGCTGGCAGAACGAGATCCGGCTGTTCTGGTGAACTGGCTGCGTGACGAGATCGAAGCCCGCGGCGACCAGGTGAGGGGCACGATGGGGTTTCACGTGACTGGCGATGTCCTCGCACGTTCGGCAGTCCCGGTCGTACCAAAGGCCGCGTGAAGCCGCTAATTGCCCGGCGAGGTTCGAAGTTGCAGAAACCAAAGATAAACTCTGATAGTGCATTCCACTTCAAACGCCGTTTCACTATCCTGCAGAGAACTAGATGTCATACCGCGTGGCGCATGTGCGCTTCACAAAGACTGGACGGACCTATCCAGTCAACTGCCACCGCAGGGATCTAATTTCCGGCGATATCGTCGTGGTTGAAATGGCCGCGGAGCAAACGCTGAAGGTTGCCCAGTTCGAAAGCTTGGAACACCTAAACTGGCGTTGCAGTAACACAATCATTTGCCGCCGTTCAGAACTTCAACGAAACGATCAGGGAGAGCACGTCGTTGTCAGGCATTCACCCAAAGGGGATGTTCTCGAGACTCTAAGTGACCTGGGCGGAGCCTTGATCAACGCGGGCTGGCGGTCCTTCGCTCCCACTTCCCGCGCCTTTCAGAGAATCTTTGCCAGGTCCTTCGACACGAGCGGTGCCGCGATCATCTTCCGTCGCAACGGCATCGACTACCAACTCTTCGACTCCCCGGAACTGCCGGGGATTATGGGCCAGCAAATGAGCTACGCTCCGTCGAATGGCCGACTTGTGAGAAACTGGTATTATCACTCCGAGGAGGATCTTTTTGATCGTACTCTGGCTTTCGCGCAGGCACTTGAGCGACAGCCCTTGAAAATCGGGCCATTCTTCCATGGGGTCGGCTCAAAGCCACCGAAGCCACCTCGGGAAGTGGATGAGCTAGCCGAGATCCGAGATGCAATCACCGGAGGAAGCGGCGGTTTAGCCTATCTCTGTGATGACGTTTGGATTTAAGGTCAGCCATGCGCCATCGGACCGTGCGGCATCAAAGCAACCGACTTCAAGGATTGCGCATTGCTTGAGTTGATCCTCCTGGGCTTGCTCGGTGCGGGTGCTCTACTCGGCGGGAACAAGAAGGAATCTTCGTCCTCACGCCCGAAGGGCTTGGGTGCATCCGGTGCAAAACCGGCTGCACTTTTGCCGGCGTCCGGGACAGCAAGCCAACAATTGGCTGAATGGCGCGCGGGATGGGAGCCGACGGTCGACAGGAAGAGGTGGATACCATCAGGTACTGCCGAGCGCATCCTGGCAGAGCACCCTGCCCCGGCGTCCTATCGGCCATGGATGAGCAGCGTTGGGCGATCAAAGGATTTAGTCGAACTTCTTGTCACGGAATTTGCTATCGACAATGATGCCTTCCTCGCTGGTCAAAAGGTTGCGCAGAAAGAATTCTTCGAGACGGTCGAAAAGGACCCGCTCACCGACGAGCAGATCAAAGCCTGCGTGTGCATGGACCACCGCATCCAGATTGTAGCCGCGGCGGGCTCGGGCAAAACTTCGACGATGGTATCCAAGGCCGGCTACGTACTTCAGCAAGGATTGGCGCTGGGCAGCCAAGTGCTCCTCCTCGCTTTCAACACCGACGCGGCAGAGGAACTGGCGGAACGTGCGAGGGATCGTCTGAGCCAACTGCCCGGTTCTGCCGACATCACGGCGAAGACGTTTCACAGCTTTGGCCTGCATGTCATCGCCATGGCGACCGGCAAGAAGCCGTCGCTCGCCCCTTGGCTTGAGCATCCAGGCGAAGACAACAAGATGATCGTCAGCATCATCGATGACCTGTGCAAGCAAGACCAGACGTTCCGAAATGACTGGCACTTGTTTCGGACAGTGTATGGCAGGGACGTGGGTGAATGGAACGTGCCGGCTGAGCCTGACGCCTATGGCAATGGCCGGCGGGGCTTCCGGACAGCAAATGGCGAGATCGTAAAGAGCAAAGAAGAGCGACTAATTGCAGACTGGCTTTTCTATAACCAGATCCCTTACGAATACGAACGTCGATATGAGCACGAAACGGCGACCGAGACGCACCGCCAATACTATCCGGACTTCTACTATCCGGATGCAGAGCTTTATCATGAGCATTTTGCGCTGGATCAGGCTGGTCGCCCACCTGAGCATTTTGGCCAGTCGTACCTGGATGGTGTTCGGTGGAAGCGCGAGCTCCATCAGGCAATGGGGACCAAGCTGTTCGAAACCACCTCTGCCCAGATCTCACAGGGAACAGCTCTGCCTTTTCTCGAAGCGCAGCTCGCAAAGGCTGGCATTTCCGCAAGCTTCGATCCCGAGCGCGAAGCGACCGGTACGCAGCCGGTTACGGCTCAGGAACTCGCGGGAACCATCCGGGTCTTTCAGCAACATGTAAAAAGCAACGGCATCAACCATGCCGACTTGCAGGCTGCGCTCAAAGCCCACTCCAAGAATACCAATATCGATCGCTTGAAGCGTTTTGTCAGCATCTACGAAAGAGTTGGCGCCAGCTGGGAGCAGAAGCTCAAAGATGGCGGCTACATCGACTTCGAAGACATGCTCAACCTCGCGGCGGAACATGTGGAGCGCGGCCGATATCGCTCCCCCTTCACGACCATCCTTTCTGACGAGTTCCAAGATAGTTCACGCGCACGGATACGTCTGCTGAAGGCATTGGCGGGACCGCCTGAGGCGGGAAGGCACCTGTGCGTGGTTGGCGACGATTGGCAAGGCATCAACCGCTTTGCGGGAGCCGACATTTCGGTGATGCGTGAATTCGATCGGATTTTCCCTAGGGCCACGCAGCTCACGCTGAACACCACCTTCAGAAGTCCTCAGCCCATCTGCGACATTTCCAGCCGGTTCGTTCAGGCCAACCCAACGCAAATTCGCAAAGAGGTCGCAAGCGCCAATCACTACGAGAGCAAGCAATACATTTTTGCCTATGCCTTCGAGGATGCAAGGCGCTCCACCGAACACTTGGCTGAACAGCTCGCGCAAATGCAGCACTACCTAAAGCTCGGCAAGCTGGAGCCGGCGAAGAATGGCCGCCTGTCAGTTTTGCTTCTTGGCCGTTATCGAAGCGACCGGCCCGCAGACCTACGACGCTGGAAGGCGCAGTTTTCCGAACAGCTCGACCTCGACTTCAAGACCGTCCATTCGTCGAAGGGGTTAGAGGCCGACTACGTCATGCTGCTGAACGTGGTTGAAGGAAACCGGGGCTTCCCAAGCCAGATCGAAGATGATCCTGTCTTGCAGATACCGATGCCTGCTCCGGATCCGTTCCCGATGGCAGAGGAGCGTAGGCTATTTTACGTCGCCCTCACACGCGCAAGACGACAGGTTCGGATCTATACGAGCCTAGCGCAGCCGTCCCGCTTCCTCGTTGAGTTGGCCAAGCAAGGCGCAGTTGAGATTGAGCCGATCGACGCTGCGCCTATCGAGCCATGCCCCAAATGTTCCGTCGGGGTCATCACCCGGCGTAGTGGCCGCAACGGCGAGTTCGAAAGTTGCAGCACTTGGCCGCGCTGCGACTTTAAGCGCAACATCGTCAGCACGCAGGAAGCCAGAGATGTGGGGCCGATTCGCTTGACCGGCAAAGTCGAACACGGGAGTACTTGCCCATCCTGCGATCGCGGGCAGATGGTCAGGATCGAGGGAAAATACGGCGGCTTCTTAGGCTGCAGCGAGTTCCCGGTCTGCAAAACGACAGCCCAGATCAGTTAACACGCGCGGACACAGCTAGGCTTGGTCGCGTCCGCACTAGACCTCGATCACTTCACCAAAAATTTTCTCGCCAACTTCAGCATCCTGAATTGCACGTAACTGGGGAGCCATCAGCCTCCCGTATTCGGCAAAGCCCCAGTGCTGCCTGACTGAAACTGCGGGATTGAAGTCCCAAGCGGGATAGAGTCGCTCTACGTCAGTGACTACGGGCTGGATGGCGGTTTGGTGATATCGAACCAAGGCGCTAGCACAGCTTCCAACCACGGATTGGCCGACTTGATCATCTCGCGATGCCATTCGCCGTGCGATGGAGATCCAGTACTGCATGGCCGCATGATGGACATAGCCTGTCTGCATCCGAGCAGCCATGTTGATGTGCCGATCCGTCAGGTGGGCGGCCATCGTATCCAACCCAATCCGAAGATTTTCGTCGCCGAACGTCACGGCTGCTCCAAATAGCGCGCCAGGTATCCTGCACATGCCATGCTCGATGATATCGAGAAGCGCCTTGAACCCTACTGGGAGCGACGACCAGTCCCGCTTGCTGAAGGCTAGAAGATCGATGGTCGCAGTCGATGCAATGCCCTCGTCCAGCTCGTTTTGCATGAAGTTGATGAATACCGCGGGGGAAACCGTCGGTGCTCCACCTCATTCTTCGCGGCTTGATAGATCATCATCCTGTGCTCGACAGGCATTGACACGCACAAACAAGTCATAAA
>NZ_BCUA01000024.1 GCF_001591045.1 Sphingopyxis granuli NBRC 100800 | reverse complement strand
GGCTTTCGCCGGGGATCACCGGCGTTCTTGTCTCAAGGGTATAAACGCCGACGTGATCCGGAGTCAGCACGAACGGCAGAAAATGGATGCTGAAACGCGTTCAGCATGACGAACGGATGAGGTAGCGCGTCGAAACCCGACTTAGACCGCCGAGCTGAACCGGCGTGGCGAATGCTGGCGATAGGGGTCGAAGGCCGCCGCGATGCTTCGGGCGTAGGGCAGACCCTCGGGCGGAATCGCGACCGCGCCATGGTCGAACGTGCACAGCCCGGCCTCGACATAGGGTGCCAGCCGTTCCCACGCCTCGTCGACCAGCGGCTTGTCGGCCCGGGCCCGCCCGTGGCAGAGCAATTCGCTGATGACCGCGCCGCGCCGGCGATCCTCGACGTCGCGCGCCTTGCCGAGCGCGATGGGCAGGATGTCGTGCGACAACAGCATGCGATAACGGCCCGAATTCTTTTCATTCTGCGCGAGCAGCGAGGGAAAGCTGCTGATCGCCGACGCGCCGAGACCGATCAGCGCCGGCGCGCCGTCGTCGGTGAAGCCCTGGAAATTGCGCCGCAGCCGCCCGGCGCGCGCCGCCTGCGCGATCGGATCGTCGGGCAGGGCGAAATGATCGAAGCCGATCGGGATATAACCCGCCTCGACCAGCGTCCGATGGCCGAGCGCCGCCATGCGGAACCGCTCGGCTTGCCCCGGCAATGCGCTGTCGTCGATGCGCCGCTGGCGCGGGATCAGGTGCGGGACGTGGGCATAGCCGAACAGCGCGATGCGGTCGGCGCCGAAGCGCACCGTGCGGTCGAGCGTATCGGCCAGATCGTCCTGCGTCTGCCCCGGCAGTCCGTACATCAGGTCGAAGTTGAGCGATCGGATGCCGCCGCGGCGCAATGTCTCGACGCTTGCCTCGATCGTCTCGACCGGCTGGATGCGGCCTATCGCGGCCTGCAGATGCGGGGCGAAGGTCTGGACGCCCAGGCTGGCCTGCGTCGCACCGACCCCCGCGACGACATCGCCCCATGTCGGCGACATCGCACGCGGATCGAGTTCGATCGAGATGGTCGGATCGTCGAGCGGGAAATGGATGACCAGCGCTTCCATCAGGTGGATGAAATCGGTCGGCGCGATCGCATTCGGACTGCCGCCGCCAAAGGCGATGCGGCGCACCCGCGTGCTCGCGGGCAGCAATCCGGCGACCAGTGCGATCTCGCGGTGCAGCGCGGTCAGATAGCTGGTCAGCCGCTGCGCCTTATTGGCGGCGCCCGTGTTGCAGCCGCAATACCAGCAGATATGCTCACAATAGGGGATATGGAGATAGAGCGAGACGTCGCCGGTCGCGGTGGCGACCGCTTCGGCGAACCGGTCGGGACCGACGTCGGGGGTGAACTCCGCCGCCGTCGGAAAGCTGGTGTAGCGCGGGACCGGCGTTGCGAGCAGATCGGGATGATAGGGCCACATGCAGGCGCTTGTCGCCGAAGACGGGCGGGCTGTCATTGCGCCCGGTCAATTTGCTTGCGCGAACGGCTGTTGTGGCACCCCTTCGCGCAGCAGGGCGCGGGCGTGTCGCCCGACGGCGCCTGGCCGCCAAGCGGCACCGACGTCGCGCCGCCGCCGCAAAGCATGACCGCCAGCATTCGCTGCGACGTGCCCGGCAACGGCCCGGTCATCGCCGGGATCAGCGCCGACAGCGCGAAGAGCAGCGGGCTGGGCGTCATATGTCTTCCTCGTCGATCAGGATGCGCGCCGCAGAGCCGTCGGGATCGTCGAACTGGCCGTTCCGAAGCGCCCAGAAGAAGGCACCGAGGCCGAGCAGGCCGAGCGCGAGCGCGGCGGGAATCAGGATCGCAAGGCCGGTCATCGCGCGATCCTCGCCAGACGCAGCGAATTGCCGACGACGATCAGCGAACTGATCGACATCGCCAGCGCGGCGATCAGCGGCGTCACCAGCCCCGCGATGGCGAGCGGCACCGCGAAGATGTTGTAGAGGATCGCCAGCGCGAAATTCTGCCGCACGATGCGCATCGTCGCGCGCGATGCGCGCACGGCGCGGGGCAGGGCGATCAAAGAATCCTGCACGAAGACGAGGTCGGACGCCTGCAATCCGACATCGCTGGCCGTGCCCGGCGCGATCGAGGCGTCGGCGGCGGCGAGCGCCGGGCCGTCGTTGAGCCCGTCGCCGACCATCAGCACATGGTGTCCGGAGGCGCGCAGCCGGGCGATCGCCGCCTGCTTGTCGGCGGGCGTCGCGCTCGCCTGCGCCGTCAGCCCGGTTTCGCGCGCCACCTCGGCGACCGCGGCGATGTTGTCGCCCGACAGGATCGAGCATTCGACGCCGAGCGCGCGCAGCCCGGCGAGCGCTTCCGCCGCGTCGGGACGCAGCCGGTCGCTGCAGACGATCAGCCGGGCGGGGGCGCCGTCTATGTCGAGCACCACGGCCGTGCCGGTCGCCTGTTCGGGACGGCGCAAGGCCACCGCGCCATCGTCATGATGCGCGAACACACCTTCGCCGGGCCGCTCCTCGACGCCCCACAGGCTCGCGGCGCGGACGCCGCGGGCCGCAAGCGCACCGGCCAGCGCGCGCGACAGCGGGTGGCGGCTGTGCGACGCCAACGCGAGCGCGATTCCGGCCTCGGTCGGCGGCACCGCGTCGAGCGCGGCCGGATCGGGCGTCAGCCGCCCCAGCGTCAGCGTTCCCGTCTTGTCGAGCAGCGCGCGGTCGATGGTCGCAAGCCGCTCGAGCGCCGAGCCGTCCTTGACCATCAGCCCCGCTCGCATCAGCGCGCCGCTCGCCACGACCTGCGCCACCGGAACCGCGAGGCCGAGGGCGCAGGGGCAGGTGATGATCAGCACCGCGACGCCGATGACCAGCGCCTCGTACAGGCTCGCACCCGCGATCAGCCAGCCGATCACCGAGACGGCGGCGAGCGTGTGGACCGCGGGCGCATAGAGGCGCGATGCCCGGTCGGCGATGCGGACGTAGCGCGACCGGCTCTGCGTCGAGGCTTCCATCAGTCGCGCGATCTCGGCGAGCGTCGTGTCCTGCCCGGCATGGCTGACGCGCACGTCGACCGGCGCGTCGAGGTTGAGCGTGCCCGCGAGCGCGGCATCGCCGCGATGCAGCGCGATCGGCGCACTTTCGCCAGTCAGCAGCGACTGGTCGAAGCGGCTCTGACCCGCGACGATCTCTCCGTCGGCGGCGAGGCGTTCGCCCGCCGCGACGCGCATCACCATGCCGGCGGCGAGTTCGTCAGCCTTGCGCCATGCCAGCGTGCCGTCGGCGGCGACCACCGTCGCGCCCTGCGCCGCCTGGCGGATCAGCGCATCGACACCGGCGCGCGCCTTGTCGCGCATCATCGCGTCGAGCACCCGCCCCGCGAGCAGGAAGGTCAGCAGCATCAGCACACCGTCGAACCACGCATGCTCGCCGCCGACGGCGGTCTCGTAGAAGCTGAGGCCGGTAGCGATCAGGACGCCGATCGAGATCGGCACGTCCATGTTGGTGCGCCCGTGCCGCAGCACGCGCCACGCCGAGGCGAAGAAGGGGCGTCCGGCGTAGGCGACCGCGGGAATCGCGATCGCCGCCGAAATCCAGTGGAACAGCGATCGCGTCGCGCCGTCGGCGCCCGACCAGATGCTGACCGACAGCAGCATGACGTTCATCGCGGCGAAACCCGCGACCGCGAACGGGGCGAGCAGCGGCTTCACCGCCGACAGATTGGGTGCGAGTTCGTCACGGCGCGGCTGCGCCTCGAACCCCAGCACCGCAAGCGCATCGACCAGATCGCGTTCCTCGACGCGGTCGCCGTGCGCGACGGTCACCGTGCGCGCCGACAGGTTGACACGTGCGCCCGAAACGCCGGGCAGGGTGCTCAGCCCGCGTTCGACCTTGCTCATGCAACCGGCGCAATGCATCCCCGGCACCGCGAGCACGGTGCGCAGCGGCGCGACGTCGGGGCGCGGCTGTGCGCTCATTGCAGTGCTTCTTCGCGGCGCCAGCGCTGTGCGCCGTCGGCGACCGCGAGGCGCAGCGTCCACCGGCCCTCCGGCACGGCTTCGTGCGACAGATAGCGGCCCTCGCCGATCGCCTCGAAGCGGAGCGCCCGGTCGGGCAGGCGGCCGAGCGGATGACGCGCGACGCCGGCCACGCTGGCCTCCGCACCCGGTCCTTTCAGCGTCACGAGCAGCCGGCCGTCAGGACGCCACGCCGTCACCGCGTCCCAGCCGAGCGCGCGTTCCGCCTCCGCATCGTCGAGCCACTTGTTGAAATGCTGGCTAGCGACATAGCTGTTCTCGACCACGATGCCGCCGAAGGTCGAGGCGGCATAGCGCGCCATGACGACGTTGACCGCGATGATCGTGCCGAAGAAGCCGACGAGGACGAGCGCCATGTGGCGGCCGGTGAAGGGGCGGTTCATGGATTGACCTCCGGCGCTTCGAAGCGCGTTTCGCCGCTGTCCCGCTCGCCGCGCTCGTCGAGCGATCGGACGGCAAAGGTGATCGCCTGCGCCGGCGTGTCGCGCGGCGCGACGACATAGAGGCGCAGCGGCTGGGTCGCGTCGGCGGGGACGGTCAGGGTCAGCGACCGTGCCGCGTCGGCCCGGTCCATCTCGTCGGTCCACATCATGGCGCCCCGGACGCCGTCGATCGTGATCGCCATGTCGCGCGGACGGCTTTCCATGTTGCGCAGCTTGATCGTGTAGGCGTTGCGGACGCTGCCGTCGCTGAGCAGCATGAAGGGCGGGTTGCGGTCGGGCGCGACCGAAATGTCGGTGCGCGTCCGCGCGCCGAGCAGGAACAGCAGCCCGAGGCCGATCCCGCACCAGGCGAGGAAATAGACGATGGTGCGCGGACGCAGCAGCGTCTTCCACGCCGGACGCGGCGTTTCGCCGGCTGCCTCACGCTTGCAGTCGTCGAGCGTCGCATAGTCGATCAGTCCGCGCGGCCGCCCGATCTCGCCCATCACCCGGTCGCACGCGTCGATGCACAATGCGCAGGTGATGCAGCCGATCTGCGGCCCCTCGCGAATGTCGATTCCCGTCGGGCAGACCGCGACGCACTGGTTGCAATCGATGCAGTCGCCGAACGCCCCCGGGTCCTTCGCCGCCTTCTTGACGCTGCCGCGCGGCTCCCCGCGCCAGTCCTTGTAGGTGACGATCAGCGATTTCTCGTCGAGCATCGCGGTCTGGATGCGCGGCCACGGGCACATGTATATGCACACCTGCTCGCGCATGAAACCGCCGAGGGTGAAGGTCGTCGCGGTCAGGATGGCGACGGTCGCGTAGGCGACGGGCGCGGCGTCGCCGGCCCAGAAGTCGCGCGTCAGCGTCGGTGCATCGGCGAAATACATGATCCATGCGCCGCCGGTCCAGAAGCTGATGACCAGATAGATCGTCCATTTGATCGCGCGCTTCGCGATCTTCTCGGCGGTCCACGGCCCGTTGGCCAGCCGGATCTGCGCGTTGCGGTCGCCGTCGATCAGGCGGTCGACATGCTGGAACAGGTCGGTCCAGACGGTCTGCGGGCAGCTATAGCCGCACCAGGCGCGCCCGACGGCACTGGTGACGAGGAACAGGCCGATGCCGGCCATGATCAGCATGCCGGCGACGAAATAGAATTCGTGCGGCCATATCTCGATCCCGAACATGTAGAAGCGGCGATGCGCGAGATCGACGAGCACCGCCTGATCGGGCGCATAGGGGCCGCGGTCCCAGCGGATCCACGGCGTGATGTAATAGATGCCCAGGGTGACGAACATCACCAGCCATTTGAAGCGGCGGAACGGGCCTTGCACCTTCTGCGGGTAGACGCCCCGGCGCTTTTCGTAGAGCTGCGGCTCGTTCTCGGGCGGAGGCGGCGGCGTGCGTTGCTTGCGGGACGATGCACGCAGCGCCGCGGCGTCCGCCGCGAGTACGGACAGGGGGTCAGGGCCGGACATCGCCCGCCTCTTGCGGCACCGCGCCGGCCTGCGCCGCGGCGGTTTCGCCGGGCGCCGCAGCGGTGGCCGCAAAGGCTTCGCCGCCTCCCAGCGAATGGACATAGGCCGCCAGCATCTTGATCGTCACCGGATCGAGCCGTCCGCCCCACGCGGGCATCACGCCGAGCCGCGCGTTGCTGATCTGCTGCACGACCTGCGCCTTCGATCCGCCATAAAGCCATATGGCGTCGGCCAGGTTGGGGGCGCCGAACTGGCGATCGCCCTTGCCGTCGGCGCCGTGGCACGCCGCGCAATTGTCGGCGAAGATCTGTGCGCCGGTCGCATTCGGTTTTGCCCGCCCCGACAGGCTCAGCACATGGTCGGCGACCGCCGAAATCTGTCCGTCGGTCAGCATCTGGTCGCGGCCGAAGGCAGGCATCAGGCTGGTGTGCGTATCCTTGCCGCCCGGCTGGCGCGTGCCATGGATGATCGTATATTCGATCTCCTTCAGGTTGCCGCCCCACAGCCAGTCGTCGTCGTTGAGGTTCGGATAGCCGATCGAACCCGCCGCGCCGGCACCGTGGCACTGGACGCAATTGACCTTGAAGGCGGCGCGTCCGCCCGCAACGGCGGCGCGCATCAGCGCCGGATCGTCGGGCAGTTTCTCGATCGGCATGTCGGCGAGCGCCGCGACGGTCGCGGCGCGCGCCTTGTCCTGTTCCGCGATCTCGGTCGCGAGTTGTCCGCGGCTCGACCAGCCGAGCACGCCCTCGGTCGCGCGATCGATCATCGGCCAGGCGGGATAGGCGATCACATAGGCGATGCCCCAGACGATCGTGGCGTAAAAGGCCCAGAGCCACCAGCGCGGCATCGGCGTGTCGAGTTCCTCGATGCCGTCCCATTCGTGGCCGACGGTCTGCGTGCCCGTCGCTTCGTCCAGGCGGCTACCGGATGCGAGCTTGTCATTCGCCATCTTTGTCGTCCTTGAAAATCGCCTCGGCGGCTTCCTGATTGCGCGACCGGGCGCCGGGCCGGAAGGGCCATGCGCACAGGATCACGAACACGACCAGCATCGCGAGCAGCCCCCAGCTGTCGGCGAGGTGGCGCAGCGTTTCATAGGTCGAATGATCGTTCATCGGCCCTTCTCCGACGCCAGCTCTTCCTGCGCCGCCGCGCTGTTCACGTCGACCAGCGTGCCGAGCATCTGGAGATAAGCGACCAGCGCATCCATCTCGGTGACGCGGCCGGGGTTGCCGTCGAAATCGCGAATCTGCGCCTTGGGATAGCGCTTCGCGAGGTCGCCGGCGTCGGCATCGGGGTCGGCCTGCGCGCGCAGGTCGGCTTCGGCCTGCTCGATGTCGGCCTTCGTATAGGGCACGCCGACCTTGCGCAGCGCTTCCAGCCGCGCGGCGGGGTCGCCGACCTTCAGTTCCTTCTCGGCGAGGAAGGCGTAGGGCGGCATGATGCTTTCGGGCACGACAGACCGCGGGTCCTTGAGGTGCTGGACGTGCCATTCGTCCGAATAGCGGCCGCCGACGCGCGCAAGGTCGGGCCCGGTGCGCTTCGACCCCCACTGGAACGGGTGGTCGTACATGCTTTCCGCGGCGAGGCTGTAGTGGCCATAGCGCTCGACCTCGTCGCGGAACGGACGGATCATCTGGCTGTGGCAGGTATAGCAGCCCTCGCGGACATAGATGTCGCGCCCCGCCTGTTCGAGCGGCGTATAGGGACGCATCCCCTTCACCTTCTCGATCGTGTTGTCGATCCAGAACAGCGGTGCGATCTCGACGATGCCGCCGATCGCCACCGCGATGAAGGCGAAGACGCCGAGCAGGGTGACGTTGCGTTCCAGCTTCTTGTGATGTTGGGTGACACTGGCCATGGCGACTATCCTTATTCGGCCGGGGCGGGCGCGATCGGGCGATCGGCGGCCGCGTCATAGGGAGCGGAGGACATCGGGGCCTCCTCGCGCTGGCGACCCTGGATCGTGCGCCAGACGTTGACGACCATCAGCACGCCGCCCGCGAGGTAGAGCACGCCGCCGAACGCGCGGAGCAGGTACATCGGGTGCAGCGCGGCGACCGTGTCGACGAAGCTGTTCACCAGATAGCCGTCGGCGCCATATTCGCGCCACATCAGCCCCTGGGTCACGCCGGCGACCCACATGGCCGAGGCATAGAAGACGATCCCCAGCGTCGCGAGCCAGAAGTGCCAGTTGACCATGCGCAGGCTATAGAGCCGCTCGCGGTTCCACAGCCGCGGAACGAGGTAGTAGACTGCGGCAAAGGTGATCATCCCGTTCCAGCCGAGCGCGCCGGCGTGGACATGGCCGATCGTCCAGTCGGTATAGTGCGACAGCGAGTTGACGACCTTGACGCTCAGCATCGGGCCCTCGAACGTCGCCATGCCATAGAAGGCGAGGGCGACGACCATCATGCGGATGATCGGGTCGGTGCGCACCTTGTCCCACGCGCCGTTCAGCGTCATCAGGCCGTTGATCATGCCGCCCCAGCTCGGCATCCACAGGATGACGGAGAAGACCATGCCCAGCGTCTGCGCCCAGTCGGGCAGCGCGGTATAGTGCAGGTGATGCGGGCCCGCCCAGATGTAGAGGAAGATCAGCGACCAGAAGTGCAGGATCGACAGCCGATAGCTGTAGATCGGCCGCTGCGCCTGCTTGGGCACGAAATAATACATCATCGCGAGGAAGGGCACGGTCAGGAAGAAGGCGACCGCATTGTGCCCGTACCACCACTGGACCAGCGCATCCTGCACGCCCGAGAAGGCCGAGTAGGACAGCGATCCCGTCCACGACACCGGCACCGCCAGATTGTTGAGGATGTGCAGCATCGCGATGGTGATGATGAACGACAGGTAGAACCAGTTCGCTACATAGATATGCGGCTCCTTGCGCTTCAGCAGCGTGCCGACGAACACCGCGCCATAGAGGACCCAGACGATCGTCAGCCACAGGTCGACATACCATTCGGGCTCGGCATATTCGCGCGACTGCGTGATGCCGAGGACATAGCCGCTCGCCGCGAGCACCAGGAACATCTGATAGCCCCAGAAGACGAAGCGGGCGATCCCGGGGAAGGCCAGCCGCGCACGGCAGGTGCGTTGCACGACGTAGAAGCTCGTTGCGATCAGCGCGTTGCCGCCGAAGGCGAAGACGACCGCAGAGGTATGCAGCGGCCGCAGCCGCCCGAAGGTCGTGTATTCAAGGCCGAGGTTCAGCGCCGGAAAGGCAAGCTGCAGGGCGATGTAGAGGCCGACCAGGAAACCGACGATGCCCCAGAAGACGGTCGCGAGCACGCCCCAGCGCACCGGATCGTCGTCATAGGTTGTCTCGCCCGACGGCATCCGCAGGACGCCGCGCGCGATCGTGCTGTAATCCGCCTTGGAGACGCCGATCGCCATGATGACCAGTGCCGTGAAGGCGACGATCGTCATGTGGATCGAGAAGCCGGCGTCCTTCGCGGTGGCCGCGGCCACCAGGGCCACCAGCATCACGGCGATCCAGATGCCGCCGCGCGCTACGACTTTGTCCATGAATCTTACCCCTACTGAACGGGGCCGCCCTGCGCCCCGCCTGTCGGTGAAACATTGATCCGGATCAATTATCAAGCCGGGAACGACCAATATTTCGCGCCGCTTCGGCGGGGCGGAACCCTTTTTGCGCAGGATCAATGTCGCGGGTCGTGAAGCGGCGCAGCAGGCCGCCGCGCCATAATCACCCTGGGCCGCGAAGGGCGGCCGCTATGGCGCACGGAGACTATCCATGCGTAAGCTTCCCCTCCTGCTGGCAACCGCTGCCTTCGCCGCGGCCGTCCAGCCCGCCCATGCTCAGGAAGGGCAGGGCCGGTTGCAGGTCAAGCTGCTGGCGACGGGCGTGCTGCCCGACGGCAAGATCGACAAGGTGCGCACCGACCTGATCGGCCTCCCCGCGGGCACGCAGACCAGCGCGAACGACAATGTCGTCCCGACGCTGGCGATCGAATATTTCGTCTCGCCCGCCGTGTCGGTCGAAACCATCTGCTGCATGACGCAGCATGACGTCGACGGAACCGCGGGGCTTCCTGGCGCCGAACTGGTGTCCAACGCAAAGCTGGTGCCCGCGACCGTCACGGTCAAATATCATTTCAATCCCGGCGGCGTGTCGCCCTATGTCGGGGCGGGGCCGGCCTATTTCCTGTTCTTCAAGGAAAAGCCCGGCGCCGCGACGCGCACGCTCGGCGCGACGCGCTTCGACATGTCGAACGAACTCGGCTTCGCTCTGCAGGCGGGCGTCGATATTCCGGTGAATGACACCGGGCTTGCGGTCAGCCTCGATGCCAAGCGCTATTTCATCGACACCAATGCGCGCTGGTTCGCCGGCACCACGAAGGTGCTGGAAACGCGCCACCAGCTCGACCCGTGGGTGATCAGCGCCGGGGTCGCCCTGCGCTTTTGATCAGCCGGCGAGCGCCTTCAGCTCCGCGCGGTCGCGAATGACGACCGCGCGGCGCGATGGCAGGTCGACGATTCCGTCGCGCTTCAGCTTGGTGAACTGACGGCTGACGGTCTCGATCGTCAGCCCCAATATATCGCCGACCTGCTGGCGCGAGAAGGGCAGGTCGAAGCGGTCGAGCGGCTGGTCGGGCGTGTCGCAGCCCGGATCGACGAGCCGTTCCGACATGTCGAGCAGGAAGGTCGCGACCCGTTCCTCGGCATTCTTGCGCCCGAGCAGCAGCATCCAGCGTCGCGTCCGGTCGAGCTCGGTCAGCGTGCGCTGGAGCAGCTTGTGTTCGAGCGCGGGGTGGCGGCTCGCGAAGCCGTCGAAATCGGTGCGCGAAAAGACGCAGACCTTCGCTTCGGTCATCGCCGTCACCGAATGCGGCGTCGTGGCGCCGAACGGCCGACCGATGAAGTCCGAAGGATAGACGACGCCGACGATCTGCTCGCGCCCGTCCTCGGTACCGGTGGACAATTTGAGCACGCCTTCGACGACGTTGGCGACGAGGACGGACTCGCTGTCCTCCCAGATCAACGACTCTCCCGGCTCCAGCGTGCGGCGACGGCCGATCGCATTGAGCGCCTCAACCTCGACGGAGTCGAGCGCAGCGCATATCGACCGGTTGCGGACGACGCAGGCATCGCAAGAATTCATGATTTAAAGGTACCATCGGTCCGTCGCGGACGCAATGGAGCGAGGGTCAGACGTCCTCGACCAGCCGGCCATAGAGCTGCGGGCGGCGATCGCGGAAGAAACCCATTCCTGCCCGATGCTTAGCGGCGCGGTCGAGGTCGATCGTCTCGACCAGCACACCCGTTTCCACCGCTCCGAACGCCTTGGACAAATTGCCCCACTCGTCGCTGATGAAGCTGTGGCCATAGAAATCGGATTCGCCCTCGGTGCCGATGCGGTTGGCGGCGATCACCGGCATGCAGTTCGAAACCGCGTGCCCCTGCATCGCGCGGCGCCACATCTGGCTCGTGTCGAGGTCGGGGTCATAGGGCTCCGATCCGATCGCAGTCGGATAGAAAAGCAGTTCCGCGCCCATCAGCGCCATCGCGCGCGCGCATTCGGGATACCATTGGTCCCAGCAGACACCGACGCCGATCCGCGTGCCGAACAGGTCCCAGACCTTGAACCCCGTGTTGCCGGGGCGGAAATAATATTTCTCTTCATAGCCGGGGCCGTCGGGAATGTGGCTCTTGCGGTATGTTCCCATGATGGCGCCGTCGGGGCCGATCATCGCGAGCGTGTTGTAGTAATGCGGCCCATCCTTCTCGAAGAAGCTGGTCGGGATGGCGACGCCCAGTCGGGCGGCGAGCGCCCGCATCGCAACGACGCTCGGGTGCTCGGCGGTCGGCCGCGCGCCGGCGAACAATTCCTCTTCCTCGACCTGACAGAAATAGGGGCCTTCGAACAGTTCGGGCGGCAGGATGACCTGCGCGCCCTGCGCTGCGGCCTCTTCGACCAGTGTCGACACGGCCGCGATATTGGGTTCGACGGGACCGGGCAGGGGAAGCTGAAGCGCGGCGACGGTGAGGGTGCGGGGCATGGCGGATCCGTGATGGGCTCGAAACGAGCCGGAATATAGGGGGCTTTGCGCCCGATGCTAGGACGGATCGCCATTCAGAAGATAGCGAGCCGAAAAGCCGCCATTTGCAAGCCGTCAGGGCTGAATGGCGATCCGCCCTAGGCCGGAAGCTGCTGGCTCGAGCAATGGAAGCTGCCGCCGCCGACGATGATCCCGCGCGCATCGATCCCGACCGTGCGGCGATCGGGGAACAGCGCGCCGATCGTGTCGACCGCCACCCGGTCGTTCGCCGCGCCATAGGTCGGGACGACTACCACGCTGTTGCCGATATAGAAATTCATATAACTCGCCGCCGCAAGGTCGCCGTCGATTTCGATGCGGCCGGGCGAGGGCAGATCGACAATCTCGATCCCACCGAACGCCGCGGTGCGGGCGCGCGCGTCGGCATAGATGGAAGCGTTGGGGTCATGATCGTCTGTCGCCACGGGAATCGCCAGCCGCCCCTCGCCGACGAAGCGCGCCAGATTGTCGACATGCCCGTCGGTATGGTCGCCGATCAGTCCATTGCCCAACCACAGCAGTCGCTCGATGCCGAGCGACTGGCGGAGCCGCACCGCGATATCCTCGCGCGTCAGCGTCGGGTTGCGGTTCGTGTTGAGCAGGCATTCCTCGGTCGTGACACAAAGGCCGGTGCCGTCGACGTCGATGCCGCCGCCTTCGAGCACCCAGTCCTGATCGTCGACCGGCAGTCCGCCTGCATGCGCGAGCGCGGCGCCGACCTCCTGATCGCCGGGCATGACGAATTTCTCACCCCACCAGTTGAATTCGAAGTTTCGCGCCCGCCGCGCCGCGCTGGTTCCGGCGACGATCGGCCCGGTATCGCGCAGCCAGATGTCGCCGAGCGGCTGGACGAGGATGCGCACCGCCGGATCGACGAGCGCCGCCGCGACCTCGGCCTGGCGCTCGTCGTTGACGACCAGCCGCACCTCTTCGCCCCGGCCGCCGTCATGGACCGCATTGGCGAACGCCGCGACGTCGCGGCGCGCGGCGTCGATCCGGCCCGCCCACTCCGCGTCGAGGTGCGGGAAGCCGATCCACACCGCTTCGTGCGGCGCCCATTCGGCGGCCATGCGCAACGTCATGTCTGCTCCCGATCCCTTGTTTCCCGCTCCGCCATGGCGAGCGGAGCGAAGCAATCTCCAGCCGGCGTCCTTTCGGGACGGCAGCCGGAGATTACCGTGCCGCGTCGCCCCTCGCCATGACGAGGAGCGGACTCCGACCTACTTCGTCGGGCGCGACTTGTCGCGCGCGGCGCGGAACTCGTCGCCCTTCACCCAGTTCGGCCAGGCGTCGGTCGATGCGAGCATGCGGCCGGCGGCATAGAAGAGCTTGAGATCGGCGAGCATGCCGTCCCAGTTCTTGATCGCCGCATATTCGTCGGCGGGGGCGTGATAGCGGTTCTTCTCATAATCCTCCGACGCCTTCTTCCCGGCGTCGGTGCCGCCCTCGACCAGATCCTGGCCGGCGCCGAAGTTGAAGAAGGGCACGCCGCGCTTGGCGAAGCTGAAATGGTCGGACCGGTAATAGAAGCCCTTTTCCGGCGTCGGTTCGTCGACGATCGTGACGTTCGCCGCCTTGGCGATCTTTTCGAGATAGGTGTCGAGTTCCGACTTGCCGCGCCCGACGACGACGATGTCCTTGGCGGGGCCGCTGGGGTTCAGCGCGTCCATGTTCACTCCGCCGACCGTCTGGGCGAGTGGGAAGATCGGATTTGCGGCATAATATTCGGACCCGAGCAGTCCCGACTCCTCGGCCGTGACGGCGACGAAGACGACGCTGCGGTCGGGCGCTCCGGCCTTTTGATAGGCCTGCGCGAGCGTGATCAGCGCGGCGGTGCCGGTCGCATTGTCGACCGCGCCGTTGCAGATGCCGTCGCCGTTCACCGGCGTGCAGCGGCCGAGATGATCCCAATGCGCGGTATAGAGCACATATTCGTCAGGCCGCTTGGCGCCCGGCAGGATGCCGACTACATTGTGCGACAATTTCTTGGTGATGGCGTTGTCGAAGCCCAGCGAGGCCTTGACCCCGGTCAGCGGCACCGCCTTGAAGCCCTTCTTGCCCGCGGCTTGGCGCAGCTTGTCGAAATCCTGCCCGGCGCTCGCGAACAATTCCTTCGCCTTGCCGAGCTGGATCCAGCCGTTGGCGGCGGTCTGGTCGGCGCCGCCATTCTGGCTGTCGGCCAGATATTGCGTGCCGGTGTTGCTCGACTCGACGACGTTCCAGCCATAGGCGGCGGGTTCGGTGTCGTGGACGATCAGCGCCGCGGCCGCGCCCTGCCGCGCCGCTTCCTCATATTTATAGGTCCAGCGGCCGTAATAGGTCATCGCACGGCCGTTGAATTCGCCCTTCGCTTCCTTGGCCTGCCAATCGGGATCGTTGACGAGAATGACGACCGTCTTCCCCTTGACGTCGAGCCCGGCATAGTCGTTCCACCCCTTTTCGGGGGCGTTGATGCCATAGCCGACGAAGACGACGTCGCTGTCCTTGACTTCGGTCTTCGGCTGGACGCGATAGCTGAACGCGACATAATCCTTCGCATATTGCAGCGTTACGGGCGTCTTTCCGCCGGTGAAGGTCAGCGGCGTCGCATTCTTCGCGGTGATCTCGACCAGCGGCACGTCCTGCGTCCACTTGCCGTCGTTGCCCGGCTGAAGCCCCGCCGCCTCGAACTGCCTGATCAGATAGGCGAGCGTCTTCTCCTCGCCCGCGGTGCCCGGCGCACGCCCCTCGTAGGCGTCCGACGACAATTCCTTCGTCGCGTCCTGAAGCGTCTGGAGCGACAGTTCGGGAAACTGCACGTCGGGCAGGGCGGAAGAGGCCGCCTTGTCGGGAGCGCTGCACCCGGCAACGGCGAGCAGCGCCGTGACCGAAAGCGCGACCAGAGAGGTGCGGGGCATGGAAATTCCTTCTCGAAAATCGACGAAGGGCGTCTTTTGGCAGTCCGGTCGGACCGATGCAAGGGCGTGGAGACCACACATGAACAGGGTGGCTTGACGATGCCCGGCAGCAGGACCCATGAAGGGAGTCTGCCATGCCGCTCTCGTTTTCGCCCCCTTTTTGGAGGGCGGGCGGAGCATTGGGGAGGGTCGCATTTGGCGGGGGCAAAAGAAAAGGGGGCAAAAGATGACGGGTCTGAAGCGTAGGCGGGTGCTCGCGTGCGGTGTTGCGGTCGCGGCGATGGCACCATTTTGCGGATTGGCGGCAGCACAGGAGGACGATGCGGCGCGGCGCTTCGGAACGCTTCCCGGCGTCATGCAGGCTAGCCTGTCGCCCGATGGACAGCGGCTGGCGTTTATCGCTCCCAACAAAGGGCAGGCGAATGACCTCTATGTCGTCGACATCGCCGATAACAGTGCGCCTCGGCGTATATTGCGTTCGAGCGGTGATCCTGAATGGTTGTACTGGTGTCGCTGGGCCAACGACCGGCGGCTCATCTGCCAGGTCGGCGGTGTGCAGAAATATGGCGACGAGTTGCTGGGGTTCAGCAACATCGTCGGAGTCGATGCCGACGGTCGCAATCCGAAATCGCTGAGCGTTCGCCGCGGACGCAACGCACTGGGCTATGATCTGCGGGGCGGAGGCGTCATCGACTGGCTGCCCGATCAGGAAGATTCGATCCTGATGACGCGCAGCCATGTTCCGGAGGTCAACCGCTATACATCTTCGTTGATTACAAAGGATGCGGAGGGGCTGGGAGTCGACCGAGTCGACGTGCAGTCGGGCAGCGTGCGCGTGGTTGAAAAGCCGCACCCCGATGCCGTCGAATTCATCACCGACGGCAAGGGGCGTCTGCGTATCATGGGGACGCATCCGATTAAGGGGCGGACCGATAATCTGAGCCGCACGCTTACCTATCTTTTCCAACCCGCCGCTGGTGGAAACTGGCAGCCGCTGTCGACGGTCGACGTGCTGACGTCGGACGGGTTCGATCCCTATACCGTCGATGCCGCGACCGATCGTGCCATCGGTTTCGACAAGGTCGACGGGCGCCGCGCGGCGGTCGCCAGGCGACTCGACGGATCGGGGACCACCGAAACCCTCTTCGCGCATCCGCATGTTGATGTTGACGGACTGGTTCGCGTGGGTCGCGATCAGCGCGTTGTCGGCGTGACTTTCGCCACCGAAAAGCGCCAGATGGTCGTGACCGATCCCAAGGTAGAGGCGATGGCCCAGGCGCTGGCGCGCGCGCTCGGCGACAAGCAGGTCAATTTTATTGATGCGTCGGCCGACGAAAAGCATTGGTTGCTGTGGGTGGGATCCGACACCGACGCCGGACGCTATTATCGCTATACGCCTGCCGCCAAGGAATTGCGTCCGTTGCTCGATGAGCGACCGCTGCTGGCGGATATCACTCTCTCTCCCGTTCGTCCGATCCGCTATGCTTCGGCCGACGGCACGTCGATCCCTGGCTATCTGACGCTCCCGCCGGGGCGCAGCGACGCGAAAGGGCTTCCCGCCATCGTCATGCCGCATGGCGGCCCATCTGCGCGCGATGAATGGGGCTTCGACTGGCTCGCGCAATATCTCGCGCACAAGGGTTTCGCCGTCGTGCAGCCCAATTTTCGCGGTTCGGCCGGCTATGGCGACGAATGGTTCGTGATCAATGGTTTCCAGTCGTGGCGGACCGCGATCGGCGACATCGACGATGCGGGCCGCTGGCTGCTGTCGCAGGGCGCCGATCCCGCCCGCCTGTCGATCGTCGGCTGGTCCTATGGTGGATATGCGGCGCTGCAATCGGGCGTCGTCGATCCCGGCCTATTCAAGGCCATCGTCGCGATCGCGCCCGTTACCGATCTCGAAATGCGGAAGAACGACAGCAAGAAATACACTTCGGAGCGCATCGTGCGCGACTACATCGGGTCCGGGCCGCACGTCCGCGAAGGGTCGCCGTTACGGAACGCTGCTGCGATCCGGGTGCCCGTGCTGATGGTGCATGGCACGTTCGACCAGAATGTCGACATCGAACAATCGCGGGCGATGAAGCGCGCGCTCACGGCCGCGGGCGGCCGGGTGGAACTCATCGAATATCCGGGGCTGGCGCACAGTTTGTCTGACAGCAAGAGCCGGACCGAGATGCTCACGCGCATTGCAGCCTTCCTGCCGCATTGAAACGAAAAGAGGCGGCCCGTTGCCGGACCGCCTCTTTGATTTCGTGATCCGGACCGATCAGCGCGAATAGAATTCGACGACCAGGTTCGGTTCCATCTTCACCGGATAGGGCACTTCGTCGAGCGCGGGGACGCGGACGAAGGTGGCCTTGGTGCCGTCGACCGCGACATATTCGGGCAGGTCGCGCTCGGGCAGGCTCTGCGCTTCGGCGACCAGCGCCATTTCCTGCGCCTTCTTGCCCAGCGTGACTTCGTCGCCCGGCTTCACGAGGCGGCTTGCGATGTTGCACTTGACGCCGTTCACATAGACGTGGCCGTGGCTAACGAGCTGGCGGGCCGAGAAGATCGTCGGCGCGAACTTGGCGCGGTAGACGATCGCGTCGAGGCGGCGTTCGAGCAGGCCGATCAGATTCTGGCTCGTGTCGCCCTTCATTCGCGCGGCTTCGATATAGTTCTTCTTGAACTGCTTTTCGGTGATGTCGCCGTAGTAACCCTTCAGCTTCTGCTTGGCGCGAAGCTGGATGCCATAGTCGGACATCTTGCCCTTGCGGCGCTGGCCATGCTGGCCGGGGCCGTATTCGCGGCGGTTGACCGGGCTCTTCGGGCGGCCCCAGATATTCTCGCCCATGCGGCGGTCGAGTTTGTACTTGGCGCTATGGCGCTTCGACATCGGTCGTCTCCAATCTGCTGTGTGCCGAGGAATTTCGGCTTGTGTCCCGGGTCGCACCACAGGAAAGCCTTCCTGCGCGACCGCCGCTTCACCGGGGTGCGGGGTCCATTGCGAAGGCGCGCGGTTAGACGGAGCGTGTGTCCGAGTCAAGTGCGGCGACCCGCTCGACAGCGCCGAAAAAGCCGCTAAAGGCGACGCACATGACAGCCAAACCGCCCGAACAATGCCAGACGATGATCGAGGTGCGCGAAGGGGTCGACCAGGTCGACCGCGAACTGGTCGCGCTGCTGGCGCGCCGCTTCGGCTATATGGACGCGGCGGCGCGGATCAAGGCTGAGCGCGGCGCGGTCCGCGACGAGCCGCGCAAGGCGCAGGTGCTCGACAATGTCGGACGCGCGGCCGAAGCGGCGGGGCTCGACGCGGCGCGCATCCGGGCCGTGTGGAACGAGTTGGTCGAACAGTCGATCGCGCACGAATTCGACCGCTGGGACGATCTGCGCGCCTAATTATCGCCGCCGCGAGCCGATTTCCGCGCTTTCCCCAGCGTCGTAACGATGCCGTGCATCATCCTGATATCATTGTGCGACCATCCCGTCTTGGTCAGCGCGGTGCGAAGCGTGCGCAGCGTCGCGGTGGTGCGTTCGGGCGGAAAGAAATAGCCTGCCGCATCGAGATCGCGGACGAGGTGATCGATCAGATCCTCCAGTTCCCGATGCGGAGCAGGAGGATCGAGCGGCGCCTCGGGCGGGCTCGCGAGCGCTTCGCCCTTCGACCATTCATAGGCGATCAGGATCACCGCCTGCGCCAGATTCAGCGATCCGAAAGCAGGATTGATCGGCACGGTGACGATGTTGTGCGCGAGCGCGACATCGTCGCTGTCGAGCCCCGACCGTTCGGGGCCGAAGACATAGGCCGAGCGACCGGACGTGGCATGAACCTGCGTCGCGGCGGCTTCGGGCGTCAGCACCGGCTTGGTGACGCCGCGCTTGCGCACGGTCGTGGCGTAGACGTGAGTGCAGTCGGCGACCGCATCGGCGAGCGTGTCGAAGACCCGGGCGTTGGCAAGCACGACGTCGGCGCCCGACGCCGCGGGGCCGGCGGCCGGATTGGGCCAGCCGTCGCGCGGGGCGACGAGGCGGAGTTCGGTCAGCCCGAAGTTAAGCATCGCGCGCGCCACGGTGCCGATATTCTCACCGAGCTGCGGACGGACGAGGACGATAACCGGGGCGGGCGCCTTGGTCACGAGCCGCCCTTGTGCGCCGCTTCGTTGATCGTCGAGGCGAACTCCTCGAAATCCTTCGCTTCGGTGAAATCGCGATACACGCTGGCGAAGCGGATATAGGCGACGCTGTCGAAGCCTTTCAGCGCCTCCATCACCATCGCGCCGATCTGCGAGGCTTTCACCTCATTCTCGCCCGATGTTTCGAGCTGGCGCTGGATGCCCGATACCAGCCGCTCGATGCGCGCGCCGTCGATCGGGCGCTTGCGGCACGCGATCTGGACGCTGCGCATCAGCTTCTCGCGGTCGAAGGGTTCGCGGCTGCCGCCCGCCTTGAGCACCGCGACCTCGCGAAGCTGGATGCGCTCGAAGGTGGTGAAGCGCGCGCCGCAGTCCTCGCACTGGCGGCGGCGGCGGATCGCGGCGCCGTCCTCGGTCGGACGGCTGTCCTTCACCTGGCTGTCTTCATGGCCGCAATAGGGACAGCGCATCGCTCAGCGTTTCACCCGGCCATAGAGCGCGATCGCCGCTCCCGCGAGCAGGCCGACCGGCCAGCTCACGACGGGCAGTAACGCACCGGCGACCGCGCCGATCGCCCCGCCGGTCAGCACCGGGCGCGTCGAGGGGTGGTGCATACCCTGCCGGCCCATCGCCTTGACCTCTTCGATCGTCAGTTCGACCAGCGTCGGCTCCTCGGGGTGCTGGCGCGCCATCATCCTATCCCTGATAGATGGGGAAGCGTTCGCACAGGGCGCGGACGCGCGCGCGGACGTCGGCCTCGACATCGGCGTCACCCTGCTCGCCCTTGTCGCGCAGCGCTTCGAGCACGTCGGCGACCATGTCGCCGATCGCCTCGAACTCGGCGATGCCGAAGCCGCGCGTCGTGCCGGCGGGCGATCCGACGCGGATGCCGCTGGTCTTGACCGGCGGCAGCGGGTCGAAGGGGACGCCGTTCTTGTTGCAGGTGATCGCGCTGCGTTCGAGCGCCTCGTCGGCGTCGCGGCCGGTGATGCCGAGCGGGCGCAGGTCGATCAGCGCGAGGTGCGTGTCGGTGCCGCCCGCGACGATATCGGCGCCCCGCGCTTTCAGCCGGTTCGCCAGCGCCTGCGCGTTGGCGATCGTCGCCCTGGCATAGGTCTTGAACTCTGGGCGCAGCGCTTCGCCGAAGGCGACCGCCTTCGCGGCGATGACATGCACCAGCGGACCGCCCTGCAGGCCGGGGAAGACCGCCGAGTTGATCCGCTTCGCGATCGCTTCGTCATTGGTCAGCACCATGCCGCCGCGCGGGCCGCGCAGCGTCTTGTGCGTCGTCGTGGTGACGACATGCGCATGTTCCATCGGCGACGGGTGCGCGCCGCCCGCGACGAGGCCCGCGAAATGCGCCATGTCGACCATCAGCAGCGCGCCGACATCGTCGGCGATGGCGCGGAAGCGCGCGAAGTCGAGCGTGCGCGGATAGGCCGAACCGCCCGCGATGATCAGCGCCGGCCGATGCTCCTTGGCAAGGCGTTCGACCTGGTCGAAATCGACGAGATGATCGTCGGCGCGCACGCCATATTGGATGGCGTTAAACCATTTGCCCGACAGCGCCGGCGCGGCGCCGTGCGTCAGGTGGCCGCCGGCGTCGAGGCTCATGCCGAGGATCGTCGCGCCCGGCTTGGTCAGCGCCAGCATCACTGCACCGTTCGCCTGCGCGCCCGAATGCGGCTGCACGTTGGCGAAATTGCAGTCGAAAAGCTGCTTCGCGCGGTCGATCGCCAGCGTCTCGACCTCGTCCGACGGGCCGCAGCCCTGATAATAGCGGCGGCCCGGATAGCCTTCGGCATATTTGTTGGTGAAGACCGATCCCTGCGCCTCGAGCACCGCCTTGGAAACGATGTTCTCGGACGCGATCAGTTCGATCTGATAGCGTTCGCGTTCCAGCTCATGCTGCATCGCCGCCGCGACCGCGGGGTCGGTCGTACCGACGCCGTCGGTGAAATAACCGGCCGATTTGATGGGCTTGTCGAGCGTGTCTGTGGTCATCGGCTGGTCTCCAGTTGCGGGTTGGAAAGCTTGTCGACGCGGCGCGCGTGGCGGTCGCCGGCGAAATCGGTGGACAGGAAGGCGGTCAGGCACGCCTTCGCCATGTCGATGCCGGTCAGCCGCGCGCCCATCGCGATGACGTTCGCGTCATTATGCTCGCGTGCGAGCCTCGCCGACAGCGGTTCGGAAACGAGCGCACAGCGGCACGCCGGGTTGCGATTGACCGAGATCGAGATGCCGATGCCCGACCCGCACAGCGCGACGCCGCGCTCCGCGCCGCCGGTCGCGACCGCATCGGCGAGAGCGTAGCCATAATCGGGATAATCGACCGATTCCGGCCCGTTGGTGCCGAGGTCGGCAACCTCGTGCCCCTCGCCGCGCAGCCATTCCGCCAGCAGGGCCTTCAGCTCATATGCGGCATGGTCGGATGCAATGGCGATGCGCATGGCGCGTCTCCCGCTGGGTTTCGAGGGAATCGGATGAGCGCGCTTTAGGCGAAGCCGCCCCGCTTTGCCATAAGCGAGGTGGTAAATTTGTGACGCGGGCGATAAGGCGGCGCGATGTCCGACACGATCATGTCCGTTCTGGTGTTCACCGGGGTCGCGCTGACCGGCGGCGGCGCCTATCTCTTTCGCAAGGGAGACCGGCGCCGCGCGCTGCTGATGTTCGTCGCGGCGCTGGTGATGTTCGCCAATGTCGCGATCTGGCTGATCCCGACGACCTGATCCGTCGCCCCCGCGACGGATTGTTACCGGATCGGTGAATCGGGCGCGAGCCGCATGTCCAGATAATTGTCGAGGCTCTTCATCAACTGGTCGAGTTCATGCTCGAAGAAGTGGTTCGCGCGCGGAATCTCGTCGTGATGGATGGTGATGCCCTTTTGCGTCCGCAGCTTGTCGACCAGCTTCTGCACCGCGGTGGGCGGCACGATCTCGTCCGCGCCGCCCGCGACGATGATCCCCGACGAAGGGCAGGGCGCGAGGAAACTGAAATCATACATGTTCGCGGGCGGCGCCACCGACAGGAAGCCCCGGATTTCGGGGCGGCGCATCAGAAGCTGCATGCCGATCCAGGCGCCGAAGCTGAAGCCGGCGACCCAGGTCGTCTGCGCCTCGGGATGGATCGACTGCACCCAGTCGAGCGCCGACGCGGCATCGGAGAGTTCGCCGATGCCGTTGTCGAACGTCCCCTGGCTGCGTCCGACGCCGCGGAAGTTGAAGCGCAACGTCGCAAAGCCGCGCGCGACGAAGCTCTTGTACATCGCCTGGGTGATGCGGTCGTTCATCGTGCCTCCGCCCTGCGGATGCGGATGCAGGATCAGCGCGACCGGCGCGCGCGGGCGCGGCGGGGGAGAGAAGCGGCCTTCGATGCGGCCCTCGGGGCCGGGGAAAATGACGTCGGGCATGGAGCACCTTTATCTGTGTCGGGCTGGCCACCGATTCGCGTGGGGTACGGGGTGGCGGAGCGGAATTGGCGCCTATATAGAAAATCGGTGGCAAGTTGCAACTTTTGCGAATCGTTCGCAATAAGTGCTTGTTCGTCACCCGGATTTGATCCGGGGTCCATTCTTTCGACGCTGCGTGAATGGACTCCGGATCAAGTCCGGGGTGACGATGATGAGAGATGGAAGAGCAGAGACCGGCGGAATGATCTACCTCGACTACCAGGCCACGACGCCGCTCGCCCCCGAAGCGCGCCAGGCGATGCTGCGCTGGCTGTCCGATGACGGCGACAGCTTCGCCAATCCGTCGAGCACGCACAAGGCCGGCCGCGCCGCCGCCGCCGCGGTCGAGGTCGCGCGCGACCAGGTCGCGGCGCTGCTGCCGAAGGGCGGGCGCGTCTTCTTCACCTCGGGCGCGACCGAGGCGCTCAACTGGGCGTTGCTGCGCGGAGCGGAGGCGAAGCCGGGCGGCGTCGCGGGGCTCGCCATCGAACATGCCGCGTCGCTGCAATGCCTCGAACGCCTGAATGCGGCGGCCCTGCCGGTCGATGGCGAGGGGCTGGCGCTCCCCCCCGATGCGGCGCTGATTCCAGAGGGCGGCATCGTCGCGGCGATGCTCGTCAACAACGAGGTCGGGACGATCCAGCCGGTCGCCGATTTCGTCGCCGCCGCGCATGCGAGGCAAAGCCTGCTGCTGTGCGATGCGGTACAGGGTTACGGCCGCGTCGCGATCCCCGACGGGCCGGACCTGATCGCGCTGTCGGCGCACAAGATTCACGGGCCGAAGGGGATCGGCGCGCTGTGGGTGAAGGACGGCGTCGACCTGCCGCCGCTGCTGCTCGGCGGCGCGCAGGAACAGGGAATGCGGTCGGGCACCGTGTCGCCCGCACTGTGCGCTGGTTTCGGCGCGGCGGCGGCACTGATGGCGGAGCGCGCCGAAGCCGATGCGCGCCATGTCGAGCGCCTCTGGTCGCTCGCGCTCGACGGCCTGCCCGGATGGACGGTGAACGGCTCGGTCGAGCGGCGCTACCACGGCAATCTCAATATCCGGCGCGAGGGGGTGAACGGACTGCGCCTGATGTCCGATGCGCGGAACGTCGCCTTCTCGCTCGGCAGCGCGTGCGGCAGCGGCTCCGGAAAGGTCAGCCATGTGTTGCGCGCGATGGGGGTGGGCGAGGCCGACGCGCGCGCCTCGATCCGCCTCGGCTGGGGGCGCTATACCAGCGAGGCGGAATTGCGCGACGGCATGACCGCGATCAGGGACGCGGCGCGGCTGCAGGGAGTCGATTGATGCGCGTCACTTTCATCCACGCCGATGGCAAGGGCCGCACCGAGGCCGAGGCCGCCCCCGGCGACATCCTGCTCGACGTCGCGCAGGCGTATCTGATGCCGCTCGAGGGCACATGCGAAGGCCAGATGGCCTGCTCGACCTGCCACGTCATCGTCGCGCGCGGGGATTTCGACCGCCTGCCGCCCGCGAGCGAAGAAGAAGAGGATATGCTCGACCTCGCCGCCGGCGCGCGCCGCACCAGCCGCCTGTCGTGCCAGATCGTGCTGACCGAGGCGCTCGACGGGCTGACCGTGCATATCCCGGGGGAAAGCCGTAACATGCAGGGGGCGCGTTGAATCGACCTCAGACGATACCATGCTCTTTCAGAAGCGCCTGTTCGTCGCCCGATACCCAGCCGAAAACCTTTGGTTCGCCATCCAGTTTCTGAACGAAATAGTGAACGTCGAAGTCTATTGCCACGTCCGGTCGATCCTTGCGGGCATAATGTGCCGTCCAGGCGACATGGGCCACGCAATGATGCTCATCCATGGGGGAAACGCGGATGTCGCGTATCCGCATCTCCTTCGTTCCCATCGCCCGATAGCGTTCATAGCCCTGCGCCATGACCTGCTTCAGCTGGTCGTCGTTCTTGCCGGTCATCACGCCCGCGGGCGATGCTGCGATGAACTCCGACGCGTATAGCGCCGCGACCTCCTTCATATCGGTGTCGCCGGCGAGGGACCGGTTGAAGAAGCTCTCATATCTTTCGAAGAACCTTCTTATGCAGGCTTCCATCGTTCGTCCTCCGGGTGCGGCCACGATCTGTAGGAAGCCGGAAATGGAAATTCAAATCCGGAAGACATTTACAGAACGGCTCCTGCTTGCATTTCGCGCGATCCGCCGCCATATCCGCGCCGGGAGTCGGGCGGACGCAGTCTTCGCCAACCCGGTCAGGTCCGGAAGGAAGCAGCCGCAACGAATTCGCTGCGGGTCGTTCCGGCTCCCACCCTCACGACATGTCTGAATCGTCATCCCGGGATGACGTAAGCATTGGGGTGCGGCGGCCTCGCATTCCCCTTCGACAAGCGCTCCGGCCGCCCCTAAGACGGGCGCATGAGCGATTCCGCCGACGACGAACCCGCGATGCCGGGAATGGACCTGCCCGAAACGCCGGCGCAGCCCGCCGCGCAGGCCGGGCCTTACCGCGTCCTTGCGCGCAAATATCGGCCGCAGACCTTTGCCGAACTGATCGGCCAGGACGCGATGGTCCGCACGCTCGGCAATGCGATCGCCCGCGATCGGCTCGCGCATGCTTTCCTGATGACCGGGGTGCGCGGTGTCGGCAAGACCTCGACCGCGCGGTTGATCGCCAAGGCGCTCAACTGCATCGGTCCCGACGGGCAGGGCGGGCCGACGATCGATCCGTGCGGCGTCTGCGAACCGTGCCGCGCGATCACCGAAGGCCGCCATATCGACGTGATCGAGATGGATGCCGCGTCGAACACCGGCGTCGACGACGTGCGCGAGATCATCGAGGCGGTGCGCTACGCCGCGGTGTCGGCACGCTACAAGATCTACATCATCGACGAAGTGCACATGCTGTCGCGCAACGCCTTCAACGCGCTGCTGAAAACGCTTGAGGAACCCCCGCCGCACGTCAAGTTCCTGTTTGCGACGACAGAGGTCAACAAGGTGCCGGTGACGGTGCTGTCGCGCTGCCAGCGCTTCGACCTCCGCCGCATCACCCCCGACATGCTGTTCGCGCATTTCAGCGCCATCCTCCAGAAGGAAGGGGTGGAGGCGGAGGCGCCGGCGATCTGGCTGATCGCCAATGCGGCCGAGGGTTCGGTGCGCGACGGGCTGTCGATCCTCGACCAGGCGATCGCGCACGCCGATCTCGAATCCGGCGGCGGCGGTGGCCGGATCGCCGCCGAGCAGGTGCGCACGATGCTCGGCCTGTCGGATCGCTCGACGATCGCGCAACTCATGGCGGCGATCCTGGAGGGCGATGCGGGCGGCGCGATCGACCTCGCCCGCGCCCAATATGCGCTGGGGATCGAACCGGTCGCGATGGTGCGCGGGCTGATGGACCTGACGCATGCCGTCACCCTTGCCAAGGTGTCGCGCCACGAGGACCCGGCGCTGTCGGACGATGACCGCGCGCGCATCGGCGACTGGGCGCAGAAGCTGGGCTTCGCGCCGCTGAACCGCCTCTGGCAGCTCCTGCTCAAGGGGCATGAGGAGGTGCTGCGCGCGAATAATCCGCTCGAGCATCTCGAAATGCTGCTGCTGCGCGTCATCTACGCCGCCTCGCTGCCCGATCCGGGCGAGCTCGCGAAGCGCATCGAGGCGGGCGGTGCGTCCGCCCTGTCGGCGCCCCCTTCGCCGGGTCCCGCGGCGGCCGGACCGGAGAGCGCGGCAGTGGCGCCCGCCGAGACTCCGGCGGTGGCGCTCACGATCCGGCAGATTCATCATCTTCTCGACAGCAGCGGGCACCAGCAGCTCGCACGGCAGGTCCATGACGAGGTGCGCGTGATCGAGCTGGAGCCCGGGCTGCTGGTGTTCGCCGCGGTCCCGACGCTCGACGGCGATTTCGCGCGCCGGCTGGGGGAGGTGCTGCGCGCGCAGACGGGCAGTCATTGGCAAGTGCGCGCCGGCGAAGGCGAGGCGCGCCCGAGCCTGAAGGACGTGGCGGAAGCGAAGAGCGCCGACAATGACGCGCGGATTCGCGAACTGCCTGTCGTGAAGGCTGCCCTGGCGGCTTTTCCCGACGCAAGGCTTGTCGAGGACGAGCATCATCAGCAAAGGTTCCAGTCATGAAATCCATCGAGGAAATGATGAAGGCGGCGCAGGAAGCGGCCGCTTCGGTGCAGGCGCAGATGCAGGAGGCGCAGGCCAAGCTCGACACGATCGAGGTCGAAGGCGTCTCGGGCGGCGGGCTCGTGCGGATTCGCGCCAGCGCGAAGGGGCGGATCAAGGGCATCGCGATCGACGACAGCCTGATGGTCCCGGGCGAGAAGCAGATGCTCGAGGACCTGCTCGCCGCCGCCTTCAACGACGCGCGCGACAAGGCCGACCAGGCGAGTAACGAGGAAATGGGCAAGATGACGAGCGGCCTGCCGCTGCCCCCGGGCTTCAAGCTGCCGTTCTGAGGTCTCCCCGGCGCCCTGAACCCCCGTTCGCGGAGTTGGGAGGTCGCCGTTCAGCCCCGTGTCATTGAATAGGCGGCAGGTTACGCCATATTAGCGATAACGACCCTATGAACAGGGAGGCGCGTCCGCTCGGAGCGCCTTCCAGGAGCCCTGATGAGCCAGACCTTTCCCCTTCTTCCGCTACGTGACATCGTCGTTTTCCCGCACATGATCGTTCCGCTGTTCGTCGGCCGCGACCGTTCGGTCGCGGCGCTCGAGACGGCGATGGAGGCCGACAAGGAAATCTTCCTCGTCGCCCAGCTCGATCCGGGCGAGGACGATCCGGTACGCGACGACCTCTACGATACCGGCGTAATTGCAACGGTGCTCCAACTCCTGAAGTTGCCCGACGGCACCGTCCGCGTGCTCGTCGAGGGCAAGCAGCGCGCCCGGCTGATCGACCTCGCGACCGAGGACAAGGCCGTGATGGCGACCGTCGAGTCCACCGCCGACGCGGTCGACGACAGCGTTGATACCGCCGCGCTGATGCGGTCGGTCGTCGACCAGTTCGAGCAATATGCGAAGCTCAACAAGAAGATGCCCGCTGAAACTGCGGTGCAGCTCTCGCAGATCGACGACGCCTCGCGCCTCGCCGATTCGGTCGCCGGCAACCTCAATATCAAGGTCGCCGACAAGCAGGCGCTGCTTGTGGAAGAGGCGCCCGCCAAGCGGCTCGAAATGGTGTTCGCCTTCATGGAGGGCGAACTCGGCGTGCTGCAGGTCGAAAAGAAGATCCGTGGTCGCGTGAAGCGGCAGATGGAGAAGAGCCAGCGCGAATATTATCTCAACGAACAGTTGAAGGCGATCCAGCGCGAGCTCGGAAACGACAATGGCGAGGGCGGCGACGATCTTGCCGAACTCCAGACGAAGATCGACACGCTCAAGCTGTCGAAGGAAGCCAAGGCCAAGGCCGAAGCCGAATTGAAGAAGCTGCGTGCGATGGCGCCGATGTCGGCCGAGGCGACGGTCGTCCGCAACTATCTCGACACGCTGCTCGGCCTGCCCTGGGGCAAGAAATCGAAGCTCAAAAAGGATATCGCGACCGCGCAGGCCGTGCTCGACGACGACCATTACGCGCTCGAAAAGGTCAAGGACCGCATCGTCGAATATCTCGCGGTGCAGGCACGGACCAACAAGCTGAAGGGGCCGATCCTGTGCCTCGTCGGCCCGCCGGGCGTCGGCAAGACCTCGCTGGGCCGCAGCATCGCCAAGGCGACGGGCCGCGCGTTCGTGCGCCAGTCGCTGGGCGGCGTGCGCGACGAGGCCGAGATTCGCGGCCATCGCCGCACCTACATCGGCTCGCTGCCGGGCAAGATCGTCACCAACCTCAAGAAGGCGGGGGCGATGAACCCGCTGATCCTGCTCGACGAGATCGACAAGCTTGGCCAGGATTTCCGCGGCGACCCGGCGTCGGCGCTGCTCGAGGTGCTCGATCCCGAACAGAATGCGAAGTTCCAGGACCATTATCTGGAAATCGACGTCGACCTGTCGGACGTGATGTTCGTGACGACGGCCAACTCGCTCAACCTGCCGCAGCCTTTGCTCGACCGCATGGAGATCATCCGGCTCGAAGGCTATACCGAGGACGAGAAGGTCGAGATCGCCAAGCGCCATCTGATCGCCAAGCAGGTCGAAGCGCACGGGCTGAAGCTCGACGAGTTCGAACTGACCGAAGACGGGCTGCGCGACCTCATCCGCTATTACACGCGTGAAGCGGGCGTCCGCACGCTGGAGCGCGAGATCGCGCGGCTGGCGCGCAAGGCGCTGCGCCGGATTCTCGAAGGCAAGGCGACGAGCGTCACGATCACGCCCGAGAATCTGGCCGAGTTTTCCGGCGTGCGGAAATTCCGCCACGGCGTCGGCGATCGCGAGGATCAGGTCGGTGCGGTCACCGGCCTTGCCTGGACCGAGGTCGGCGGCGAACTGCTGACGATCGAGGCGGTGACCGTCGCCGGCAAGGGCCAGGTGCGCACGACCGGCAAGCTCGGCGAGGTGATGACCGAATCGGTGCAGGCGGCGCTGTCGTTCGTGAAGGCGCGCGCCCCGGCCTATGGCATCAAGCCCAGCCTGTTCGCGCGCAAGGACATCCATATCCACCTGCCCGAAGGCGCGGTGCCCAAGGACGGTCCGTCGGCGGGCGTCGGCATGGTCACCGCGATGGTGTCGACGCTCACCGGCATCCCGGTGCGCAAGGATGTCGCGATGACCGGCGAGGTGACGCTGCGCGGGCGGGTGCTCGCGATCGGCGGGCTCAAGGAAAAGCTGCTCGCGGCGCTGCGCGGCGGCATCACGACCGTTCTGATTCCCGAGGAGAATGAGAAGGATCTGGTCGAGATTCCGGCGAATATCACCGAGAAGCTCCGGATCGTGCCGGTCAGCCACGCTGACCAGGTCCTGGCCGAAGCGTTGACCGGACCCGTCGAACCGATCGAGTGGACCGAGGCCGACGAACTGGCCGCGTCGCCGCCGCTGGCGCCCGGCGCCGACCCCGAATCGGCGATCCGGCACTGACCGGGCGCCGACCGGGCGTGGCGTACGGAGCGCTTTTCGTCGCAAAAACGCCGATTCGGGGCGTTTTTCCCCGTTTTTTGCTTTGACAAGGCGGGGTGAAACGGCGTTAGTGACGCGCCATGGCAAGGCCATGAATCACTTACAACCACTCACAGGGGTTCCTTAGGCATGAACAAGCAAGACCTGATCGCCACCGTCGCTGACTCGAGCGGCCTGACCAAGGGCGATGCGAGCAAGGCGGTCGAGGCCGTTTTCGACGCGATCACCGCATCGTTGAAGAAGGGCGGCGAAGTCCGTCTCGTCGGCTTCGGGACGTTCTCGGTCAGCAAGCGCAAGGCGTCGACCGGCCGCAACCCGCGCACCGGCGAGACGATGACCATCGCGGCGTCGAACCAGCCGAAGTTCAAGGCCGGCAAGGCCCTCAAGGACGCCTGCAACTAAGGCAGGCGCCTTTTGGCGAACAAATCTCGGGCCGCGGCGCAAGTCGCGGCCCGATTTGCATACGGTGCGTGCAAAAGCTCGTTGCAATCATCGCCGCAGCGGTTATGGACGACCCGCTTTCGGACGCGGCATCAGCCGCAACAGCCGGAACGGGCGCGTAGCTCAGTGGTAGAGCACACCCTTCACACGGGTGGGGTCGCAAGTTCAATCCTTGCCGCGCCCACCATGATCCGGACGGCCGAACCCGAAGCGATATGGGGGCTGACCACGTCATTCATCGCCTATTCAATGCGTCGGACTTACAGGATGCGGTCATGACCCGCGCCCTGATCCTTTCGCTCGCTTCGGCGGTCCTGCTTTCGATGGGCGCCCCCGCGGCCGCGCGCGGCGACCGCGATCAGGACCATCTGCGCGAGGCGGCGGCGCAGGGCGAGGTGATCCCGCTCAACAAGCTGATCGCGGAGGTGCGCTCGCGTCCGCCCTATAATGGAATGACCTATCTCGGCGGGCCGCAGTTCATCGCCAGCCAGATGGTCTATGCGCTCAAGTTCATGGACGGCAGCCAGGTCGTCGTCGTCTATGTCGACGCGCGCACCGGCCGCATCGTGGGCCGCAAGCCCTGAATTCCTTCCGCTGAATCCCGCTTCGTGCAACGACATTTTGCGATGATCGTTCGGAGTTGTTAGACAGTCGCAACCCAGGCGGCCGGCGGGTGCCGGTCCGCGGCAGAAAGGCCTTTGAATGCGGATCCTGATTGTTGAAGACGAACCCACGCTCGGGCCGCAGCTCAAGGCGACGCTCGAAGCGAACGGCTATGCCGTCGACCTTGCCACCGATGGCGAGGAGGGGCATTTCCTGGGTTCGACCGAAAGCTACGATGCCGCGATCCTCGACCTCGGCCTGCCCGAGATCGACGGGCTGACCGTGCTTGACCGCTGGCGCAAGGAAAAGCGCAATTTCCCCGTGCTCGTCCTGACCGCGCGCGACAGCTGGTCGGACAAGGTCGCCGGGCTCGACGCCGGTGCCGACGACTATCTCGCCAAGCCTTTCCAGACCGAGGAACTGATCGCGCGGCTGCGCGCGCTGATCCGCCGTGCCTCGGGCAATGCGTCGAGCGAACTCGTCGCGGGCAAGGTGCGCCTCGACACCCGCTCGGGCCGCGTGACGCTCGGCGGCGAGCCGGTGAAGCTGACCGCGCAGGAATATAAGCTGCTCTCCTACCTCCTGCACCACAAGGGCAAGGTGGTGTCGCGCACCGAGCTGATCGAGCATATCTACGATCAGGATTTCGACCGCGATTCGAACACGATCGAGGTTTTCGTGACGCGCATCCGCAAGAAGCTGGGCGCCGACATCATCACCACCATCCGCGGCCTCGGATACCAGCTCGACGATCCACAGGATTGACCGTCGGCCGATGACCGAGGGGGATGCGGCGAAAGCAGAAGCGGCGAGCGACGATTTCGCATCGCGCCCGGCGCTGACGAGCCGCATCACCGGCTCGCTGGCGCGGCGCATGATCGCGATCGCCGCGCTGTGGATATCGCTGCTGCTGATCGGCGGCGGCTTCGCGCTCGACCGGGTGCTGACTGGCGCGATCACGCGCAATTTCGATTCGAACCTCGAATATGTGCTGATCGCGATGATCCGCTCGTCGGAAATCGGTCCCGACGGGGAGGTGCGGATGATCGAGCCGCTCGGCGACCAGCGATTCCTCGAACCCTACAGCGGCCTTTACTGGCAGATCAGCGGCGGCGGACAGGAGCCCTATCCGTCGCGCTCGCTGTGGGAGCGTCGCCTCGACACGTCGGACAAGCACGACGACCGGCAACTCCATACCTACGACAGCCGCCAGTTCCCCGACGAGGAACTGCGCGTGCTCGAACGCGATGTCGTGCTGCCCGGCAGCAAGGTCAACTGGCGCTTCCAGATCGCCCAGTCGCGCGAGGCGCTCGACCTTCAGATCCGGGCGGTGCGCGCGACACTGATCCCCAGCCTGGCGCTGCTCGGCCTCGGCCTGATCGTGCTCGCGGGCTTGCAGACCTTCTACGGCCTGTGGCCGCTGCGCCATATCCGCCGCGCGATCGCGGCGATGCGCGGCGGGGAAAATCGCCGCATCATCGCGCCGCTGCCGCTGGAGGTGCAGCCGATGGTCGACGAACTCAACGCGCTGCTCGCGCACAATGAAAAGCAGGCGGAGGAGGCGCGGCTGCACGCCGGCAACCTCGCCCATGCGCTCAAGACGCCGCTGACCGTCCTGCTCACCAGCGCCACCGGTTCGACGAGCGACCTCACCGACATCGTGCGGCGCGAGGCGGCGGCGATGCGGCGGCAGGTCGACCATCATCTGGCGCGCGCGCGCGCGGTCGGTCGGCGCGGCGCGGCGCAGGCGCGCGCCAATGTCTTCGCCAGCGTCGACAGCGTGTCGCGCGCGGTCGCCGCGCTCTATCCCGACGTGCGGCTGGACGCCGCGGGCGACCGGAATGTCGTCGCGCGCGTCGAGCGCCAGGACCTCGACGAACTGGTCGGCAACCTGCTCGACAATGCCGCCAAATATGGCGGCGGCAGCGTCTTCGTCACGGTGCAGCGCGACGGCAACATGGCAGAGATATTGATCGAGGACGACGGCGCGGGCATTTCGCCGACCGATCGCGATCGCATCTTCGACCGCGGCGTAAGGCTCGACAGCAACAAGCCCGGAACCGGTCTGGGCCTGGCGATCGTCCGCGACGTCGCCGAAATCTATGGCGGCAGCGTCGCGCTGGAGGAAAGCGAGGATTTGGGCGGCGCGCTCGTGCGCCTACGGCTACCGGCGGGGTAGCGGTACAGGTTGCTGGAGCGGTGGACATTCCCCATCTTCGTCATCCCCGCGAAAGCGGGGGTCCAGAGCATGCGCCAGCTGACCTTTCCTTGGGTTCCCGCTTTCGCGGGAACGACAAGGTGAAAGCAACAATGGCGCGCTCCACCTCCCGGCTCACCGAACCCGCGCGAAATTCCGCTGTCCTGCATTATCCGGCCGTGCCAGCATGACGATGGCTCGTTGACCCGTTCGCCATTCGCCTGCCCGATCGCACATGCGGGGCTTTTGTGGCTTAAGCCGCCCCGACCTCCAGCCCGCGCTGCACCGCCGGCCGCGCAAGGCCGCGGTCGAGCCACGTCTGGACGTTGCGGAACCGTTCGTATCCGACGATGTCGGCGGCGTCGTAGAACCCGATCAGGTTGCGCACCCAGCCGAGCAGCGAGATATCGGCGATGCTGTATCCCTCGTCCATGATCCACGTCCGCCCGTCGAGCCGGTCGTCGAGCACCCCCAGCAGCCGCGCGGATTCGGCCGCGTAGCGGTCGCGCGGACGCTTGTCCTCATAGTCGCGTCCGGCGAACTTGTGGAAGAAGCCGAGCTGGCCGAACATCGGGCCGGCACCGCCCATCTGCCACATCACCCACTGGATCGTTTCGTAGCGGGCGTTGGGATCGGCGGGCAGGAACATCCCCGTCTTGTCGGCGAGATAGATCAGGATCGCCCCCGATTCGAACAGCGCCAGCGGCTTTCCGCCCGGTCCGTCGGGATCGTAGATCGCCGGAATCTTGCCGTTGGGGTTCAGTGCCAGAAAGGCCGGGTCATGGCTTTCGTTCGCCATGATGTCGATGCGATGCGCCTCATAGGGCAGGCCCGTTTCCTCGAGCATGATGCTCGCCTTGACGCCGTTGGGGGTCGGCGCGGTGAAGAGTTGCAGCCGCTCGGGATGGCGCGCCGGCCATTTGGCGAAAATGGGGTGATCGAGGGTCATGCACCGGCCTCCCTTTTGAAATGTTCGTGGTGGCGGATCACTTCGTCGATGATGAAGCGGAGGAATTTCTCGCTGAACTCGGGGTCGAGGTCGGCCTCCCGGGCCAGGCCGCGCAGCCGCTCGACCTGGCGCGCCTCGCGGTCGGGATCGGCAGGCGGCAGGTCGATCCGTGCCTTCAACTCGCCCACCGCCTTCGTCACCTTGAACCGTTCGGCGAGCATATAGATCAGCGCCGCGTCGATATTGTCGATGCTCTGGCGGTAACGGCTCAACTGGTCGTCCATGCGCGGCTCCTCTCGTGCCCGGCACGCTTGGCACCGGCGGGGGGCGGCTGGCAAGCCGAAAGTCGTTGCAAAATCGGGATGGCGCGGCCAAGGCTCGCCGCGTCATGACTGCCGAAATCCTCCAGCTCCACGGCGACCGGCCGCCCTCGCTCGACCCGATGATGGCGCTCGTCGCCGCCGATATGAACGAGGTGAATGCGGTCATCCTCGACCGCATGCAGTCGCAGGTGCCCTTGATCCCCGAGCTGGCGGGTCATCTGATCGCGGGCGGCGGCAAGCGGATGCGGCCGATGCTGACGCTGGCGTGCGGAAAGCTGCTCGATTATCCGGGCCACCGCCATTGCAAGCTCGCCGCGGCGGTCGAGTTCATCCACACCGCGACGCTGCTCCACGACGATGTCGTCGACGGGTCGGACCTGCGCCGCGGCCGCAAGACCGCGAACATCATCTGGGGCAACAGCGCGTCGGTCCTCGTCGGCGATTTCCTGTTCAGCCGAGCTTTCGAGGTGATGGTCGAGGATGGTTCGCTGAAGGTGCTGAAGATCCTCTCCCGCGCGTCCGCGGTGATTGCCGAGGGCGAGGTGAACCAGCTTTCGGCGCAGCGCCGGATCGAGACGAGCGAGGACCAGTATCTCGAGATCATCAACGCCAAGACCGCCGAACTGTTCGCCGCGGCGTGCAAGATCGCGGCGGTGGTCGCCGAGCGCGACGAGGCGACCGAGGCGGCGCTCGACGCCTATGGCCGCAATCTCGGCATCGCCTTCCAGCTTGTCGACGATGCGATCGACTATGTCTCCGACGAGGCGACGATGGGGAAGGGGGTCGGCGACGATTTCCGCGATGGCAAGGTCACGCTGCCCGTCATCCTCGCCTATGCGCGCGGCACGGCGGAGGAGCGCGAATTCTGGAAGCAGGCGATCGTCGGCCACCGGACCTCGGACGACGACCTCGCCCATGCGACCGCGCTGCTGCTGAAGCACGACACGATTGCCGACACGCTGGCGCGGGCGCGTCACTACGGCCAGCGCGCGGTCGATGCGATCGGCGGCTTCCGTGCCAGCCGGGCCAAGGCGGCGCTGACCGAAGCCGTCGCCTTCGCGGTCGCCCGCGCCTATTGAACCGGGGATGACGCGCGGGTCGACGATCCTGCCGATCGACGCGGTGCTGCCCGACATATTGGCGGCGCTGACCCTGAAACCCAATGCTGTCGTCGTCGCGCCGCCCGGTGCGGGCAAGACGACGCGCGTCGCGCCCGCCCTGCTCGACCAACCGTGGTGCAAGGGCGCGATATGGCTGCTTTCGCCGCGCCGGCTCGCGGCGCGCGCCGCGGCCGAACGGATCGCCGAGGAAATGGGCGCCGCGGTCGGTGGGCTCGTCGGCTATGCGACGCGGCTCGACAGCCGCCAGTCGCCCGCGACGCGGCTGCTGGTGATGACCCCCGGCCTGTTCCGCAATCGCATCCTCGCCGACCCGGAGCTTCAGGGCGTGTCGGCGGTGCTGTTCGACGAGGTCCACGAACGCAGCCTCGACGGCGATTTCGCGCTCGCGCTGGCCATCGACGCGCAACAGGGGCTGCGCGACGACCTGCGTCTCGTCGCCATGTCGGCGACGCTCGATGGCGCACGCTTTAGCGCCCTGCTCGGCGACGCGGCGGTGATCCGGAGCGAGGGGAAAAGCTGGCCGCTCGACCTGCGGCATGTCGGCCGCCGTGCCGAGGATCGGCTCGAAGCATCGCTGCTGGCGACGGTGCGGCAGGCGATGGCCGACGAACCGGAGGGCGACATGCTCGCCTTCCTGCCCGGCGCTGCCGACATCGAGCGCGCCGCGGCGGCGGTCGAGGCGGCCGGCCTGCCTCTCGTCGTCCATCGCCTCCATGGGCAGGTCGACCCGGCGCAGCAGCGCAAGGCGCTTGTGCGCGACCCCGATGGCGCGCGCAAGCTGATCCTCGCGACGAGCATCGCGGAGACCAGCCTGACCATCGACGGCGTGCGCATCGTCATCGACGCCGGCTTGTCGCGCCGCCCGCGTTTCGACAAGGCGGCGGGGATCGCGCGGCTCGTCACCGAACGGGCAAGCCAGGCATCGGCGACCCAGCGTGCGGGGCGCGCGGCGCGTCAGGGGCCGGGGGTTGCCTATCGGTTGTGGGAAGCGGCGGCGACCGCGGGCATGCCGCCGTTCGACCCGCCCGAGATCCACGAGAACGACCTGATGCCGGTCGTGCTCGATTGCGCGAGCTGGGGCATCGTCGATCCGCGGCAGCTCGGCTGGCTCGATCCGCCGTCGCCGGCCGCCGTCGCCGAAGCAAAGGGGCGATTGCAGGCGATCGATGCGCTCGGCGACGACGGGCGCATCACGCCGCATGGTCAGGCGCTCGCGGCCGTACCGTTGCCGGTGCCTCTCGCGCACATGCTGCTCGACGCGGCAGGGGCGGGCGAGGCCGGTCTCGCGGCGCGGCTCGCGGTGCTGCTTACCGAGCCGGGGCTCGGCGGTCGCGGCGTCGATATCGAGGCGCGGCTCGGCCGCTGGAAGGCGATGAGGGGCGACCGCGCCGAGGGCGCGATACGTCTGGTCCGGCGCCTTGCCGCGCTGGGCGAACGATTGGCGGAGCCATCCGGATCGAGCGAAACGCGCTCGATCGGCGGCTGGATCGCGACGGCTTGGCCTGACCGCGTCGCGCGCCGGCGCGCTGGCCAGCGCGGCGAATATCTGGGCGTCGGCGGGCGCGCCTATCGCATCGATCCTGTCGATCCGCTCGCGGGTAGCGAATGGCTCGCCATCGCCGACGCGCAAGGGCATGCGGCGGGCGTGCGCATCCTCGCCGCGGCGGCAATCGACGCGGCCGAGGTCGAGGCGATCTTCGCCGACCGCATCGTTCAGCAGACGGCGAGCCGCTACGACGCCGATACCGACCGCGTCGACCACCGCCGCGAACGGCGGTTGGGCGCGGTTGTGCTGACAAGCGGCCGGACGGCGCGCGAGGCCGGGGCCGAGGACGACGGTGCGGTGCGGCTTGCCGCGGTGCGCGATAAGGGGCTCGGGCTGATCGGCTGGGGTCCGGCATCGCAGGCGCTGCGCCAGCGGGCCTCTTTCGCCGGCCTCGACGCGCTGTCGACGGCCGCGCTTGCCGACAGCCTCGACATCTGGCTCGAACCGTTGCTCGGCAATTGCCGGGGGCTGCGCGACATCGGCGACCGGCGGCTGGCCGACGCGTTGGCGGGCCTGCTCGATTGGCCGGCACGGCAGTTGCTCGAAAAGCTGGCGCCCGCCGACTATGCGACGCCGGCGGGCAGCCGCCACGCGATCGACTATGGCGCCGAGGGCGGACCGACGGTCAGCGTGCGGGTGCAGGAGATGTTCGGCCTCGCGCGCCATCCGACCGTCGGCGATCCGCCGATGCCGCTCGTCCTCGCGCTGACCTCGCCGGCGCATCGCCCGATCCAGACGACGCGCGACATCGTTTCATTCTGGAAAGGAAGCTGGCACGAGGTGGCGCGCGAGATGCGCGGACGCTATCCGAAACACAGCTGGCCCGACGACCCGGCAAGCGCGCGGCCGACCTTGCTCACCAAGGCGGCGCAGGCGCGGCGCGATGCGCGATAAGCCCTCTTTCCGGGCGCGCCGCAAATGGCTAAGGCGGCGGCATCGGCACCAGCACCAGTTGAGGACGAACCATGAAAGCGCGGATTTTCCAGAAGCCCAAGAATGCGATGCAGTCAGGCCGCGCCGGAACGCAGCGCTGGATGCTGGAGTTCGCCCCCGCCGAACCGCGCAAGGCCGATCCGCTGATGGGCTGGGCGGGCAGCGGCGACACGCAGCGTCAGCTTCGCCTGGGCTTTGCGACCCGCGACGAGGCGCTCGCCTATGCCGCGCGCGAGGGTCTGGAAGTCGAAATCATCCCGACGCCGACGCGCCGTCTGAAGATCCAGGCCTACGCCGACAATTTCCGCTGACGCATCATCCCGGCAAGGAAGCGTGTATCGCGGCTGAGTTGAGAGCCTGGCGAAACCCGTCAAGGCGGCTCTGGATCAAGGCGCGATAGGCATCGAGCGGCATCTTGCGATCTTCGACGGCTCCGACGCCGCGCGAGGCGGAAGCGAGCACGGGCCCGGTCGGCGTCGCGAGGGTGGAAGTCGCGCGCGGGTCCCCGCCCTGAAAACCCAGGCCCGGCGCGAGAAAAGCCGATCGCGGCATGACGGTTCGCAATCGTTGCCCCTGCGACGGGTAGGTCGCGCCGACGACGGCGCCGACCGCGCCTATCCCATGATCGCCGATGGTTTCGTCCGCCCACTCGGCCACGGTTTCGGCTACGCGCTCCGACACGGGAGCGCCGTCCGCGCTTTGATCCTGAAGCCAACCCGATCCGGGATTGGAGGTCTTGACGAGAACGAAGAGCCCCTTGCCGTAATCGCGGGCGCAATTGACGAAGGGCTCGAGCGTTTCCGGCCCCAGGAACGGGTTGACCGTCAGGCAGTCGACTTCAAGGTCCGAGCCGCCCGGCACCAGATAGGCGCGCGCGTAAGCATCGGCGGTCGATCCGATATCCCCGCGCTTCGCATCGAGGATCACCGCCATCCCACGTTCGCGCGCGATCGCGACGCATCGTGCGAGGCTGGCCACCCCGCCGCTGCCGAACGCCTCGAAATGAGCCGACTGGAATTTGACGAAGCCGACCTTGCCTTCCGCGCCGTCGAGAAGGGCCGTGACGTATCGTTCCAGGAACAGATCGGACCGGTCGCACAGCGACAAGGGCGCATGATCTGGCGCCGGATCGATTCCCAGAACGAGGGAGCCGACCGTTTCGATCTTCGATTTTACGGTGTCGCCCCAGTGCATATCCCGTTTCCCGCCGATCCAGCGCCGGTCATCTGCCACTTCGTCGCCGAATCCGCAAACGATTAGCGTGGACCGAGCAGACGGCGGATGTGGGAAAGGAAACGAGTGATCGCGGCTTGCGGCGGAACGACGGATCAGGCGTCGGCGTCGGGCTGCAGCAGTTTGTGCAGGTGGACGACGACATATTTCATCTCGGCGTCGTCGACGGTGCGCTGCGCGGCGGCGCGCCATGCCTTTTCGGCGGCCTTGTAGTCGGGGAACAGGCCGACGATGTCGAGGTTGTTCAGGTCGACGAAATCGAGGCCCTGGGGATCGCTGACGCGACCACCGAAGACGAGGTGCAGCTTGCTCATTGTCTATATTCCTTGGCGTGCAGCGCTGGGGAGGGAAGGGCGCGCCCCTAACAGCCCCGCGCCGTTACGGCAAGGGGCCACCATGGTCGCAGCAGGCCACCGCGGACCTGCTTCGGCGCTCCCGGCTCAGCGCGCCGGCTCAGTGCGGATGACGGCCTATTCGGAATCCCCGCGGTTCGGCAGCAGCGAGCCGAGCAGAGCCCCCACCGCCGCGGCGCCGGCGAGCAGGGCAAGCGGCTGTTCCTCGGCCACGGTCTTGAGCTTGCCGCCCGCACGCTTCGCCTGGGCCTTGCCCTTCTCATAGGCTTGCTCAGCGGCCTCGCGTGCCGCGTCAGCCTGTTCGCGGCCTTTGGACGCGAGCTCGCTCGTCGCCGCGCGGGCGCGGCCATAGCCTTCCTGGATGCGCGCCTTAGCCGCCTCGGCGGTTGCGCGGGCATTTTCGGCGGTTTTCTCCGCAAGTTCATTCGCTTTCGCCTGCGCGTCGCGGGCGGTCTCACCGAAGGGCTTCATCGTCATTCTCCATCGTCTGTGCACTTTCGTCCGCGGCCGTGTCGGCGGGGCGCAGTCGTTCGGCGAGCGCGTTCGCGAGATCGCGTGCCTTGCGCCCGACCGTGGGGGCGTACGTTCTGATCGGTTCGCGAAACATCCATGCGAGCCCGGCGACGGCGGCCAGCGTGATCGGCAGGCGGTTGTCGCGAAACTGCTTGCGGACCGCGTGCGCGGTGTCGTCGACCGCAGCGCTCAGGCGATATTTGCCGCGATCGACGAGCGCCTGCGGTTTGAAGGCCTGCTGCGCCACGTCCAGTTTGCGGCGCAGCTGCGCGCGCTGCATCATCGACCGGCGCGCGGCGTTGATCAGGCGGTTGCGCGATGCGGGCATCAGTCGTCGTCTCCCTCGTGCATCAGATCGCGGCGCAGCGCCGTCCTGACATCGCCGACGCTGACCTTCGCGCGCCAGCCGGCGAAGCCCGCAAGCGCGATCAGCGACGCAAAGACGATCAGCGTCGCGAGCAGCGGTCCGACGTGCGGGGCGAGGACCAGGATCGCGCCGAACGCCACCGCCAGCATCGCCACGAGCAGCGCGCAGGCGGCGACGAAACCCCAAGCCGACGCCCATTTGACCCCGTGTCCGGCGAGCGCGCCGCGTGCTTCGAGCAGCGCCAGTTCCGCTCTGGCGGTCGTCGACAGATTGTCGACGACATCGCGGACGATGTCCTCGAGCGGCACCGGTGGCGGCGGCGCGGCGGGACCGTTGGGCGCGTAACCGTGGCTTACGCCATCGAAGGCGCGCCTATCGGAGGCGGGCGGCGTGTCGGGATCGTGCGGCGGCAAGACAGATCAGCCGTTGTTCGAGCCCTTCAGCATCCGGGCGAGAACGAAACCGATCACCGCCGCGGCGCCGACAGCAACCGCCGGGCTCTTCTTGACGAAATCGCGCGTCGAAGCAGCGAGTTCGTCGAGGTCCTTCTGGTCGAGCGTCGAGGCGAGGCCCGCGACGGTCGAGGCCGCCGAGCGGGCATAGTCGCCATATTGCTTGCCGAACTTGCTGTCGACGGTACCGGCGCTGTCCTCGAGCATCTTGGCGAGGCTGCCGACGGCTTCGGCGGCCTTGTCCTTGCCCTTGGTTGCCGCGTCGCGGGCCTTCGTCGATGCCTGGTTGGCGAGCGTCGTCGCTTCGTCCTTCAGCGAGGCGGCCTTCTTGCCGGCTTCGGTCTTGATCGTGTCGCGCGTCGCGGCAAGCTGATCGCGGATCGGATGGTCCTTCGCCGCCTTCACGGTCGCGGGATTGCGAGCCGGGGCAGCCTTGGTCGCACCGGCCTTTGCCGGTGCCTTGGCGCGGGGAGCAGCCTTTTTCGTCGCGGGAGTAGCGGCTTTGGCCATCACGTCATCCTCTTCATCTGTGTCGAACGCCACGCCTGCCGTGCCGTCGATGATCCTGTCCCCACTATATAGCAAGGCGCGCCGAATGGTTCCATAGCGCCGCGAATTTCCCGCGAAAATTCCCGCGGCACCGGTTGCCTTGCCGGCGCGGCGTCGATAACAGGCGGGCGCCTTCCTCATCCGGCCAGCGATGGCCTTTTCAACAGGACCCGACCCATGACCGCGATCATCGACATCCACGGCCGCGAAATCCTCGACAGCCGCGGCAATCCCACCGTCGAAGTCGATGTGCTGCTGGAGGACGGCAGCTTCGGCCGCGCCGCGGTGCCCTCGGGCGCCTCGACCGGCGCGCACGAGGCGGTCGAACTGCGCGACGGCGATAAGGCGCGCTATCTGGGCAAGGGCGTGACCAAGGCCGTCGCGGCGGTGAACGGCGAGATCGCCGAGGCGCTGATCGGCATGGAGGCCGAGGATCAGCGCGACCTCGACATGGCGATGATCGACCTCGACGGCACGCCGAACAAGGGTCGCCTCGGCGCCAATGCGATCCTGGGCGTCAGCCTGGCCGCCGCGAAGGCCGCGGCCGATGCGCGCGGCCTGCCGCTCTACCGCTATGTCGGCGGCGTGTCGGCGCGTACCCTGCCGGTGCCGATGATGAACATCATCAACGGCGGCGAGCATGCCGACAATCCGATCGACGTGCAGGAATTCATGATCATGCCGGTCGGCGCGAGCAGCATCGCCGATGCCGTGCGCTGGGGCAGCGAAATCTTCCACACGCTGAAGAAGGGGCTCGCGCAAAAGGGGCTCGCGACCGCGGTCGGCGACGAGGGCGGCTTTGCCCCGAACCTCGCCTCGACGCGCGACGCGCTCGACTTCATCGCCGCGTCGGTCGAGCAGGCCGGGTTCAAGCTGGGCAGCGACGTCGTGCTGGCGCTCGATTGCGCCGCGACCGAATTCTTCAAGGGCGGCAAATATGAGATCAGCGGCGAAAGCCTGTCGCTGACCCCCGAACAAATGGCCGATTATCTCGCGGCGCTGGTCAGGGATTACCCGATCAAGTCGATCGAGGACGGGATGAGCGAGGATGATTTCACCGGCTGGAAGGCGCTGACCGATCTGATCGGCGACCGGTGCCAGCTTGTCGGCGACGACCTGTTCGTCACCAACCCGGCGCGCCTCGAAGAGGGGATCAAGAGCGGGCTCGCCAATTCGCTGCTCGTCAAGGTCAACCAGATCGGCACGCTGTCGGAGACGCTCGACGCGGTCGATATGGCGCATCGCGCGCGCTACACGGCGGTGATGTCGCACCGTTCGGGCGAGACCGAGGATGCGACGATCGCCGACCTCGCGGTCGCGACCAACTGCGGCCAGATCAAGACCGGCAGCCTCGCGCGGTCCGACCGGCTCGCCAAATACAACCAGCTCATCCGCATCGAGGAGGAACTGGGCGATATGGCGCGCTATCCGGGTGCGTCGATCTTCGGTTGAGCTACGCGGCTTCGAACAGCGCCATGTCGATCGTGAAGGAGCCGTCGGCCTCGATCGCATAATGGCGCGCGACCGTATCGCTCGCCGCTGCCTGCAACGCGCGGATCGCTTCGACCTGGACGGACGGCGTTCGCATGCGCGCGGTCCAGTCGGCGAAATCCATTCGCAGCCGTGCCGTGACGACGGCGCCGACCGAGAAGCCGGCGCGCGTCAGCATCGCGGCCCATTCGGCCTGGGAATAATCGCGGACATGCGATGTATCGCGCAATAGCTCGACCGACTGAAGGTGCGTGTCGCGCGCGGCTTCGCCGGGGGACACGATATCGATGAACAGGGCCGGGGCCCCGCGCGCCAGCACGCGCCGCGCTTCGCGCAGCCCCGCCTCGGCGTCGCGCCAGTGATGGGCCGAAAAGCGGCAGGCGAGGAAATCGAAGCCGCCGTCGGGAAGGGGCAGGGCTTCGGCCGAGGCGACGATCGTCTCGATATTGCCGATCTGCCGCCGCGCGGCTTCGGCTTCGACCGCCGCGAGCATGTCGGACGACAGGTCGCACGCCGTGACGGCACCCGCGTGCGGCGCGATCGCATAGGCGACATGGCCTCCGCCGCAACCGAGGTCGAGCGCGCGCCGCGGACGCAACGCCGCGGCGCGCGCGGCGATCCGCGCAAGATCGTCCCCCGTCGCATGCACGGCGCTGGTGACATAGGACCGGGCGGTCGGGCCGAACTGTTCGCGGACGCGATCATCGTGATGGCTGCTCATTTCGGGCGTCTTCCCACAGGCTTTTGCCCCGCGCAAGCCCGGTTCCCGCCTGTTTCGTCCGAAGGCGGAGGAGGATCGCATCATGCCGCTTGACGTCTGGAATCACTTGTGATTCAACGCCCGAATGACGCAGCGCCACAAATTCCGCAAGTCGATGAGCCGGGCCGTCGGTCCCGCCGTGGCGCTGATCGCGGTGCTGGCGATGATCGGCTATATCATCTTCGGTCCGACCGGGCTCTACGCCTGGGGCGACTACAGCCAGTCGGTCGAGAAGAAGCGCGTCGTGCTGAGCGAACTGGCCAAGAAGCAGAACGAACTGCAGAACCGCGTCAACCTGCTCGATCGCCGGCGCGTCGACCCCGATCTGGCGGACGAATATGTGCGCGAGAAACTGGGCGTCAATCACCAGGACGAGGTGATCATTCCGATGGACGGATCGGAAAAGCCCTAGGTCACAGACCTAGACGTCCCGACGGGACGGAGAAACCCGGAAAGGCATATCGGGCGGCCCGAAGCGGGCGTTGCCAATCATGGCTGGGCAGTCCTATAGGAGGCCTTGCCGTAACGGCTAAACGCAAAGGAAACCGCCTTGGCCAAAGCACCTGCGCGCAAGACTGCCGCGCCAAAAAAAACTGCATCCACCCCAGCCCCCACGTCCAACCGCGAAACACCGCGCGATCCCGCCCCCTATGAGGCGACACCGGAGGAACTCGAGACATTCTATCGCGAGATGCTGCTCATCCGGCGTTTCGAGGAGAAGGCCGGCCAGCTCTACGGCCTCGGCCTGATCGGCGGCTTCTGTCACCTCTATATCGGGCAGGAGGCCGTCGCGGTCGGCCTGCAATCGGCGCTCGACGGCGACAAGGACAGCGTCATCACCGGCTATCGCGACCATGGCCACATGCTCGCCTATGGCATCGATCCCAAGGTGATCATGGCCGAACTGACCGGCCGCGCCGCGGGCATTTCGCGCGGCAAGGGCGGTTCGATGCACATGTTCAGCGTCGAGCATAAATTCTATGGCGGTCACGGCATCGTCGGCGCGCAGGTCGCGCTCGGTACCGGTCTTGCCTTCGCGCACAAATATCGCGGCGACGGCGGCGTCGCCATGGCCTATTTCGGCGACGGCGCCGCGAACCAGGGTCAGGTGTACGAAAGCTTCAACATGGCCGAGCTGTGGAAGCTGCCGATCATCTTCGTGATCGAGAACAACCAGTATGCGATGGGCACGTCAGTCAACCGCTCGTCGGCCGAGGATCAGCTCTATCGCCGCGGCGAGAGCTTCCGCATTCCCGGCATGCAGATCGACGGCATGGACGTGCTCGCGGTGCGCGGCGCGGCCGAGGCGGCGCTCGAATGGGTGCGCGCGGGCAAGGGACCGATCCTGCTCGAACTCAAGACCTATCGCTATCGCGGCCACTCGATGTCCGACCCCGCCAAATACCGCAGCCGCGAAGAGGTGCAGGCGGTGCGCGACAAGTCGGACGCGATCGAGGGGCTGAAGAAGCTGATGCTCGATGCCGGGATCGGCGAGGAAAAGATCAAGGAGATCGACAAGGAAATCCGCCAGGTCGTGAACGAGGCCGCAGACTTCGCCGAAAGCGCGCCGGAACCGGAGCTTTCCGACCTTTATACCGATGTGCTGGTGGAGCAATATTGAGATGGCGATCGAACTGAAGATGCCGGCGCTGTCGCCGACGATGGAAGAAGGCACGCTCGCCAAATGGCTCGTCAAGGAAGGCGACGAAGTGAAGTCGGGCGACATTCTCGCCGAGATCGAGACCGACAAGGCGACGATGGAATATGAAGCGGTCGACGAAGGCACGGTCGCGCAGATCCTGATCGCCGAAGGGACCGACAATGTGAAGGTCGGCACGGTGATCGCGCTGATCGCGGGCGAGGGGGAGGAGGCCGCTCCGGCAACTGGGCCTGCCCCCGCCCCCGCTCCCGCGGAACAGGCGCCGACGGCGGCCGAGGCGAAGAGCGAGAGCGCGGAGGCGCCGAAGAAGGCCGAATCGGGCACCGATCAGCTTGCCGTCAAGGCGAAGGCGCAGGTCGCGGACCCCGACATTCCCGCCGGCACCGCGATGGTCAAGCTCACCGTCCGCGAGGCGCTGCGCGATGCTATGGCCGAGGAAATGCGCGCCGACGACCGCATCTTCGTGATGGGCGAGGAGGTCGCCGAATATCAGGGCGCCTACAAGGTCACGCAGGGGCTGCTCGACGAGTTCGGGGCGCGGCGCGTCGTCGATACGCCGATCACCGAATATGGCTTTGCCGGGCTGGGCACCGGCGCGGCGATGGGCGGACTGCGTCCGATCATCGAGTTCATGACCTTCAACTTCGCGATGCAGGCGATCGACCACATCATCAACTCGGCGGCAAAGACCAATTACATGTCGGGTGGACAGATGCGCTGTCCGATCGTGTTTCGCGGCCCCAACGGCGCCGCGTCGCGCGTCGGGGCGCAGCACAGCCAGAATTATGCCCCGTGGTATGCGAGCGTCCCCGGCCTGATCGTGATCGCGCCCTATGACGCGGCCGATGCCAAGGGGCTGCTCAAGGCCGCGATCCGCAGCGAGGACCCGGTGGTCTTCCTCGAGAACGAGTTGCTCTATGGCCGCAGCTTCGAGGTTCCCGACGTCGAGGATTATGTGCTGCCGATCGGCAAGGCGCGGATCATGCGCGAAGGCAATGACGTTACCATCGTCAGCTATTCGATCGGCGTCGGGCTCGCGCTCGAGGCGGCTGAGGCGCTGGCGGGCGAGGGCATCGACGCAGAGGTCATCGACCTGCGCACGCTGCGCCCGCTCGACACCGCGACGGTGCTCGCCAGCCTGAAGAAGACGAACCGCATGGTCGTCGTCGAGGAAGGCTGGCCGACCTGCTCGATCGCCAGCGAACTGGCGATGGTCGCGATGGAGCAGGGTTTCGACGATCTCGATGCGCCCGTGATGCGTGTGACCGACGAGGATGTGCCGCTGCCCTATGCTGCCAATCTCGAAAAGGCGGCGCTGGTCGACACGCCGCGCGTGATCGCGGCGGTGAAGGCCGCGTGCAACCGCGGTTGACCGCATCTTTGCCATGACCGTCGCCCGCGCGGAGGCGGGGCGACGGTCGGGCGGCAAGCGATGAGTGTGTCGAGGTCGCAATGACGGCTTTGAAATGATAGCGCGCCGCACATGACCGGCGACGACGAATCCGAGGCAAGCCTCTATCCCGACCTGCGCGATCCGCGCGTCATGGTCGCCGTGCCGCGCGACCGCCGCGCCGCGATGACGGCGCTGTGGGCGCTGGCCGAGCGGCTGGGCAAGTTGGTCCGCGATGCGCGCGAGCCGCTGATCGCGCAGATCAAGCTCGCCTGGTGGCGCGACATGATGGCGACGCTCGAAAACGACCCGACCGCGCTGCCGAAGGGCGAGCCGCTGCTCGCCGAACTGCAGACGGACTGGGCGGGGAAGGCCGGGCTTGGCGCGCTTCCCGATGCCGCCGAGGCGCTGCTGCTTGCCGACGATGGTGCGGTACGGAGCGCGGCCGCGTGCGACTTCGGCACGGCGCTTTTCGCTCTGTCGGGCGGCGGCGGCGGTGAGCGCTGGGGCCTCGTCTGGGCAGCGACATTGCAGGGCGAAGCGGAGGCGGCGCACCGGCTGTTCGCCGATGCCCGCGACCGTCCGCGACCGTCGCGGGCCGCCGTCGGTCATCGCGCGCTGCTGATGCTTGATCGCTGGGCTGGGGCGATCGCCGCGCATGGGGGCGAGCGCCGCTGGCGCCGCGAGGAACTGCTGCTTTTCCGGATCGGGCTTCTGGGCCGCTGACGAAAGTGCGGCGCCGGGGGTGGAAATGCGCCCGCCGAACCTCTATCTTGCCGCGAACAAGACAGGGTCGCAGGGGAAAAATGCGATGTTCAACGGGCTCGTCGCCTATCTGGATTCGATCAAGGCGCGCGACCCCGCGCCACGGACCCGCTGGGAAATCCTGCTCTATCCGGGCTTGCTCGCGGTCGGCATGCACCGCATCGCGCACTGGTTGTTCGAGGCCGACCTGTTCTTCCTCGCCCGCTTCGTCAATCATCTGGCGCGCTGGCTGACCGGGATCGATATCCACCCGGGGGCGACGATCGGCCGCCATCTGTTCATCGATCACGGCTTTGGCGTCGTCATCGGCGAAACGGCGGAGATCGGCGACAATGTCTCCATCTATCAGGACGTGACGCTGGGCGGCACCGATCCCGCCAACGGCATCGGCGGCAAGCGGCACCCGACGCTGTGCGACGATGTCATCGTCGGATCGGGCGCGCAGATATTGGGGCCGGTCGTCGTCAACGCGCGCGCGCGTGTCGGCGCCAACGCCGTGGTGACCAGGGACGTGCCCGAGGGCGCGGTGATGGTCGGCATTCCGGCGCGCTCGACGCTGGTCGATGCGACCGAATATGCGCGCGAGTTCGTGCCCTATGGCACGCCGTGCAGCGAAACCTTCGATCCGGCTACGCAGAAGATCGAGCTGCTCCAGTGCCAGCTCGACCAGCTTCAGAAGCAGCTCGCCGCGTTGATCGCGGAACGCGATGCCGACGGGGCCGAGGACAATGCGCCGCGGCGCAAGGGAGGTCGGAAAAGCGCCTGATGGGGACGGTCACGCCGCTCCCCTTCGCCGGTCGCGCCGCTCCGCGGCAGACGGTGTTCGACCGGCACGAACTGACCCGCATCCTCGATCTCTACGGCCGCATGGTCGCGGCCGGGAAGTGGCGCGACTATGCGATGGACTTCCATCACGACGTCGCGATCTTCTCCGCCTTTCGCCGCAGCGCCGAGCGTCCCGAATATCGCATAGAGAAACGCCCCGCCTTGCGGAGCCGCCAGGGCATGTGGGCGCTGGTGTCCGAGGGCGGGGCGGTGCTGAAGCGCGGGGACGAGCTGACGAATGTGCTCGCCCCCGTCGAGCGCAAGCTTATGAAGCTGGTTGTGGGCGGATCGTAGCGGGAAGCTGTTCCGCCAGCCCGGCGGGCAGCATCGCGACGATCACCGCGCGGGCGTTCTGCCAGAAGGCGGAAAGCAGCAGCAGCGCCGATCCGATCACGAAGGCGGTCAGCGCGACGTTGAGTTCGACGGCGCCGAAGGTGCGGAAAAGCTGGGTCAGCGCGAAGAGCACGTAGGCGAGCGCCGAAACGAGCAGCGCGCGGCGGTCGACCGCCAGCGCGATCAGCCCGAACAGCACATAGATGCCGACGACCATCACCGCGGCGGCGCTGGAAATATCGTCGCCCTGCGTCACGCCGAGCAGATGGAAGATTGGGTGCGCGATCATCGGCGCCGCGAGCAGGTGCAGCCAGAAGGCGACGTCGCTGCGGCGCGTCGTGCGCGTGCGGTCGCTGCGGTCCCACCACATGGCGAGCGCGAAGACGCCGAGCCCCGCGACCAGCACCAGCGCCATCACCAGGTCGGGCGACCCGAAGCTGCCGACGACCGACAGGATCAGCGCGACCGCCGTCGCGGCGAGCGCGGCGGTGCCGGCGGCGACGGTGATCGGCACCATGAAGCGCTTCCAGTGCAGCCAGGTCGCCGCCGCGGTGACGAGCGCGATGCCGCCGATCAGCAGGGCGCCGGCCGTGTCGCCGAGACGCGGACCGAACAGCGCCTCGCCGTGCCGAAAGAAGAAACCGAGCATCGCCGCGCAGACGCCGCCCGAAAAGGCGAGGACGAGCACGATACTGGGGAGCGCCATCCGGCGGTGCCGGGTGAAATATTCGGCGAGCAGCCACGCCGACGCCGCGACGAAGGCGCCCGCGAGCGCCGTGTGGATCGATTCGCCGATCCAGCCCACCGCGACGAGCAGGATGACCGCCGCGATGCTGACGAAAATATCGTTGAATCCGGTGATGAGGCGGAAGGATTCCTCGTCCGCTCCGGGGGCGTCGCGCACCGATGCGACATGCGACCGAAAAGCCTGAACGGCTTCCGGCGTCAACACCTTCGCATCGACCGCGGCTTGCAGGTCGCTTTCACTATACATCGGGGTCGTCCTTTCGTCCGATCCCCTTGCCCCGCGACGGTTATCGCATGAGCGTGTTAGTGTGTCAATACGGTGAAGCGCTGCGGCCTCCCCATCGCCATGCGACAGGGAGGGTTTTTCGCGTCAGCCCAGCGCCTGCAACGCCTTCATCACGATCATCGACTGCTCGCTGCCCGATTGCGGGACGATTTCGCCGTTGCGGTCGATGATCTTCTCCCATGCCGCGGCGATGCCCTCGGGCGTGCGCTCGTCCTCGGGCAGCGCGACGCCCGGCGTGGCGGTGACATAGGCGGCATGGAAGGCCCCGGCGCCCGCGCCGACGATCATGTTGGTCGGGGCGTCCTCACTGACGAGGAACAGCGCGGCGGGCACGACGTTTTCGGGCGTGAACTTCTCGAACAGTTCGGGCGGGAAGATATCCTCGGTCATGCGCGTGCCCGCGACCGGGGCGATCGTGTTGCAGCGGACGTTGTATTTCGCGCCTTCGAGATGCAGCGTCTTGGTCAGGCCGGCCAGGCCGAGCTTCGCCGCGCCGTAATTGGCCTGGCCGAAATTGCCGTAGAGGCCGGTCGACGAGGCGGTCATCAGGATGCGGCCATAGGCCTGGTCGCGCATGATGTCCCAGCACGCCTTGGTGACGTTGGCGCTGCCGAGCAGGTGAACCTTCACGACGAGGTCGAAGTCGTCCATCGTCATCTTCGCGAAGCTCTTGTCGCGCAGGATGCCGGCGTTGTTGATCAGGACGTGGACGCCGCCCCATTCTTCCTTCGCCTTGGCGACCATTTCGACCATCTGTTCATATTCGGTGACGCTGCCGCCGTTCGACATGGCGGTGCCGCCGGCGGCGCGGATTTCCTCGACCACCTGCAGCGCGGCGTCCGAATGGCCGGTGCCGTCGCGCGCGCCGCCGAGGTCGTTGACGACGACCTTTGCGCCGCGCCGCGCGAGTTCGAGCGCATAGGCGCGGCCCAGCCCGCCGCCGGCGCCGGTGACGATGGCTACACGTCCGTCGAATTTGATCGCCATGATGATCTCCTGAATTGAGCCGTCCGCGAAGCGTTGCGGAAGAAAACGGGGATGTCCTTAGCCGTTCGGGCCGTGCTGGCAAGGGGGAAGGACACAAGGGCGATATTCATCGAAATGTCATTCAAATGACGTGCAACTGTCATCTATCGGTCATACGGCCCCCCCGAATAGCCACCCTTTCGCAATGGAGCGATTTCGATGCGCCTCGCCTGTCCAGCGGCCCTGCTCGCGACCACGATGCTTTGTCTGCCTGCAACCGCGCACGCCCAGGCCATGACCGCCGACGAGGCTTCGGCGCTCCGCGCGGAACTTGCCGCGCTGCGGACGCAGGTGGAGAGGCTGGAGGCGCGGCTCGATGCGGCGGACGCGGGATCGCCGGGCGCGTCGCCTTCCGCCTCCGCACCGGCCCCCGCGGCATCCGCCGCACCGGTGACGACGTGGAAGGGCGCGCCCGAGATCGGCAATGCCGACGGGTGGAGCTTCAAGCCGCGCGGGCGGGTGCAGATCGACGTTGCGGGCATCGACACGCCCGGCGCAACCGGGAACCGCGGTGGTATCGGGAGCGAATTCCGCCGTGTCTATCTGGGCGTCGACGGCAAGATTCCGGGCGGTTTCTCCTATCGGATCGAGGCGGATCTGGCGAACGGTTCGGTGGAACTGACCGACGTCTACCTCACCTATGGTCCCGGACCGCTGTCGGTCACGGTGGGGCAGGTCAAACCCTTCTGGTCGCTCGACGAGATGACGAGCGACCTGTTCACCAGCGTCATGGAGCGTGCCGCCTTCACCCAGGCGTTCGGATTCGAACGCCGTCTGGGGCTGTCGGCGCAGTATAAGGGCAAGGCATTCCTCGCGCAGGCGGGCGTCTTCGGCGACAATGCCAACGATCTGCTCGACGATGCCAACAACAGTTTCGGCGTCGACGGCCGCGCCGTGTGGATGCCGAAGTTCGGCGACACGCAACTTCATCTCGGCGGGTCGGCGCATTGGCGCGACTTCAACGATTCCGCGGCGACGACCCGTTATCGCGCGCGCCCGTTCGCGCACACCACCGACGTCCGGCTGGTCGATACCGGCGCGATCGCGGCTACCGGCGAGCGCGGGCTGGGGCTGGAGGCGGCGCTGTTGTCGGGGCCTTTCCATGCCGCGGGCGAAACCTTCTGGCAGACGGTGCGGCGGCCAGGGCTTCCCGATCCGACCTTCTTCGGCGGCTATGCGGAGGTCGGTATGGTGCTGACGGGCGAGAGCCGGACCTATAAGGACGGCGCCTTCGACCGGCTGAAACCGTCCAGCCCGATCACCGCGGGCGGGATCGGCGCGTTCGAAGTGAACGCGCGGTACGACCATCTCGACCTCAATGATGCGGGCATCGCCGGGGGACGGCAGAGAGCGGCCTTGGTCGGGCTGGTCTGGGCACCGATCGACTATGTCCGCATCACCGCCAACTACGGCAGGCTGTGGATCGACGACGCACGCATCGCGACGGCGGCGGGCGACCGCGATTATTCGGCGGATACGTTCGGACTGCGGACGCAGATCGATTTCTGACGGAGCGGTTTTAAAGGGGCGGCGAGCGTTCCCCAAATTCCGTCATCCCGGACTCGATCGGCATATACACCCTTCAGGCAAGTCAGGAACTGTTCCCCGGCGAAAGCC